>UQQN01000053.1 GCA_900543155.1 uncultured Prevotella sp.
CCCTTTTTCGCGTTGTAACTTTGCACTCGCAAGCTTGCTAATACACGCTCCATTTTGGCGGACAAGGATTCCGAAGACATTCCGATATCATTCCGAAGGAACACAGAACGCATTTTGGAGCTATTTACTAACCCCAAAAACACTATTATCATGGCAAAAATAAATTCTTGTATGTTTCACTTTGCAAAATACAAGGTAAATGTTACCTTTGTGATTTAAAACATTGAAAACACTAAAAAGAAAGATAGTTTATGCTTATTATTGGAATCGCTGGAGGTACAGGCTCAGGCAAGACCACAGTAGTAAAAAAAATAGTAGAAACACTGCCTGCAAACACGGTGGCAGTTATTCCGCAAGACTCTTATTACAATGCACAATGGGACGTGCCCGAGGAGTTGCGTAAGAAAACCAACTTCGACCATCCCGATGCCTTTGAATGGCCCTTGTTGGCACATCAAATTGAGGAATTGCGTAAGGGCAATGCCATTGAGCAACCCACTTATTCATACATCACCTGCACCCGTCAGCAAGAAACGGTGCATGTAGAGCCACACGACGTGATTATTGTAGAGGGCATCATGGCACTCTACGACAAAAAGTTGCGCGACCTCATGGACCTTAAAATCTTTGTCGACGCTGAGCCCGACGAACGTTTGTTACGTGTGATAGAGCGCGACATTGCAGAACGTGGCCATCCGCTCGAAATGCTTATCGATAAATATCGCAATGTGCTCAAGCCCATGCACGATGAGTTTATTGAGCCTACTAAGCAGTATGCCGATATTATCATTCCCAATGGGGGTGAAAATGCGCGTGCGGTAAGCATGATGCAGATGTACATCCTTTCGGCACTAATTAGACGGTAAAAACGCTCTGAATGCAGAATAATTATCCCCCCAAAATAGAACGTAAAATGAAAAAAATAACTTTGTTGCTTTTTGCCTTGGTTTGCGCGATGACAACTTGGGCAAGCGAGATTGACACGACGGCGGTTGATGCCATTTATAAAGAGTTATTGGCAAATCCGAAAGTTACGAAAACTCCTGTGCGCTACACAGGCGAATGGGAACGAAGCGTAAGGGGATTTTCTTGGAGACAAGGCGAGGGCCGTGGTTGGACCGTGGGCACACGTCTGGCACTGAGAAAGGCAAATAGAGCCGATTTAGAACGCTACTTAAAGGTGTTCGACGGCTATAGACCTTATACGCACGTTATTCTAAAAAGTGATCGTGCGGATATGGGGTTGGAATATTGCAAGACGTTCTACGGATTGAGATGGGAAGATGGTACGCTTTATTTTTTGAAGGCTAAAAAGCTTGAAGACGAATTTTGTGTGCCTATAGACTGGCATCTTATAAGTTATTACAAAGGGGTGGCACATCGTCCCGATAATTGGGGTAGCATTGATGCACCAACACGCAGATTATTGGGCTTGAGCCATTTGTGGAGCAGTGTGAAGCAAAACTTTGTGTTCATGGATCGTGTGGCAGTGAATTGGGACAGCTTGTATGTAGCCATGATTCCACAAATAAAGGCAACGACGGTCGATGGCGAAGCAGTGCGCTTGTTGCAGCGCATGGCAGCAACGCTTAACGATGGACACACCTATGTGTATAGCTACTATCCGCAAGATATAAAAAACATGCCTTTTGCCACACGTTGGGTAGACGGAAAAGTGTATGTCGACAAGGTGTATAGTTCTGACTTTGTGAAGCAAGGCATGCGCCGTGGACAAGAGTTGGTAAGCATTGATGGCGAGGACGTGCAGGTTTATGCACAGCGCGAAGTGATGCCTTATATTTCGGCTTCGACAGAACAATGGCGTTTGCACGAAACCTACGACGGCATGGAGCTGACAAAGTGTTTTGGCACAAAGCCTATGACCGTAGAGCTGCGCGATGGCAAGAAAACGTTGCATATCACCTATGATTTTAAGGGTAACAACTTCGACTTGTATAATAGCCAACAACCCGAGCTAATGACGTATAAAGAGTTAGAAAACGGCATTGGCTATATGAAAATATCCAATTTCATGGACGGACGTTTGACTAAAGAGTTTGATAAGGTTTATCCTGAAATATTGAAAACACGTGCACTAATTATAGACATTCGTAGCAATCATGGTGGAAGCTCTGTCAACGCAGATTACATTGCTAAGCATTTTTATGCCGACAGTTTGCTGACAGGTGCTTGGGAGAGTCGTCAATATATTCCAGCCTTTGCCTCGTGGAGTTATCCCGAAAAGGTGTATCATGCCGAGGGCAGCGTGTGGCGACATGGTGAGGCTGACACGTTTAAACTCTATCTTAAGCCCGTGGTATTGTTGGTAGATCGTGGCACATTCTCGGCTGCCGAGGACTTTATATCTGTGATGCGTGCCACAGGAAATTGCACCTTGGTGGGCGAGAGCACAGGAGGTAGTACAGGCAATGGCGTATTGGTATCGATAATTCCAGGTGTTTGTGCCGCCAATATTTGCTCAAAACACGATTATGCAGCCGATGGCACAGAATTTGTGGGCAAGGGTTTTGCACCCGATGTGCATGTAACCGAAACTTACAACAGCTATTTTAAGGCAAAGCGCGACAATGCGTTGACGAAAGCTGTGCAATGGCTGAAGAAAAAGTTTTGATGTGTAATTGCCGTGCGGTGAAGTGCCGTTATGGTTTATAACAAAAAAAGAGGTAAGAAACGTGCTGTGCATGTGCAAATATTGTAACATACACACAGCCATCCCTTACCTCTTTTACTTTTCAAAAAATTACATTCGTTTTTGCACACTGCGCATATCTTTATGCCCTCTATATAACACTTCGTGACATTTAAAATGAAATATTTTTGGTTGTTTGTTTTGCCCATCCCCAATACGTCGCTATCTTTGCACTCTAAAACATAGGTACCTTTACGATATGATCAACAGAGAACTGATTAGGCTGAAAGTGGTTCAGCTCGTATACTCGTATTACCAGAACGAAGGCAAGACGCTGGAAGTAGCTGAGAAGGAATTGTCTTTTTCGCTTCAAAAGGCTTACGACCTCTACCAATATTTGCTCACGCTGTTGGTAGAAGTTAAGAAAGTCGGTGAACGCAAAGAGGCAGTTCGTTTGTCACGTGAAAAGCGTACTGGCAACGTAGTGGGTGGCGTGTCGCCCGATAGCCAGATGGCGCACAATAAGTTTCTTTGTCAGTTGGCAGAGAACAAGGTGCTGATTGACTTCCTGGAAAGCAACAAGGGGCAGTGGCCCGAAGAGGACGCTATTGTAAAGAAGCTCTACACCCAATTCGTTGAAAGCGACATCTACCAGCTTTACATTACAATGGAAGACTTCTCGTATGAAGCCGACCGTGAGGTGGTGCGCAAACTCTACAAAACATTTGTGTGCAATAACGATGCAATCGACGCAATGCTCGAGGAACATTCGCTCTATTGGAACGATGACAAGCAGGTGGTAGACTCTTTCGTGATGAAGACCATCAAGCGATTCACCGAAACGAGCACCCCCGAACAAGAGCTTTTGCCCGTTTATGCAGCAGACGAAGACCGACAATTTGCTGGTAAACTCTTTGCTGCTACATTAGAACGTGGCGCAGAGTTACGCGAAATTATTCGTGCCAACACAAAGAATTGGGAATTTAGTCGTTTGGCTTTCATGGATGTAATTATCATGCAGATTGCCTTGGCCGAAATTTTGACTTTCGATTCAATCCCCTTGAACGTTACGTTCAACGAATATCTCGACATTGCAAAGGTGTATAGCACACCGCGCAGTTCGTCGTATATTAATGGTATGCTCGACGGCATCGTTAAAAAACTCTCAGAAGAAGGACGCATCACCAAGGTGCGCATTAAGAAAAATGCAGCCCCCAAGGCAACTCCTTCAAAATAAGAATTAATCCCCCCAAAACAATATTTTTACAACAATGAACACAATTCTTTTAAATGCTGCTCAGCAAGGTGGCGGTTATTCAATGATTATCATGATGGTGGTGCTTTTCGCTGTCATGTATTTCTTCATGATTCGTCCGCAGAATAAAAAGCAGAAGGAAATTCAAAAGTTTCGCGATGCACTCACAGTAGGTCAGGACGTAGTTACCATTGGCGGTATTCACGGCACTATTAAAAATATCAATGCCGAAGAAGGCACAGTGACACTCGAAGTAGCTACTGGCGTAAAAATCGTTTTCGCTAAAGAAGCTATCAACCCTGTGGCAACTGCTGGTAAAAAGTAAACTGCATCTTGTGCAAAAGATGTAGCGTAGCTATAAAATAAAATACAAAGGCTTCGTCCCACCGACCGCCCTGAGCGGACAGACCGTTGGGCGGAGCCTTTTGTGTTTTTATGATATAATATCTCTAAAGAAAATCCCCTATGGCAGCCGATAAAAAGTCGCAAAACGAGCGTCGCCCTTGGATAACCCCACCGCGTTGGATGAGGCGAAAGTGGCTCTCGTGGATGTGGAATCGCCAAACTTTCATATTCATCTTCTTCCTTGTGCTAAGCACCACGTTCTGGGTGTTACAAGCACTCAACGAAACTTATGAACAAGAATTTGATGTGCGCATCGAAATGCGTAATGTGCCCAATAATGTGGTGATTACCACAAACTTGCCCGAGTATGTACATGTCACCCTACGCGACAAGGGAAGTGTGCTGCTTACTTACCGATATACGCGCCGATTTAAACCCGTAGTGGTAGACTTTAATGCCTATTCAAACAGTTCGGGGCACGTCACCATTCAAGGCAGCGAACTGAGCAGACAGATAGCTACGCAATTATTGGCAAGCACACAAATGTATGGTTTCAAACCCGATGTGTTAGACTTTTATTATAACTACGGACAATGCAAACGTGTGCCCGTAGTGGTGCAAGGCGATGTGCGCACAGGGCGTCTTTACACGCTTGCAAGCATCGGTTTGGCTTATGACTCAGTGACGGTTTATGCAGCGAAAGAACAACTCGACACCATTACTGCTGCTTATACACGTCCGTTGACTTTGCGCAACCTTACAGACACCACACGAACCACAGTGCCATTTGCACAAGTGCGTGGAGCTAAGTTTGAGCCCTCGGCAGTCGAACTGACCTTCTGTATTGACCGTATGGTAGAAAAAACGGTGCAAGTGCCTGTGCAACAAGTAAACTTCCCTGCTTCAAAGCAACTGCGCACTTTTCCTGCAACAGTAAACGTCACCTTCCAGGTGGGCATGGGCTTGTATCGTAGCATCACCAGCGAGAATTTTGTGTTGGTAGTGAACTACGAAGATTTGCTTAAAAATCGCACAAATTCGTGTCACTTATCGCTTAAAACAATCCCTGCGGGTGTGAGCCATGTGCGCATTCATCCGCAAGATGTAGAATATATTATTGAAGAAATAGCAGAAGACGGCTCCGACAATGAATGATACACTTTTTGGTACTACGAAGAATCATGTGCAACGCATAGCCATCACGGGCGGCATAGGCAGCGGAAAAAGTTACATCTGTCGCCAATTAGAGGCAGCAGGACATGCCATTTTTTATTGCGACGACGAGGCAAAACGCATCATTCGCACACATCCTGATGTGATGCACGAACTGCGCCAATTAGTGGGCAACGATGTATATGATGCCGAAGGCAAGTTAGTGAAGTCAGTATTAGCAGCTTATCTTTGTCAAGGTACTGAGTTTGCACATCGGGTTGATGCCATCGTACATCCGCGTGTGGCAGAGGCTTTTGCTGCATTCTGTCAGCAACACGGAGAATGTGAAAACGCAAAGGTAGAGGCAATAACAAATGCGTTGTCCGAAAAAACTTGGGAAGATAAAGTAATTGCGCTCGACCGTTTATTGGCATTGCCCACAACGCATACCGTGTTTATGGAGTGTGCCTTACTATTTGAGTCAGGTTTCGACCGTTTGGTAGACTATTCGGTATTGGTACATGTAAGTCATGCCACACAAACCGCCCGACTTATGGCACGCGACCATATCAGTCAAGAAAAGGCACAAGCATGGATGGACTTACAATTGCCCGAAGCTCGAAAGTTGCAATTAGCCGATGCGGTGATTGTAAACGAGTAGGGTGGGAGAGTAAATGCTTAAATAGGTGTTCAGAATTAAATAGAAACCCTGTTTTGATGTTATAAAATGGCTTTGAATAAGTATGTGTTTTTTTCGACGCTTTAGGTTGACTATCGCCTATTATGTGTAGATAATTAAAATTGCCCATCGTTTAGCAATTAGTTTTTGCTAACTATGGGCAATTCACGCCCCTAGTGCTTAGCATCACTCGAAAAAATGAGCCAAAATGTATTTATGTGTGGCTAAAAGGGTTTCGTTATGAAAAAATAATTACCTTTGCACATGCAAGGCAAGTGTGAAGCAAGAAAGTTTTGCCCCACAAAGTCTTAAACCGAATCATAAATCACAAACAAATATAAGATTATAACACAATGCAAGACACAATTTTGGCTATTGCAGGCAAGCCCGGTCTTTATCGCTTGATCTCTCAGGGTCGTGGCATGCTCATTGTTGAAACCGTATCTCCCGATAAGAAGCGTTTACCCGCAGGTGCTCGCGATCGTGTAACTTCGCTCAACGATGTTTCAATGTATACCAACGAGGACGACAAACCTTTGATGGAAATCTTCCAAGCCATTTCAGACAAAGAAGGTGGCAAGGCTACAGCTATTGATTATAAAAAGGCTGACAAGGCAGAACTTGCTGACTTTATGGCAAGCGTAGTGCCCGATTACGACCGTGACCGTGTACACGATAGCGATATTCGCAAGCTCATTCAGTGGTACAACATTCTTGCAAACGGTGGTTACACCAAGTTTGTTGACGAGGCTGAGGAAGAAACTGCTGCTGAATAAGTCACAGTTTATATCCTAAAAAAGATAGAAGGAGTGTGGAGAAATCCATACTCCTTTTTTGGGTTCTAGGGCGAATTACGTTTTTATCGGTTTTGTCATTGATAAGGGGCATGGTTAAATAGATTCCCCTTAACGAGGTAATTCCTTATAACGTCTCTTAAACATAAGTAATTTCCATATTGATTCCCATCCCGAATTTTTAGAACCACACTGATTCATCGTTAAAACACCCCTGTTCGTCGCAATTCACTGTTAATTATTTGGTTCACCACGCTTTTTCGTGTAAATTTGCAGCGATAAGTTGGTGTAAAAAGTCCGCTTAGGATACAAGATCTACATACACCTTTTGTTTACAATGAAAATAAATCTAACAAAAATACTTTTCTAAATTTTACAACATGATGCATAAAAACTCATTGCGCAGTGCATTTAGGTGGAAAAAACTACTTGCCCTGTTTGTTTTTTACAGCATGGCTCTCTGCACTTGGGCACAACTCAGTGAAGGGAAAACCTACTACATTCGTAGCTGTTCGTCGGGAAATGTCTTGGCAAATGGCGATAAAAAAGAAAAAGATGCCTCAATCGTTTTCCAAAAACAATCTGATAAAAAGGCTGGACAAAAATGGACGTTGAAAAGTACGGGTAACGACAATGAATTTATTATTGTCAACTCCTACTACAATACCCAAGCCATTGATGCTGCACCGGGGTCACCTAAATGGTATAATGCCGTGCAGTGGGATGCTGATGTGAATTCAGAAAATCAGCGTTTCACATTTGTGGCTGTTGAGGGTGTTGAAAACACCTACAACATCGTGTGGACCAAACAGAAGACCCGTCGCTTCATGGACAAGGGATCAACACTCAATGTCTCAGACGAAACACCCACAAACGAAAAGACCATTCAGTTCACACTCGAAGAAACCACTCCGCAAGGCGAAATCGTACGCAACGATTGGGAGAACGAGACCGTGTTTGGCATAAACAAACTCGATCCCCATGCCACCTATATGCCCTATGCCAACACCGAGGCATTGCATGCCGACAAAGAGCGCTATGCACATCCCTGGGTAGACCCTAAGGGCGCAGAATGGCTCTCGCTCAATGGCATTTGGCGTTTGCGTTGGGACCAAGATGTAGCAAACCGTCCTCTCGACTTCTTTGCCGATAGCATCGACAATAAAGTATGGGGCGACACTATCACCGTGCCTTCGTGCCTCGAAATGAAGGGCTATGGTACCCCCTACTACATCAACGACCAATATCCCTTCGAAGATCAGTATCCCGAAATCAACATGCGCTACGGCATCAAAAACTCGGTGGCTTCATACCGTCGCAGTTTTACATTGCCCGAGACATGGGAAAACGGAAAGCGCGTAATCCTCCACTTCGATGGCATTTATAGCGCAGCCTACGTATGGCTCAATGGCAAATATGTAGGTTACACCGAAGGTTCAAACAACGATGCAGAATTCGACCTCACCGATAAGGTGCGCAAAGGCGAAAACAACTTGGCAGTACAAGTCATTCGTTTTAGTGATGGCTCATATTTGGAAGACCAAGATATGTTCCGCATGAGTGGTATTCACCGCGACGTATACCTCTATGCCACTCCTGCTACTTACGTGCGCGACCACGTGATCACAGACGATTTGGCAGCACCCTACACCTCGGCAAACGTAAATGTCAGTGTAGAAATGGCAAATCCCGAAGCCAAGGTAGCCAACAAGCAAGTACGTGTACGTTTAATTTCGCCCGAAGGTAAGCAAGTGGCTGAGGCTACACAAGCCTTTGCCTTTGCTGAAGGCGACACCGTGAAGGTGCTTAACGTAGATCTCAACAACCTTTCTGAACTCGAAGCATGGACCGCTGAGACCCCCAACCTCTACACCGTAGAAGTGGCACAGCTCAATGCCGACAACCAAGAGGAAATGGCATTTGCTACAAAATATGGTTTCCGCAAAATAGCCATCGCAAATGGTAGAGTAACCATTAATGGTCAGCGCGTAATCTTCCGTGGTGTAAATACCCAAGACACCCACCCTGCACATGGTCGCTCAATAGACGTGCCCACCATGTTGCGCGACGTCACCATGATGAAGCAAGCCAACATCAACACCGTACGTACTAGCCACTATCCCCGTCAGGCAAAGATGAACGCCATGTTCGACTATTATGGCATTTACGTAATGGACGAAGCCGACGTAGAGTGTCACTACAACTGGTTCTATGGTGCTAAGAATATTATGAAGGATGAATCATGGCGCCCGCAGTTTATCGACCGCACCAAGCGCATGGCAGTGCGCGACCGCAACTTCCCCAGCATCATCTTCTGGAGCTTGGGTAACGAAAGCGGTACAGGTGCCAACTTGCAAGCCACCTACAATTTCTTGAAGAAGCTTGACCCAAGTCGTCCTGTTCACTACGAAGGAGCTACCCGTGGATGGGAAAGTTACACCGACCTCTTCAGTGTGATGTATCCCACCGTAGACGCTGCAAAGAACGATGCTAACAATAATAGAGACCGCAAACCCTACTTCATGTGCGAGTATGCCCACTCAATGGGTAATGCCAATGGCAATATGAAAGAGTATTGGGACGCTATCATGTCATCGAAATACGGCATTGGCGGTTGCATTTGGGACTGGGTAGACCAAAGCATTTATAAGGCAGCCGAGCTCAAGTCGGGCAAGATCACCCAAAATGGTGCACCCAAATATTATGCTGGTTACGACTTCGGAGGTCCTACACAGGGCAACTTCGTAAACAATGGTCTGATTCCTGCCGAGCGTGCTTGGACCCCCAAGTTGGCAGAAGTAAAAGCCGTTTATCGTCCCGTAAAGTTTGGTTCTTATGATTCAAGCAGCAAGAGCATCCGCATCACCAACTACAATAGCTTCGTAAAACTCGACCGCTACAACTTGGCATGGAGTGTACTAAAGAATGGCGAAGAAGTAGAAACAGGCGAGTTGGCAGCCCCCAGCGTAGCACCCTTTACCATCTCAAGCAATATCGTCATCCCCTTCACCACAACTTTTGAAAAAGATGGCAGCGAATATTTGCTTAATGTAAAGGTTGTTGAAAAGAATGCTACATCGTATGCCGAGGCAGGCTATCCTGTAGCCGAAGAGCAGTTCGTGTTGCAAGCACGCAATCTCAAACTTGCCGATGTGCCCGCATCAAGCGATAAAGTCATCGTTACACGCAACAGATACAAACAAAGCGTAATCAGCAGTGGCAAACTCTCATTGACATTAAATAGCTCAGATTGCCGAATCAATAAGTGGGGATATGGCGACTACGTGTTAACCTCAGGCGCCACTTATGCACCTGCTTACGACAACTTCCGTTGGGTAGAGAATGACGAGTCTGAGAACCGACTTTCTTCAGCCAACGGCATCACGGGCTACACAAACATCGACACCGTGAAGGTTGATGCCAATGGCGTAGCAACCTTTGGTTATACAGCTAAGGGTTCTTATTGCGATGTGCGTTACGACTATATCGTATATCCTGGAGGCGTAATGGACATGAAGTGTCAGTTCTCACCGCATAAGGTCGACAACTTGCGTCGCATTGGCAATAAGTTGCGTTTGCCCGCTGCACTCACACAGGTAGAATATTATGCACGTGGACCTTGGGAGAACTATGTCGATCGTCAGTCGGCAGCCCTTTTAGGTCGTTACAGCAGCACCGTGCTCGACTTCTACGGAATCACCCCACGTGCACAGTCGTGTGGCAATCGTCAAGACCTGCGCTACCTTGCCCTCACCGATACGGTAGCAGGCTTCACCCTTGGCATGGAAACCGAGGGACAAGTAAACTTCTCCGTGCTTCGTTCAGACGACATTGTAATGGCAGCTACCAAACACCGTTGGGAAGTAGTACCCGATACCAAATTCAACTACCTCCACCTCGACTACTACCAAAAGGGTTTAGGCAATGGCAGTTGCGGACAAAATACAGGTACCCTCAGCAAGTATTACTGTCCCACTTCAGGCACCTACACCTACACCATCCGCTTCACCGGTAAGTTTAAGAACGAGTCAACAGGCATTCGTCCCACACTCACCAACGAAGCCGATAACTTCAGTGTAAAGGCAGCGTCGCATGCCATTGTTTGTCACGGACAAATTGCCGCAGGCACCACAATGCGCGTATACGACCTTGGAGGCAGCACCGTAGCCACCGCAGTAGCTCACGCCGATTGTCAGCAACTTAGCGCCAATATGGGTGCACAGCCTCATGGCGTTTATGTGGTGAAAGTGGGTAAGAAAGCCTTTAAGGTAATATTCTAATCACGCGTTTCATCGAAATCGTGAAATCATAAAAAGAAATGTAGGGCATATTAGGTCACTCAACCTATGTGCGCTACATTTTTTTATAGTTAGGGGCGTCCCCCCCTCGATAACATGGGTTTTATCATCGAAAAAAGAACATATTGCCCCTCTCCCTAATAGTTTGTAATACTTAACACTTAATACTTACTTATTATGAAAATACTCTTTATATGTCTTGGCAACATCTGTCGTTCATGTACCGCTGAAGAAATATTCCGCACATTGGCAGCCGAGCAGTCCGATTTAAAGCAGCGTTACACTGTCGATTCAGCAGGCATAATAGACTATCATGAAGGCGAACTTCCTGATAGCCGAATGCGAGCCCATGCACGTAAGCATGGTTACGAACTCACCCATCGTTCACGTCCCATCCTTCCCGAAGATTTTCATAAGTTCAATCTTATAGTAGCTATGGACAATCGCAACTACGACAAATTGCAGCGAATGGCATACACCGAGGGAGTAGACGAAAGTATCGTTGTAAAGATGGCAGACTACTTACAACACTATCCTGCGCACAATAGCATCCCCGACCCCTATTACGGCACAGAGCGCGATTTTGAACTAGTCATAGAATTGCTCGAGGATGCTTGTCAAAACCTCCTCCACACGCTCGAGCAAGACGTATAGGCACGTTAAACCCTAACGGCTGTCAAATCGTCCACATTTATCCTAAAAGTGTCAAAAAGGCAAGCCATATTGTCAGAAAATACCTTTATAGCGTGTTGGCATACACATTGCGTAATGTAGGGTGTTCGCGGTTGCGAGAGCAGCGCAGCGGACACCCTAACATTATAATAACAAATAAAAACATAAAACATTATGACACGCTATTCACAAGATTGGTTACCCAATGTATTCAACGATTTCTTCGATAACAACTATATGCCTCGTGTAAATGCCACCGCACCTTCTATCAACGTAGCCGAAGATGACAAGCATTACCACGTAGAAGTAGCAGCTCCTGGCATGACCAAAGACGATTTCAACATCCATCTCGACCAGAATGGTGATTTGGTTATCAACATGGAGAAGAAAGATAAGAGCGAAGAAAAAGACAAAAAGTATTTGCGTCGTGAGTTTGCCTACGCTAAATACGAACAAACCCTTGTGCTTCCTGACGATGTAGACAAAACGCAGATCAATGCCGAAGTTAAGCATGGCATTCTTCACATCGAATTGCCTAAGGTCAGCAAGGAAGAAGCTAAAGTGGCTCATGTCATCGAGGTCCATTAATTTCTTACGCACAAGTCTAAATAGGCTATAATATCGGTAAAACACAGCACAACCTCTAAATAAGGAACTTGATGCTGGGGGAGTTGCAAAACGTAATAGTTCTCGCAGCTCCTTTTTTTGTGTGTAAGGGATGTGTCGGGATGCGTATACGGCATTTTGAGGCAGTCGTAAATAGGCATTCTGCGGATTTGTCCTATGACAAGCAACGGTTCCTTTATATGAAATACCTTGTTTTTTGTTGTGAATTGCTTTCAAATTTGTATCATTGTCCTATGACAAACATTAAATCAGGTAACCATTTTCATCTTCATGGAACAACCCATCGACATCATCGTAATAGTCATAAAATTTATCCCATTCAGCTTCAACTTCTTCCTTAGTAATATTATCAGTATACCATTTGTCAGCTAAATGACAAGCCAAGTCGTGTCTGTTGTGAATAACTGTTTCTAACTCAGGGTTTAAGTAGGTAAAAACACTAATAAGAAGTTCTGATTGTGTTTTTGACATCTCATCAAATTTCTTCACTACGAAAGTAATAATTTCATTTTTTGTCATTGTGATTATGTGTTTTTTTTGTTTGTGATTTTTTCTTCTTACATACTTAAATAGTATCGTTGTTGGATTATTTGAAAAAAATGGGAAAAAAAATTTTCAGTCAGTTGTTTTGTTAGGAGAATTTGGTTGCGTTGCCAATTAAGAAGTTGATGAGCAATAAATAAAAATAGATAGATTGGATTTTGAACATACTAAAAAGTCCCATACACCAAAAGATGTATGGGACTTTATGCGTTTAGTGGGGAAGTTGAAACAAGGGATTAGAGTTCCAAGTCACCATCATGAATTTCGTGCCAAGGGAGACCTTGTTTGTTGAGTTCTTCCATAAATGGATCGGGATCGAACTCTTCTACGTTAAATACACCCGGCTTCTTCCACAAACCGAGCATAAACATACGTGCACCGATGCAGGCAGGTACACCTGTGGTGTAGCTTACGCCTTGCATACCAGTTTCTTCGTATGCAGCTTGGTGAGAGCAGTTGTTATATACGTAGTAAGTGTGTTCTTTTCCATCCTTAATACCACGGATGCGGCAACCAATGCTTGTTTCGCCTTCGTAGTTTTCGCCAAGGTCTTGAGGGTTGGGCAATACGGCTTTAAGGAATTGCAAAGGTACAATCTCCATACCCTGATAAATGATCGGCTTGATAGAGTCCATACCAATGTTCTGAATAACGCGCAAGTGAGTAAGGTATTCTTGGCCAAAGGTCATCCAGAAACGTGCACGTTTAATGGTGGGGTAGTTCTTTACAAGACTCTCAATTTCTTCGTGGTGAAGCAAGTAGCTCTCCTTCGGACCCACGTTGGGGTAAGTAAGGGGTTTGTGAATTTCGAGAGGTTCTGTTTCAACCCAGCGACCATCTTCCCAATAAAGACCCTTTTGTGTGATTTCGCGGATGTTGATTTCAGGGTTAAAGTTTGTAGCAAAAGCCTTGTGGTGATCGCCCGCATTGCAGTCTACGATGTCGAGATACTGAATTTCGTCGAAGTGATGTTTTGCAGCATAGGCAGTATAGATGCTTGTAACGCCCGGATCGAAACCACAACCCAAGATGGCAGTGAGGCCAGCCTTTTCAAAGCGATCTTTATATGCCCATTGCCATGAATATTCAAAGTGTGCTTCGTCCTTAGGTTCGTAGTTAGCAGTGTCAAGATATGAGCAACCGCACTGCAAACAAGCCTCCATAATTGTGAGGTCTTGATAAGGCAAAGCAAGATTCATTACGAGGTCGGGTTTGAACTCGTTGAAAAGAGCTACTAATTGTTCTACGCTATCAGCATCAACTTGAGCGGTTTTAATGTCGTCGCGACCAATGGCCTTAACAATGGCATCGCACTTAGACTTTGTGCGACTTGCAATCATAATTTCGTCGAACACATCAGTGTTCTTTGCCACCTTATGAGCGGCTACTGTAGCGACGCCACCAGCGCCGATAATCAATACTTTTCCCATTATAATTATGTTGTATTATTTGTATTCTTAGGGGTATGTTAATTTCTTATGTTTTCAATATCTTTTTCAGATAATCCTGTAGCTGCAGCCACATCTTTTATTGAAAGTCCAACTGCAAGAAGATTGGTTGCAATGCGCAATTTTTCGTTAAGGGCACCTTGCTGTATGCCTTGTTGTATACCTTGTGCAATGCCTTCTTTAAGTCCTTGCTGTAGTCCTTCTTCGTGTCCTTGTTTCATGGCATAAGCATGTGTGGCAAGGGTGTCGCGCATGATTTTGATGCTTTCGTCATATTTTGCATGCTCTTCTTTGCTTAGCGCGGTCACATCAGATATGGCAGCCAATTTTTTGAAAAGTGCATTCTTTGCCAAAAAAGGCATTCTTTCGAGAGTATTCATATTTTTAAGCACAAAAATCCAACGTTCAAAATCGTTATTACAATCCATTTCCTCTTTTTTGAAAAGAGGAAGCATGAGATACACAATACGCAGTTTGTTTGAAACCACATCCTTTGTATCGCGGTCAGCTAAAACGAGGTCGGTTCTAAATTTTTGTGGTGCCATATTGGGGTCCACAAAATTCATAAAGCAAACTGTGTATACGGGTAACAGTTCGTAGAGCCACTCTCCTTTTTCGCCTTGGTTCACTATTGCACGTGATGAATAGTAGAGTGCGCGGTCAATGAAATTCTCTTGTGCGCGGTTTTGCATCTCCACAATGATGTGTTCACCTTTGTTTGTAGTGCAATATATGTCAAAAATTATGCTTCTGCTGTCAGCAGTAATGCCAATTTGTTCATTGTTTTTAAACTCGAGTTGTGTAATCTCGAATTCGTCTTTAAACAAATCGTTGAGAAAAGCAATGAGCAAGTCTTTGCTAATTTCTCTACCAAAGATATGTTTGAATCCCCAATCGGTAAAGGGATTGATGAATCTAGCCATAATCTTATAGTGTTTTTGGGGGAATAAAAGATTCAGGGTTTGCTTCGTTCGTTATACAGCAACACTTCCTTTTACAATAACCTTATCGCCATTTTTTATTTCAAAAAGGTGGCGTGTAGGGTCTTTTTCGTCAATGCAGTGGTAAATGTCGAGCAAGTCTCCGCAGTAAGCCTCCAAGCAATACGCCATTTCGATACGTTTAACGGGATGTTGTTTCATTTCGTCAGCAGTGAAATAGTTAAGCAACATTTCGATGTAGCGAATAGAGTTCACGTGTCCGTTAATATCAAGGTCAGCGTATACGGCTTTGTGTTGATGCACCAAGGTAGCGTCCTTCATGCGCATACGTCCCATAGGTTTGATGGGTGAGGGCCTTTCGGGAATGAGCACATTGCTAAAACCTCCATTGGGCAATTTTTCTAAGTCGGTAGGCATACGTGTAGCTGTGTCAATCAAAGCCCAAATACTTGTAGCATGTCCATAAGCAGTACCATCATTACGCATAATGCTAAAGTGTCGGTCAGTGAATTGTCTGTAAAGTCTGTCCACCCACGTTTCTATGTAGAAATCCTCGCCAGTACGTGGCAGTGCATCCATTTCAATGACCAATCTTGATAGCACCCAAGCATGGTGTAAGGCTATCATTTGTGAATAGCCAAAGCCATGTTCTCCAGCATGCAGAGAAGCACACCTTAAAACCAAGTTGCCTAAGTTACCCCACGAAAGGTTTCCGCAGTAATCCTCAGTAAAAGGTTCTACGCAATATTTATATTGGCTGAATTTTTCCATGTTGAATAGCTTTTACTTTACTCAAGTTTCGGATTTAGCAAGTGCGCCCTGAAGGGGCAACAGCGCCTAGCCCAGGGCAAGCGAAGCGACACCCTGGGTCAAAGCACGT
>UQQN01000054.1 GCA_900543155.1 uncultured Prevotella sp.
CAAGCCCATTGGCAGAATTAAGTATGCACTAAATTAATTCCGCCAACAGGTATATAATTAGGGGGCATCCATTCTGTTGTGCAGGTGAACCAATCATATACGCATAACGTGCGCCTTCAATGCTACGAGGGCATTGAATTCGCGGTGCAGAGATATGTGTAATAATCAGTTGATTCATTGCGATGAATAGATGTTATGATTTGTTTGAACGGCGACAAAGGTAAGACTTTTTTTAATCTCACACAAAAAAATATCGTTTTTTTTAGCTTAGCAAGCTTAATCCATTTTTTGGGAAATGCTTTCACCCTACCCCAAAACATCTCTCACCTGTTTCAAGTATGCGTCAAATTGGGGCTGATTGATGCGGTTCCATATATCGCCCAAAAAAGCTGCTCCCCCAAAGTGCAAACGTTGAAGTTGGGGGATGTTTGCTGCTGTTACGCCCCCTAATGCTATTACCTTGTTGTCGATAATGCCATCGGCTGCAGCTTGTTGCAAATCGGCATCAGAGAATGCTGCCTCATATCCCACCTTTGATATGCTATTAAAAATAGGACTTAAAAATACGTATTGACAAAGGGGCTTTTTTGCACACACTTCGGTCAGGCTATGACAGGCACACGATATGCTCCCCCCGAAACCCTCGGGCACTTGCGCACAACGACGATTCAGGTGGATGCCATGAAGCGCAAACTCTGTGGTTAAATAAAAATGCTCGTGCAAGACTATGCGACTGTGCCACTCTGCAGGTATGCTTTTTAGCAATTCGCGATAAGTCTCGACCGAGGCTCCTGGCTTGCGCAAATGCAATAAATCGAGTCCGTGCCGAAACATTTTATCTATAAAAATCGCCTCCCCCGAGATTGTTTCGGGAGAGGTGATTACTATCCATTTCATACTCTCGTAAATGGTGGTTGAGAAATAAGGGGGGGGGAGAGTGGATTGATTATCACCCCATCCCCCCTTATTATCTATTACTTCAACTTTTCGATAATCAAGTCTGCTACCTTCTTACCCGAGAGCATCATACCGCCAAAGATGGGTCCCATACGGGGCGTGCCTGCTACAGCTGAAGAAGCCATGCCACAAACGTAAAGACCAGGATAAATCTCGCGTGTGCCTTCAACTACCATGCGTTCGCCCTCTACCACGTCTAATGAGCGTTCGCCAATTACGCCACCTGTGGGGGTGTCGAGTTGGATGCCATTTTTGCTAGCAACCACCTTACACATTTCACTGTCGTGACCTGTGCCGTCGATTACGCACTTTGCCATGATGTTGAGGGGGTCTACGTGCATACCTTCGCGAAGCACAGGTGTCCAATTTACAACCACACCACTCACTACATCGTTTTTAAAGATTACGTCCTCTACAGAGTAGCAGTTAAAGATGGTGGCACCTGCATGCACTGCATGATAGAGCAAAGCCGAAGTGCTCTCTACCGAATCGATGGTATAGAGTCCGTCTTCAAAGGCTTCGTAGTTAATGTCGAAGTCTTTAATGATGTGCATGGCCTCTTCTTGAATTACGATTTGGTTGAACATCATGGCACCACCCCACATGCCTCCACCGGGAGAAAGTTTACGGTCGAACTGTGCTACTTTCAATCCAGCCTTTGCCAAATAATAAGCAGCTACAATACCCGAGGGACCACCACCCACGATGGCTACGTCGAGGTTTAAATTACGTTGAAGTTTGTCGAAATAGGTACTGATAATACCTTTTGATACTTGTGTCTCAATCATTTTTTATGTTGTTTTAAATCTGTTTTTTTATTCCTCATTGCAGTTCTTCAGCGAATGGCTGATGCGTGCTGCACAGAAGTTAGGACCGCACATGGTGCAATAGTTTGCATCGACAGAGTTGCTCGATTTATAGTATTCGAGTGCCCGTTCAGGGTCGAGCGAGAGGTTGAATTGATCCTTCCAACGGAAGTCGTAACGTGCCTTGCTCAAAGCATCATCGCGCACCGTGGCACCGGGATGCCCCTTAGCCAAGTCGGCAGCATGGGCAGCAATTTTATAGGTTACCACGCCCACACGCACATCTTCTTTCTCGGGCAGGGCAAGGTGCTCTTTAGGTGTAACGTAACAAAGCATGGCTGTGCCATACCAACCAATCATTGAAGCACCAATGGCTGAGGTGATGTGGTCGTAGGCAGGTGCAATGTCTGTGACAAGCGGACCTAAGGTATAGAAAGGAGCACCATGACACTTTTCTATCTGTCGCTCCATGTTCTCTTTAATTTTGTGCATAGGCACATGACCAGGCCCCTCAATAAACGCTTGCACATTCTTTGCCCAAGCACGTTCTACGAGTTCGCCCATTGTGTCGAGTTCGGCAAACTGTGCTGCGTCATTGGCATCGTGTGTAGAACCTGGACGCAAACCATCGCCCAAAGAAATGGCTACATCATATTTTGCACAGATATCGCAAATGTCATCGAAGTGCTCGTAGAGGAAACTTTCTTTTTGGTGCACCTTACACCATTTTGAAATGATGCTACCACCACGGCTCACAATACCCGTTAAACGGGTGTCTGCCAAATGTATGTTTTTTAAACGAATGCCACAGTGAATGGTGAAGTAGTCTACACCTTGTTCGCACTGCTCAATAAGTGTGTCGCGGAATACCTCCCAAGTTAAATCTTCGGCTTTGCCATTTACTTTTTCAAAAGCCTGATACATGGGCACAGTGCCTACGGGCACAGGACAGTTGCGAAGAATCCATTCACGGGTTTCGTGAATATCATTACCCGTAGAAAGGTCCATCAATGTGTCGCCTCCCCACTTACAACTCCATACGGCTTTTTCTACCTCCTCTTCAATGCCTGAGGTGGTAGACGAATTGCCAATGTTGGTATTTATTTTTACCAAGAAATTGGTGCCTATAATCATGGGTTCTGACTCTGGGTGCTTTGTATTGGCAGGAATCACTGCACGACCTTCGGCTATTTCTTTGCACACAAACTCAGGCGTAATGTGCGTTTTAATGCCCAACTCCTCGCAGTTCATGTTTTCGCGAATAGCCACATACTCCATCTCTTGCGTAATAATGCCTTGCTTCGCAAAATACATTTGTGTTTCGCCCTCCTTACGTCCTTCTATCCATGGTTGACGCAATTTGGGGAGTCCTTTCTCTAAATCGATTTCTACATTCGGATCGCTATACGCACCACTGGTGTCGTAAATATACACCGGTGCATTAGGTTCCTCATGGCGTTTCTCTCCCTCAAAAGTTACGGTGGGTGTAAGACGCACGCGTCGCATACCTACTTTTATTTCGGGAAAGAGTTTTCCACTCAAATACACCTTCTCTGACGAAGGGTATTTAAATTTGATTTTTGTTTCCATATATATTTTGGTGTGTGATTGTGTTTGTAGGGATTTTTGTAAAAACTACTCATTGTTTTCAGTTTCTAACGAAACAAATTGCTTCATTTCGTCCACCGGATTTTCAGCATTTAAAATGCCACCGCTCACAGCTATGCCTGTTACGCCTGTTTGCATAATGGCTGGGATGTCCGTCTTTAAGATGCCTCCAATTGCCACTATGGGCAACGCTATGTGGTGATCTTTCATTTGTTGCACAATGCTTTCGTAACCCGCTAAACCCAATACGGGCGAAAGATTTTTTTTGGTAGTGGTAAATCTAAACGGACCACAACCAATGTAGTCGGCACCTTGGCGATAAAGGCGTTCCACGTCGGCAAATGTGTTAGCTGTGCCACCTATGATGCACGTCTTGCCCAAAAGTTTTCGAGCCTCGTCTACAGGCATATCGTTCTTGCCCAAATGCACCCCATTGGCACCTGTTTGTTTCACCCATTCCACATGATCGTCAAGCACGAACACGGCATTATAGGTCTTGCATAGTGCACCTATCTCTTTAGCTGCTGCCAAGAATGTTGCCTCGTCGGCATCCTTCATTCTGAGTTGCACCCACCTACAGCCACCCTCAAGTGCCAATTGGGCACCTTCTACATAACCATATCGTGCATTGGCATGCGTTATAAACTGAATCATACAATAATTGTTTTTTCGGGATTAAACAAATGGCATACAGGTCCATGTCCCTCTCCTACTCTCACATCCTTACCTGCCTCAAGTGCTTTACTAAGATAGTCTTTGGCACGCGCTACGGCATCAGACATATTTAATCCCCGTGCCATAAACGAGGCTATGGCAGACGAGAGTGTACACCCCGTGCCATGTGTGTTACGTGTGTGGATTGTAGTGTGTGTAAAAGTGTACACATCTCCGTCTTTCACATAGAGTTTATCGACCTTCTCTTCTCCCTCTAAGTGCCCACCTTTTATCAATACTGCCTTGCAACCTAAAGCCAAAATGCGTTCGGCTGCAAAGTCCATATCCTGGGGGGTGCTGATTTTGGTTTTTGCCAATACTTCTGCCTCGGGGATGTTGGGCGTTAACAATGTGGCAATAGGCAATAAGGCTGTGCAAAACGTGTGCAATGCCTCGGGCTGCATAAGCATGGAGCCACTTGTCGACACCATTACAGGGTCTACCACCACCTTTTGGGGGGCATACGGGCGCAGGGTCTCGGCTATGGCTTGAATTGTGGCTTGGTCGTTTACCATACCTATTTTTATAGCCATTGGCGCAATATCGTCCATCACGGCATTAATCTGTCCTGCCACAATATGGGGGTCTATGGCTTGAATCGCTTGCACTCCCATTGTGTTTTGCACGGTAACAGAGGTGATGGCTGAAGCAGCATAAACACCTAAGGCTGACATTGTTTTGATGTCAGCCTGCACTCCTGCTCCTCCACAACTGTCAGAGCCAGCTATTGTCAATACGCTAATATACCTCATACCATTTTTGTTTTGAACGAGGCGCCATCAGCAATCTACAAAGAAAATACGGAATAGAAATAGTTTCAACATCTATTGGGCACCACTTTTTTACAGTGGTTTGCTCAAATAAAAATGTACTTTTTAGTTGAAACATCCCTTCGGCAGCATTATCTGCATCAGGTTCTATGGGTATAATCTCAGCATCACAAGTGTGAAGCACCCCTTATTTCTTAAACGCTTGCAAATATAAACATTTATATCAAGAAAAAAGAATGTTGGACTATTTTTATGAATATTTTTAAAAGCAAGCTTCCCTTCAATCCCCCCTTTTTCGGCAATTTAAGAAACCGAAGGAATCCTGATGGCAAAATGATAGGATTTTCAAACTCAAAAAAATTTCTACACGACCTTGCACAATAATAACGATACTTAATTTTTATGTCTTTCCTTTGTTGAATTTAAACATGTAACCTAAAAAACTTTCTAAAACCCCCTCTCTTTTATGTTTTACAACACATTTTTAAAATAAAAGAATTATTTATTTGTAATCATTACAGAATAGTATGTATATTTGCCACCATGAACATTCTGCAATACTTTAAAAACGTGTGGCGATTCTACCATGACGGATTCACACACATGACTTGGGGACGCACGCTTTGGGTGATCATCTTGCTCAAATTGTTTGTGATCTTTGTGGTGCTGCGCATTTTCTTCTTTAAACCTGCTTTGGGGGGACTTAACAATGAGGAGAAAAGTGAACGCGTAAGCCAAACTCTAAAGTCTATGCCCCCAATAAACCATAACTTGTGAATGCTTTTACAAGTAACGAAGTCAACAAAAAAATAACTCCTTAATGATATAACATGACTACTTTACTCACTGCACTTGATGCTTGCACCATTGATTGGTCGCGAACACAGTTTGCACTCACAGCATGCTACCATTGGCTGTTTGTGCCGCTCACATTGGGCTTAGCGCTTGTTGTGGGCATTATGGAAACATTGTATTACGTAAAAAAAGACGAGTGGTGGAAACAAGCCACACAGTTTTGGATGAAGCTCTTTGGCATTAACTTTGCCATTGGTGTAGCCACAGGCTTGATTCTTGAGTTTGAGTTTGGCACCAACTGGAGCAACTACTCATGGTTTGTGGGCGATATTTTTGGTGCACCACTTGCCATCGAGGGCATTGTGGCTTTCTTTATGGAGGCTACGTTTATTGCCGTGATGTTCTTTGGTTGGAACAAAGTGAGCCGTGGTTTCCATTTGGCTTCTACTTGGCTCACCGGATTGGGGGCTACCATCTCGGCTTGGTGGATTTTAGTGGCTAACGCATGGATGCAACACCCCGTGGGCATGACTTTTAACCCCGACACCGTACGCAACGAAATGACCGACTTTATGGCGGTAGCTTTTTCGCCTTCAGCAGTTGTTAAGTTTTTCCACACCGTGTCGAGCGGCTGGATGACAGGAGCTGTTTTTGTATTAGGTGTGAGCTGTTGGTTCTTGCTCAAAAAGCGTAACACCGAATTGGCTTTACGCTCTATTAAGGTGGCAAGCATCACAGGCATTATAGCCACATTGGTAGTGATGGGCACTGGCGACCAAAGTGGCATCACTATGGCACGTGAACAACCCATGAAGTTGGCTGCTGCCGAGGGATTAGAACAAGGGGGCACAGGGGCACCATTTAGCATTGTGCCCGGCATTGAAGTGCCTAAAGCCCTTTCGCTTCTTGCCACACACCACACCGAGGGCTATGTGCCAGGCATTCAAGATCTGCTGAATGGATACACCCTACCCGATGGCACACAAATGCCTTCGGCTGACGAGAAAATTAACCGTGGCAAAAAAGCGATTCAAGCCTTTGCGCAATACCGACAACTGCGCACCACACAGCCACAAATGGCTCAAGCAGCACTCGACACGCTCAACCAACACCAAGCCTACATGGGCTATGGATATTTGCAGCATAAAGCGCAATTGGTGCCACCCGTGGGATTAGTTTACTGGTCGTTCCGCCTTATGGTGGGATTTGGTTCTTTCCTCTTTGTTTTACTCATTGTGTTAGGTTGGATGTCGCATAAACAAAAGCTGCATAACCAGCGTGTACTCTTATGGCTCGGCGTAGCAGCCATCCCCATGGTATATGTGGCAGGACAGGCAGGTTGGATTGTGGCAGAGGTTGGACGTCAGCCTTGGGCCATACAGGACTTACTGCCCGTGGGAGTTGCCGTTTCGCAACTCTCAGCAACCAATGTAATGGTCACCTTCTTCCTCTTCCTCACATTGTTCACCTTGCTGCTCATTGCCGAGGTGCGCATTATGTGTAAAGCTATTTCTAATTACAATCAGAATGAAGTTTCTTAGCCATGATTACATACACTTTTCTTCAACAATATTGGTGGCTACTCGTCACGCTTTTAGGTGCACTGCTTGTGTTCCTTATGTTTGTGCAAGGCGCTAATTCGCTTATCTTCAGTTTGGGTAAAGATGCAAACGAGCGTCAACTCATTGTACGCACCACAGGGCGCAAGTGGGAACTTACGTTTACTACATTGGTTACATTTGGTGGAGCCTTTTTTGCTTCCTTCCCTCTGTTTTATAGTACCAGTTTTGGCGGTGCCTATTGGGTGTGGATGCTTATTTTGGTAAGCTTTGTATTGCAAGCCGTAGCATACGAATATCAAGACCAACCCAATAATTTGTTTGGCACAAAGGTATACCAAGCTTTTTTGGTGTTCAATGGTTTTGTAGGTCCATTTGTGTTGGGTGCAGCCGTAGCCACTTTCTTTACGGGATCTGCCTTTAGCATCAGTCACAATGCTTTGGCTGGGACTGACGCAGCCTTAACCTCACCTATCATTAGCCAATGGGACAGTGCATGGCATGGTCTTGAAGCCTTGGCACAACCATGGAACTGGGTATTGGGTTTAGCCGTTTTCTTTTTGGCTCGCATATTGGGTACGCTCTATTTGCTTTGCCGTTTACACAACGAGGCGTTAGTTCCACGCTTACGTCGACAAGTGCTGCGCGATACGGTTCCTTTTCTCTTATTCTTTGTGGCATTCACCCTATATTTACTTACGCTAAAAGGACTTACCTATCAAGTCGACAAACAAGTATTTGTGGTTGAGAGCTACAAATATCTGCACAATTTCCTTGCATTGCCCCTTGTCACTGCCTTATTTCTTTTAGGCGTTGTGGGTGTTCTTTATGGCATAGGTCGCACCTTGCTAAAACCCACCTACACCCAAGGCATTTGGTTCGTAGCCATTGGCACAGTGTTCGCTGTTTGGGCTTTACTACTTATTGCGGGCCTCAACAACACGGCATTCTATCCCTCAATCACATCTCCCCAATCGTCGCTCTGCCTTGCCAACAGTTGTTCAAGCGAATTTACGTTACGCACCATGGCCATTGTGAGTCTGCTCATACCCTTCGTTTTGGCATATATCGCATACGTGTGGCGTGCCATTGAACGTGATTAAGCCTCTAAAAAAACAGACAATGATTCAACTTGAAAATCATTGTCTGTTTTTTTCATGAAAAAATGCTTGCTATTTCTCAGCATGTTCTGCCTCATAATGCGCCACCTCTTGGCGCGATTTACTTGCCGTAACAAGATATACGCCACCAAAGATAAGCACTACTGCTACTGCTTTTATCCAATTAAAAGAGTCTAAACCCCATATCACTGCCACAATGCAAGCTACCAAGGGTTGCACATAGTTATACATGCCAGCAACCGTAGGACGCAGATTCTTTTGTCCCACCACAATGAGCATATAACTCAAGAAAGTGGCACACACCACAATAAACAACAAACCTGCTATTTCGCTCCCATGCAACTCACCCCATGCAGTTTGCATCAAGTCGCCTGCCGAAAAGGGGATTACGCAAATAAAGGCATAAGTAAACATCCACTTCATAATAGTGACGAGCGAATATTTGTTTACAAAATCCTTATACACCACAATGTAAAGTGCATAACAAAACTGTGCCGTAAGCACCAATAAGTCGCCCCACACAGCATAGTCGCCACCCGTTGAGGCTACATTCTTTACGTGCGCCCCACTACCCATTATCAGCATTAAAGCACCACTTGCACCTGCTGCTATGCCCAACACTTTTTTGCCCGTAATAGGCTCTTTTAGTATCACTGCTGCCAACAACATGGCCCACAAAGGCATACTAGTAGTTATAATTGAGGCATTGCCTGGCGAACTAAGACTCACGCCAAATATAAAACAACCCTGATTGAGCACAATGCCCAATAGTGCCGCACCAAATAAACGTGCCAAATCTTTGTGACCTACATGCTCAGGCTTTTGAAAAAACGAAGCTATCCAAAACAATATCATAGCTCCTGCTATACGCAAGTCGGTCACCACCAAAGGCGACACAACGCCTGCCATCATCACAATTTTTGAGATGGGCGACATTAACCCCCACATACAGTTTGCACCCAACATAGATAAGTGCCCTTTCAACGATGTTTGCATAATAGTTTAGTTTTATGTCTGTCTAACAACATGCAAAGTTAGCACTTTATTGTAAAGGGTGCATCTTATTTTTCAAATCTAAATAAGGAATTACCCTGTTAAAGGTGAGATAAGCATACCGAAGGTTTGCGCAAAGCATAAAATACAGTCTCCTTATTGCCTAAACGTGCTTTTCTCTGTATTTTTGCACAAAATATTCAGCGCATTTATGACTATCGACACGATAAATCAACATATCCACACATACGCCCAAAAATTGCCTGCAGCACAAATTGCCACGCAACTGAATGAGGCTGTAAAAAAACACGATGCAGTGGTTGTAACGGCTCCTCCTGGTGCTGGTAAGTCTACGTTACTACCTCTCACACTGCTGCAAGCCTTGCCCCCCGAGGGAGGAAAAATCTTAATGCTCGAACCTCGCCGACTTGCTGCCCGACAAATAGCCGAACGCATGGCACACATGATTGGCGAAAAGGTGGGACAAACCGTAGGTTACCGCGTACGATTTGAAACTTGCATCTCATCCCACACTCGCATCGAGGTGCTCACCGAGGGCATTCTTACACGTATGTTGGTAGACGATGCCACGCTCGAAGGAGTGAGCATTGTGGTGTTCGATGAATTTCATGAACGTAGCCTCAACACCGACCTTGCTTTGGCTTTGGCACGACAGTCGCAACAAATTATTCGTCCCGACCTACGCTTGGTGCTTATGTCTGCCACTATCGATGCTACCGAGATTTGCAAAAAACTCAACGCACCACTCATCGAGAGCAAAGGACGCATGTTTCCCGTAAAAGTAATACATGCCGACGAGGACTGTGCCGTGCAAGACTGTGCACAAGCTGTGGCACGCACCATTCGTTTGGCTGTGCATAATAACCAAGGCGATGTTTTAGCCTTTCTGCCCGGACAAGCCGACATTGTGCGTTGTGCCGAACTGCTTGCCAATTTGCCCGACGAAGGCATACAAGTTTTTCCGCTTTATGGAAATCTTTCGCCCGAACATCAACGTCAAGCCATTGCCCCTTCTGCTCCAGGACAGCGCAAAGTGGTATTGGCCACTCCCATTGCCGAAACCTCACTTACCATCGAGGGAGTAAGAATTGTGGTCGATGCTGGATTATGCCGAAAATTGGTATACGATCCACGCACCGAACTGAGTAGACTTGAAACTGTGAGCATCAGCATGGACATGGCCACACAACGCACAGGACGCGCAGGACGTGTGACTGAGGGTGTTTGTTATCGACTGTGGACACGCAATGCCGAACATCGCATGCCCCTTTTGCGCAAACCCGAAATTGTGGAAGCTGACTTATCGCAAATGGTTCTCAACATTGCAGCGTTTGGCGAGAGCAACCTTATGCAACTGCCTTGGCTCACCCCTCCCCCCGTCGAGGCTGTGCGTTTGGCAACCTCTTTGCTCGAACAGTTGGGGGCTCTCCACACCAACCACACCATCACCCCTCTTGGCAATAAAATGGCTCAGTTGCCTTGCCACCCACGTGTGGCACGCATGCTATGGGGAAGTGCCAACCTCAACAATGCCCAACCCTTAGCATGCGACATTGCCGCATTGCTCGAAGAAAAAGACCCCTTGGCTGATACCGAAGCAGGAGCCGACCTTACCCTACGCATTGCCAAACTGCGCCAAGCACGTGCCAATAAGCAGTTGGGACGTTGGAACCGCATAGCACAAATAGCCCACGAATATTGTCGCATGATTCATACACACGAGGTAAACACCGATGTAGCTGCCGAATGTGTAGGGCAGTTAGTAGCATTGGCATACCCCGAACGCATCGGCATGGCGCTCAATGGTGTTGGACATTTCAGATTGGCAGACGGTACCAATGTGATGCTCAATCAAGCCGACTGGATTTCGGGCTGTAAATGGATTGCCGTTGCCTCACTCCATGCTGCCAAGGGGACTCATGGACGTGTGTTTTTAGCTGCCCCTGTGCTCCCATCCGACTTAGACAAGGAGGGCATTGTGACAACACGCAACAACCTTTCGTGGGACAATAAGCAAGGCTGCCTCATTGCCCAACGTGAACGTCGCATTGGGGTTTTGGTTGTCGATAGTCAACCTCTGCCCCAAGTAGAGCCCGAAGTGCTTACGGAGGTGATTTGTCAAGCTGTTTCAAAATATGG
Organism: uncultured Prevotella sp.; assembly: GCA_900543155.1. Taxonomy (GTDB): domain Bacteria; phylum Bacteroidota; class Bacteroidia; order Bacteroidales; family Bacteroidaceae; genus Alloprevotella. The sequence continues at coordinate 11,484 of UQQN01000054.1, forward strand.
TCAAAGCATGCTGTCGTGGGACGATCATGTGCAAACTTTGCAAAGGCGCATTATGCAAGTAGCACAGTGGCATCCCGAGTTGCAAATAGCCAACGTGTCTACCGAACATTTGCTTCGCACTGCCACCGAATGGTTGCCCATGTATCTTAACCGAAACGGACGACCACTCACCACCACGACAGAGCTAAAACGCATCGACCTTGCTGAAGCTATTTGGAACTCCCTACCCTACGACCAACAGCAACTCATCGACCATCTTGCTCCCACCCACATCACAGTCCCCACGGGCAGTCGCATACGGGTTGACTACCGACAAGGCAGCGAAGCCCCCGTGCTGAGTGTGCGTTTGCAAGAGTGCTTCGGTTTAGAAGATACGCCTTGCGTTGACAACAACCAGTGCCCCGTACTCATGGAACTTCTCTCGCCAGGCTTCAAACCCGTGCAGCTCACGCAAGACTTGCGCAGCTTTTGGCAAGGCACATATTTTGAGGTACGCAAAGAACTGCGCCGACGCTACCCCAAACACTATTGGCCCGAAAATCCCCTTGAAGCAGAAGCTGTGCGTGGTGTGAAAAGGAAATAGATTTAGATTTCCGTATCGTTGGTTTCCAGTTTGTGTTTCGCAGTCCCTTCGTTTCAGTACCGATGTGTAGTCGTTACATCTCCCTTTATTTTTCGTTCATCCTCCGTTCGTTCTTCGTTCGATTCCGTATTGTTTCCGTATTGTTTTCCGTTTCCCAATAGGAGAACGATAGGAGAATGATAGGAGAATGATAGGAGAACGATAGGAGAACGATACGGAAACGATACGGGATTGATACAGAAATATATACCGTCGGGATTATCGTGCAAACCGAATGCACATACCTGACTACCTTTTCTCACCCCAAATGGGGTGAGGCTAGCGCGTGAAAATCTTGATAAATCTATCAAAACCACGCAGAAATATTATAGATTTTGAAGACCCTACCCCTTGGGGAAAAGTAGACTTGCGCCATAAACACATAAACTTGGGTTTTGCAAACATAAGTTGGCAATCAAATATCATAAATACAAAAGAATTCTCTTTTTTAATATTTCTGTCAATTTTTTCGCTAATAAAATAGCAAAAAGAAATTTTTTTTGTATTTTTGCGGGCGAATTTAAAAACAGAACGTCATTAAACGTTCGTTTTGCCTTTCAAAGCCAACTACATGTAACCATGTATTGTCTACAACCAAGCGACATTAGCGCAAAGCATTAACCATGCCGCCTACAGGAAGCTAAAACCATAACGACATATACACAAAAATGAACGCATTAGAAACAGTAGAACGCCTCAAGCAGCGTTTTCCCAACGAACCTGAATACATTCAGGCAGTGAGCCAAGTACTTGGAACAATTGAAGAAGAGTACAACCGTCATCCCGAATTTGAACAAGCCAACCTCATTGAGCGCTTGTGCATCCCCGATCGCATCATCTCTTTCCGCGTAACATGGGTTGACGATAAAGGCAAGGTACAAACCAACATGGGTTATCGCGTTCAACACAATAATGCCATTGGCCCCTACAAAGGTGGTATCCGTTTCCATGCAAGCGTAACTCCTTCTGTCTTGAAGTTCCTTGCTTTCGAACAAACATTTAAAAATGCACTCACCACATTGCCTATGGGCGGTGCAAAGGGTGGTTCTGACTTCAACCCTCATGGCAAGAGCGATGGCGAAGTAATGCGTTTCTGCCAAGCTTTCATGATCGAGCTTTACCGTCACATTGGTCCCGATGAAGACGTTCCCGCAGGCGACATTGGTGTAGGCGGTCGCGAAGTGGGTTACCTCTTTGGTCAATACAAAAAACTCACACACCAGTTTGTAGGTGTACTCACAGGTAAGGGCTTGCAATTTGGCGGTTCGCTCATCCGCCCCGAAGCCACGGGTTATGGCAACGTATATTTCCTTGAAAGCATGCTTGCCACACGTGGCATCGAACTCAAGGGCAAACGTGTATTGGTTAGCGGTTCGGGCAATGTAGCTCAATACACCGTTGAAAAGTTGATTGAGTTGGGTGCTATTGCTGTTACCCTCTCCGACTCTGACGGTTATATCTACGACCCCGATGGCATTGATGCCGAGAAATTGGCATTCGTTATGGAACTTAAAAACGAAAAGCGCGGACGTATCAAAGAATACGCCGAAAAATATGGCGTGAAGTATGTGCAAGGCGCACGTCCTTGGGGCGAAGTTGCCGACATTGCACTTCCCTCTGCCACACAAGACGAAATTGAGAAGGAAGATGCTAAGAAATTGGTTGCCAACGGTGTAATCGCCGTGAGCGAAGGTGCCAACATGCCCTCTACCCCCGAAGCCATCAAGATTTTCCAAGATGCTGGTTTGCTCTATGCTCCTGGCAAGGCTGCCAATGCTGGTGGCGTAGCTGTTTCGGGCTTAGAAATGAGCCAAAACTCTGAACGTCTTAGCTGGACACGCGAACAAGTTGACGAACGTCTTAAAATGATTATGAAAGACATTCACGAAAACTGCGTGAAGTATGGCACACAACCTGATGGTTACATCAACTACGTACGTGGTGCCAACGTGGCTGGTTTCCTCAAAGTGGCAAAAGCCATGATGGCGCAAGGCATTGTATAATGGATCTCTTTTGATTTTTGACATAACTTTTGTTTGCACGCTACCCTACATTTAGGATAGCGTGCATTTTTTGTCTTTGAATACCCCAAGTTGTATTTTTAGGGTGCAAGCCTAAGTTCTTCTATCCTACTTCTATCCGACTTCTATTGAGAAGCGGAAACGATACGGAATCGAACGAATGACAAAAGAATAAGGAACGGTGGAACAAGGGTGGTTAATCTTACTATTATCTAAATCCTTACGACAATAGCAAGACTCAAACAAACTATTGTGGGTGTAAAAATGTCATCTATCGACAACGACAAAATCCGATAAACTCATGCAGAATATGTCTCGGATTTTGAGCTCTCTACCTAACGGGGTAACCCATTATAACATGCCCCTTATCGATGATGAAAACCAATAAAACCATGCAGAGCACTTTTCGAATTTTGCCTCCTACCCTTAAATTGACACTTTTTTTTCGCCCTCTCAACACTTTAAAATTTATAAACCACAAAATATAAACTAAAAATCCCCTTAGTTACTCATAAAAACATTAAATTTGCAAATTGCATCTTGTGCATTTGGTCCTAACGCAAAAGGTCGCGTTCTACAACCTATAAGCAAAACATTAAGCAGTTTACAAAAATTATAATGAAGTACGCAAATAGACTGCATAGGTTCGCAATACATTTGCAAAAACATATAACAACAATGAACAAAAATAATAGTCCATATACAGCAGCATTGACAGGGGGAGGCTTTCTTTTCGAAGAGACACTCACCCTGTTGCCTTTACTTCAAGCTGAGAACAGCGAAGAACTGCTCCAAGAAGAAAAGGTGAATAACAATCTGCTGCATATCAATGCAGAAACAGCTCGTTCAAGAAACATTCACGAGATAAAGAGGCGTTATCAAACCATGCCTCCATCATTCTGGAATGACTTCAAGGAAATGAGTGATAGCGACAAGGTCATTGCGCTGTTCTATGTGATTCTCAAAACATATAAGATATGTTTCGACTTTCATGTGAATGTAACCATGCGCAAGTGGAACAGTATATCGAAGAGCATAGACAAGGAAGACCTCATGATGGAGTTCAATGAAATCTCTGCTAAAGACGAGTTTGTTGACTCATGGAGTGACTCTACAAAGGGAAAGGTTGCAAGTGCATATCTCACAATCCTGAGAAAGGTGGGAATGCTGACCACTGACAACCATCTTCATTCCCTGGTCTGCAATAATTACGGCTACTACTTGACAAAGGGAGAACCATGGTTCTTGGAAGCCTGCCTCCTGCAGCCATACGAAATTAAAAGAATTTATAATTTATAATGTATAATGTATAATTGAGAGGCAAAAAGCAACTCGAACATTGCATCGAACATCAATCCCCAATTGTGCACCAATCATACATTACACATCACACATTATAAATATAAATTTTAAATTATAAATTATAAATTAAACAACCGTGACGATAAAAGAACTTGATGACAAACTGAACAGCCCTGGTTTCCAGGACACGGAGAACGGTGACCTGTTCTACAACTTCTTCATCTACCAATATCCGGCAGAGAAGGAGTATGACATTCGTCGGCAGATACAGGAGTTCAAGGCGAATCTCATTCGCCCTGTCAACTATGTGGATGTGCTTACGCTGAATCTGTTTGAGGAGTTTTGCAACTTTCTCGACCAGAAGAAGTTCCTTCGCCATCCGTCCATGCTGAAATACCAGCTGGAGAAAGAGCAAGCAGATCCGTCCAAGGCAAAGAACACCCAGGACACGCTGACCCGCAATGCCCATTCTCCTGAGTTCGTGCAGTACATTCATCAACGTATTATCGACCATATCACCATCAAGGATCAATACCGCCGTCCATACGTTTTCCTGTATGGCATCGGCAGCATGTTCCCATATCTGAGAGTCAACGAGTTTCTTGCCCTCTATGAGGACTACAACGAGACCG
>UQQN01000055.1 GCA_900543155.1 uncultured Prevotella sp.
AAGTTCTCTTCACATACCTGGCTACCTTATCTCACCCCTAACGGGGTGACCCATTTATCATGCCCCTTATCGACGTCAAAAACCGATAAAATTGTGCACGACTTTTTGCGGATTTTGAACACCCTACCGTTAGGGGTAACCCATTTAACCATACCCTTTATCGACGATAAACACATCAAACCACGCAGAACTTCTCAAACTTCAAACACACCTCCATCACACAGAACTTCAGCCCATAAACACGGGCAAAATTACAACAAACTTAGGGTGAAAGTGCAAGTGACCAGTGACCAGTAATCGCATAACTCATTGATAATCAAAAGAAGCACAACCACTCGGTCACTAGTCACTTGCACTTTCATTCTATTTTCTTCTCGAAATGCTGATAATCTTTGCTTCGTTTCCAGGCTCCACCCCACACAAAACCGTGGTGTATGAACTCGCGATAACAAAGGTCGGTGGTGTCGATTTTGTAAGCAAACTTTTTGCTGCGGTCGGCATAAGGACGGGCTGCTGCAGGACTGACATGAAGTACACCATTTTTGCTGTGCCTAACATAGGGGTTGTAGAGCGGATTGATGTCGATGGCACATCCCTTGCTGTGGTTTGACAAACGCTGGGTGCCCGCTACGTATCGAAAATTAAAACACGTGGTGTTGTTGGCTGACATGGAACGTTCGTCGTCTGCACCATACGCATCTATCAATATCATGCGTTCGATGCGATAATGAGCTTTGTAGAGATTTTTGAATATGTCTACTAAATCTGTTGCTATGTTTTTATGACACAACAATTCGCCCAACTGAGGTTTGCCCTCGGCATTGCAATGTAACACTTTTACATATCGTAGATCTGTGAGCGGTAAGGGACAATGGGTTTTGTAGGACTTGCCCTTGATACGCGCAAAGACTGACTCACTCACTGCTTGCTGCTGAAAACATTTTTCGAGTCCGTATGCCTTTATCTGTGCCTCGGTTACCACACTGCCTGCTTGCCATTGCACAAAGACGGACAAGGAGGGCATTTGCGCGGTTGACACATTTGAACTGTGGGGGGAAGAAGGGGTTTGAGAGGAGGTGTTTTGAATAACCGTGTCGGTGTGAGAAGTGGACACAGCTGTGCCTTTAGGTTGTTGCACACAAGCTGCCACGGCAAAAGCATTGGCTACTAGAAGAGGGGTGATAAGAGATAAAATGCGCATAAAATATTTGTTTTGGATGCAAAAATAGGAAATACGCGTAAAAGGCTTGGCGCTTTACCACAGATATTTTGGCTATTTCAAGAAAAATGCCGAAATTAGCCAATAATTTTTTATTTCGGATTTTATACTTAAAGAAACAATGAGAAATTGGACTACCATTAAAGAATATAAAGAGATTCTTTTTGACGCGTATAACGGCATTGCCCGTATTACAATTAACCGTCCGCGTTATCGCAATGCTTTTACACCGCTCACCGTAGCCGAGATGGGCGATGCGCTGCGTTATTGCCGCGAAGCGCAAGATATTTGCGTGGTGGTATTGACGGGGGCTGGCGACAAGGCTTTTTGTTCGGGTGGCGACATGCACGTGAAGGGGCGTGGTGGCTATGTAGGTGGCGACGGTGTGCCTCGTTTGAATGTACTCGATGTGCAAAAACAAATTCGTTCGTTGCCTAAACCTGTGATTGCCATGGTGAATGGCTTTGCCATTGGCGGTGGACATGTGTTGCACCTGATGTGCGACTTGACGATTGCCTCGGAGAATGCCATCTTTGGACAAACGGGTCCGAAGGTTGGATCGTTTGACGCGGGCTTTGGTGCTTCTTATTTGGCACGCATTGTTGGACAGAAGAAGGCTCGCGAAATTTGGTTTATGTGTCGACAATATTCTGCTGCCGAGGCTGAACGTATGGGTATGGTGAACAAGGTGGTGCCTTTTGACAAACTCGAGGACGAGGTTGTGGAATGGGCAGAAACGATGATGGAACGCTCGCCCTTGGCGCTACGCATGATTAAGGCTGGACTGAATGCGGAACTTGACGGACAGGCTGGTATTCAGGAATTGGCTGGCGATGCTACCATGCTTTATTATATGCTAGACGAAGCACAAGAGGGGGGACGTGCCTTTCTTGAAAAACGTAAACCCGACTTTAAGAAGTATCCTAAATTGCCATAAAAATTAAGTATGAAGTAATAAGTATTAAGTATTAAGTATTACAAACGATTGCAGAAGCTGATCAAAAGCCATTACAGAAGTTCCATGCAATAGTTTGTAATACTTAAACTTTACTGTCTGGTTTCTGCAATAGTTTGTAATACTTAAACTTTACTGTCTAGTTTCTGCAATAGTTTGTAATACTTAAACTTTACCGTCTGGTTTCTGCAATAGTTTGTAATACTTATTACTTAATACTTAATACTTATTTATTGCTTATGCATTTTCTACCTTTTAAACTTAGAATAATTCCACGCACTTTAAAATTTAAACAACCTGCGGGTACATCGCGTGGGGTGTATTACGACCGCAAGGTGTGGTACATTGTTATCACCTCGACCGACCCACAAATTCGGTTTACAGGATTGGGGGAGTGCGCCCCACTCTATGACCTGAGTTGCGACTATGATGCGCATTACGAAGAACGATTGCACGACATTTGTCGCGAAGTGGAGGAAACACAAAACCTTGATTCGAACAAATGGCGCAACTACCCTTCTATTCTCTTTGGTTTGCAGTCGGCTTTTCGCTCGGCGGCAGGTTCTTTGAGCGGTAACTATCTGCGCCTTTTTTCGTCGGACTTTACGCAAGGCAAAAGGGGAATTGCTATTAACGGACTGGTGTGGATGGGATCGTTCGACGAGATGTGCCAACGCATGGACGAGAAACTCGAAAAGGGGTTTCGCTGCATAAAACTAAAGATTGGTGCCATTGACTTTGAAAGCGAAAAGGAACTGATTCGTAGGTTGCGTGCCCGATATAGTAAAGACGTGGTAGAATTGCGCGTGGATGCGAATGGGGCTTTTACGCCCGACAAGGCGATGAACAAGCTCAAGGAGTTGGCACGCTATGACATTCACAGCATTGAACAACCCATCCGCCAAGGACAATGGCAAGAGATGGCTCAGCTTTGTGCCCACTCGCCTCTGCCCATTGCGCTAGACGAGGAGTTGATTGGGGTGAACGACTTTGCACGTAAAAACGAATTGCTCGACACTATACGTCCTCAATACATTGTGCTGAAACCTACCCTGCATGGTGCCTTTACGGGTGCTGGCGAATGGATGGCTTTGGCACGTGACCGCCACATTGGATATTGGACAACCTCGGCACTTGAAAGTAATGTGGGACTGAATGCCATTGCGCAATGGTGTGCTGCGATTGACCCTGAAAGTACCTTGCCACAAGGCTTGGGCACAGGACAACTGTTTGTGGAGAACTTTAACGAGGCGCCCTTGCACATTGAGGGAGACACACTGTGGTATGGTTCGAAAGAGCAGCGTGACTTTATGCACGACATTGAACAATTTAAGGAGGAATGGAAACAACCCTCACCTACCCTGACGGTGCATACCTCGGGCAGTACAGGAAAGCCTAAGGAGATGCAGGTGGAGAAGATTAAGATGTGGGACAGTGCGCTCACTACGATTCAGGCATTGGGCTTGCAAGAGGGGAACACCGCTTTGCTGTGTATGCCCTTAAAATATATTGCAGGACAGATGGTGGTGGTACGCTCGCTTGCGGGTTCGCTGCAACTGATTCCGGTGGCTCCCACCTCACACCCTTATGCCCATTTGCACGAGGCGCCCGACTTTGCTGCGCTTACGCCCATGCAGGTCTACGAGTCGCTTAAAGTGCCTCACGAACGCGCTTTATTGCGTCGCACGCTTTGCCTTATTATTGGGGGTGGTGTTATTTCGCCACAACTTGAAGCTGCGTTGCGCACCTTTCCGAATCCCATCTATAGCACATACGGCATGACCGAAACGCTCTCGCACATTGCCCTACGCCGTGTGAATGGGGCTATGGCTACCGATGCTTATTCGCCACTGCCTGGGGTTGAGGTTTCGCTGAGCGATGAGGGCACGCTTTGCATTTATGCGCCTCATGTGAATGAAAATCGCCTTGAAACAAACGACTTGGCTGAAATTTTGCCTAACGGCACTTTCCGCATTTTGGGACGTCGCGACAACGTGATTTGTTCGGGAGGAATTAAGTTGCACATCGAAGATATTGAGCAAAAGTTGGCACAGCTCAGTGTACGCACGCAGGTTACGGCATTACCTGATGCCAGTTTGGGCGAGGCAGTTACGCTGCTTTGCGAGGGCTCCGAAGATTTGTTGCCTGAGATTGACAAAGCTTGTCGTGCCTTGCTCCAGGCTTATGAGGTGCCACGTCATTATCTGTTCACCGAGAAACTGCCCCTCACCGAAACGGGGAAGGCGGCACGTGCCGAAGCCCGAAAATTGGCTGAGGATATTTTGAATGGACTCAAGTAGGATAACTATTTTCGACACGAGATTATTTTTTATTTGCGAATACCGAAGAGATGTATTCGTGTGCAATTTTCTCGTTAGGTAAGACGAACAACCTGTATACAAATGCAATAAAGTGATTGTATGCAGGTTGTTTTTTGCATAATAAAGAAAGATTTTTGCGCTTTCGTTTTGAACTTTGACAGCCTTGCTGTAACTTCGCTCGCAAAAAGCAAAACAATGAACGAAATAAACGACAATAAAGAAGAAAAGTTCTATCATCGCTTGCCCATTCAAATTAGGTTTAATGATGTTGACCGATATGGACATGTGAACAATAACGCCTATTTTGCCTATTACGATTTGGGCAAAGAGGAATATCTGCGCAATGTGCTAAAAACGGACTATCGCGCTGCACAAATTGCGCCTGTGATTGCCAATATCAATGCCGACTTTATTCTGCCTATTTTCTATGGCGACGAAATCGTGATTGAAACACGAGTGTCGCATGTGGGCAACAAGAGTTTCACGTTGAAGCAACGCGCCATTAACACGAAAACCCAAGAGGTGGTGTGCCAATGCAGCACGGTGATGGTGTGCTTCGACCTTAAAAACCAACAGTCGGCGCTTCTACCCGATCACTACAGAAAGGCGTTCGAGGCATTCGAGAAAGATTGAACGAAACTATTCTTTTAGGGGTGGTTTCCCCAAAAAAATCCTTCACAAAAACTATGCAACAGATTGTATTTTCAAAAAACATAACAGCCGAGCTCGATGCGTTATGCGATGGCGTAAAACCCGATCGCGTGTTTTTGCTCACAGACGAAACGACAGAACAACTTTGTCGTCCGTTGGTAAAAGAATGTAAGGCTGTGCTCGGGGCACAAGGCATTGTGATTGGTGCTACCGATACACACAAAAACCTCGATACGCTGGCTCAAGTATGGCAAGCTCTGAGCGACGGTAAAGCCTCGCGCCATTCGCTGCTCATAAACTTGGGTGGAGGCATGGTGACTGACTTAGGCGGATTTGCTGCGGCTTCTTTTAAACGTGGCATTGCTTTTATAAATGTGCCTACCACCTTGCTCTCGATGGTGGATGCTGCTGTGGGCGGAAAAACGGGCATCAACTTTAACGGTTTGAAAAACGAAATTGGTGCTTTTCAGGAGGCGCAAGCGGTGCTTGTTGACACTGAATTTTTGCGTACGCTCGATGCGCCGAACCTGCGCTCAGGATATGCCGAAATGTTGAAGCATGCCTTGCTCGAAAACGGAGCGATGTGGGCTGACCACTTAAAGTTTAGTCTTGACACACCCGACTATGCCCACTTGCAAGAACTTGTGGCGCAAAGCATTCGTTGCAAACAACGCATTGTGACTGAAGACCCACACGAACATGGCATTCGCAAGGCATTGAACTTGGGACATACCGTGGGACATGCGTTCGAAAGTTTTGCAATGGAACAGAATCGCCCCATTCTACATGGCTATGCGGTGGCGTATGGCTTGCTATGCGAACTATTTTTGAGTGCAGCACACACGGGTTTCCCCACCGAGAAAATGCGTCAGACGGTGCAATTTATTCGCCAACACTATGGTACTTTTGCCTTTACATGCAACGACTACGAGCACCTATACGACCTTATGCTGCACGACAAAAAGAATGTGGGTGGCATAATCAACTTTACGCTATTGGGCGGTATTGGCGACATTCAGCTCAACCAGCACTTAAGCAAAGAGGATGTTTTTGAAGCCTTCGACTTTTTTAGAGAAGGGTAAAGTTAAAGTTAATGTATAATTTATAATGTATAATTTATAATTGCCGTGCGGCGTTATGCGATATATAAGTTCTCCCTCCGCAAGCAATTATACATTATAAATTATACATTAAATCCCCCCTTCCGCAAGGCAATTATAAATTATAAATTATACATTAAAAATGCCCCTCAACCAACCACCCAGTTTTAAACAAAAAAAACTGAGAAAACTGATAGAACACGTGCAATCATTGCTCGTGGTGTTTTTGATGATTGCTGCCACGGCTGTAATGTGGTCGGGCAAATTTTTAGGTCATGAAATTGGTACGCCACGAAATTCTTCTGCCCAAGCTACAAGCAAAGTGGCGCAACCCACAAAAGAGCAGTTGCAAAAACTCAATATTGCTGCCAATGCCACATTGGTTGTACGCGACTCGGCATCGTGGACCATTACCGCAGCCAATGGCAATGCACAAGGCGTAGTTATTAGCACGGCACTCTATGCCAAGGATGTGAAAGGCTTTGCAGGTCCCACACCGCTTTATATATATGTAGACACGCAAGGTGTGGTAAAAAAAATCATTGCTGCCGATAATGCCGAAACAGCCAGTTTTTTTGATCGTGCTTTTAGTCAACTCATTCCACAATGGACAGGCAAACGTACATCCGAAGCCTCTACCTTGCAAGTGGATGCGGTGACAGGCGCCACCTTCTCGAGCAAAGCGCTCATTGCCAATGTGCAACAAACCCTTGCTGCCCAAAATGCAGCAGCCCAGGAAGCTACCATTTCGCAAAAACCCACGATTGGTTGGGGACGCACGATTGCCGTATTTTTTGTGTTACTAACCGGTGCACTTATCAGCATCATGTTTCGCGGACACAAAATATTACGCATGGCGCAACTGGTGCTCAATGTGGTGGTGTTAGGCTTTTGGTGTGGACAATTTTTATCGCTCTCTCTTTTGCGTGGTTGGGTGGCAAATGGTCTCGACCCTGTTGTGTACCTCCCCACCCTCTTGATGCTTGCCACTGCCGTGATCATGCCTTTCTTCCGTCGCAAACACCACTACTGTTCATGGATATGTCCACTCGGCAGTTTACAAGAATTGGCATCACACTTGCCCTTCCCCAAAGTGCATTGCTCGCCCAAGGTGTATAAAGCCATGAGTCGCATTCGTTTGGTGTGCTTTGCCTTATTGATGTTCGTGTTGTGGACTGCATTTGGCGGGGCTGAAATATTAGACTACGAACCCTTCACGGCATTCTTTATTACCACTGCCACACCAGCTGTTATGGGACTATGTACTGCCATTGTGGTGGCTAGTTGCTTTGTGCCCAATGTGTGGTGCAAATGTCTTTGTCCCATGGGACAGACCCTTGAATTGGCTGAAAAAAACAACTAATGGGATATTCTAAAAATCACCGATTTTTGAAATCAAAATAAATCTATCCCTCCCCCAATAATGCACATAAAATTATGAACAAATATAAAATTGTATCACTTGTCTTGGGCATCGCACTGCTTGCCACCATGACAAGACTTGTCGCCATACATCGCGACACCACAACCAACGAACCGAACAGCGTGAACAGCACAGCCCATGCCGTGATGAGCAACATTCTTTCGCGCAAAAGTGTGCGATCATACACCAACGAGGCGGTTACACGCAGTCAACTCGACACCTTGGTGCGTGTAGCCATGGCAGCGCCTACAGGCAGAGATATGCGCCCCTGGAAGTTTATTGTGATTGACGATAAAGCTATGATGCAAAAACTTGCCAACGCATTGCCTTACGCCAAAATGCTTACCGAGGCACAAGCTGCCATTGTGGTATGTGGCGACTTGAGCATCACCGACAAAGAGGGCAAGCCTTCTACCAACTGGGCATTCGACTGCTCGGCTGCCACCGAAAACCTTTTGCTGCAAGCCGAGGCTATGGGATTGGGCGCTGTGTGGACAGGGGTGTATCCCTACGAAGACCGCACGGCTGCGGTACAAAGCGTGATTAGCCTGCCCCAAAACATTGTGCCTTTTTGCCTTGTGCCCATAGGACATCCTAAGGGCGAACCGCAACCTAAAGACAAATATAACAAAGAAAATATTCACTACAACGGTTGGTAAGTCGCACACCCGAAACAAACCAACCCCCAACTATCAACCTATACACATTTAATGAACACGCCTAAACACCCCACAGGTGCTCCCACTATAAAAGAAAGCACCCCACAACAGCCCTCGCAAACAAAAAGCAAAAACGCTACACTCGCCGGACTTGCCGTAGGACTTTTGGCAGCCATCTGCTATGGTTTCATTCCCTTCTTTACGTTGCCCATAAAAAATGCTGCCCCTGCCGAAACGCTGTCCGACCCCACCATTCTTTTCTATCGTTTTGGTTTTGCCAGCATCATCTTAGCCATCATCATGTTGTGCCAACGCAAGAGTTTCAAAATATCGCGTGGCGAGATGGTTACACTCATTTATTTAGCATTTATCTCAGATGGGTCTGCCCTCTTCTTAATCGATGGTTACAACTACATGTCGAGCGGTGTGGCTACCACCCTCCACTTTATGTATCCCGTTGCCACAGCGATTATTATGATGATGTTTTATAACGAGGCACGACGTTTCAGCACCATTTTTGCCGTGCTCATGGCAGTGGCTGGCGTAGGCATCTTGTCGTGGGACCCCTCGGGCAACACCAGTGTGCAAGGCGTTATTATTGTACTTATTTCGGCACTATGCTATGCACTCTACATCATCCGTGTCAACCGTTCGCGAGCCGCCACCATGGACGGCACCAAGTTGGTGTTCTACGTCATGTTTATCGGTGCCCTTATCTTTGGAGCCGAAGCCATGCGCCAAGGCAACTTTAAGCCTATCACCACCTCGCTACAACTCACACACCTCATTGCCCTTTCGGTGATATGTACGTTTATCACCAACATCAGTTTGGTGTATAGCGTAAAGCGCATTGGTAGCACAATGGTTGCCGTGTTGGGCGCACTCGAACCGCTCACCGCAGTAATTGTGGGTTGCCTCGTATTTGGCGAAGCCTTTACCTGGCAAGTGCTTACAGGCATCCTACTCATCATCCCCGCCGTGCTCATCATTATTTGGACAAGAAGACGATAAGATTTAAGTATTAAGTATTAAGTGTTAAGTATTACATACTATTGCGATATGGCTTCGGTAACATGGTTCCTGCAATAGTATGTAATACTTAATACTTAACACTTAATACTTAAATCTTTGTTTTCTGTCAAAACTACCCAAAAACAACCACATCAGATAGCAAAATCGATAGTTAAATATCAAATAATATAAAACAAAGCATTTTTTTGAGGCAATAACTTGCATAAAAAACACAATGCCCCTAACTTTGCACTCGTAAACAAGAAACAAAAGCTAAACTAACGCAAAACGTATTAGTTCTGCATTTCCTCCTGTGAAGGAGCATATTGGTAAAAAGATTAGGATTTAGGTTTAGATTAGATTAGGTAAAAAGATTTGTAGAAAGGTAACTGTTAGATGGATGGCTCAGAATTGAGCCAGTGGGCGTGGCAAAACAGCCTCGCACCACTTTAAAAGGATGAGAAAGGGCTTACGCCCTTTTTTTTTTGCCCTATATTTCCATGCTACCCTCACTTTTTAAGCAGATTTTTGGGAGATTCACTTTGTATTAAACCCAAATTGCCGTAATTTTGTGCTCATTATGAACGATAACGACTATTTATACTCGCAACCCGTGCTCGACTTTATTACAGTTAGCACTGAATATTGCAAGTTCTTAGAACAATGCGAAGCGAAAGACATCGACGAATTTACACGTGTCATGCGCGGTTTGCTTCCCATGATATACCTCAAAGCCACACTCATTGGCTGTGTGCCCGAAGAACCCGGATGGAACGAAAGCAAACTCACCGAGGCTGACTACGACTACGTGCGCAACGCCGTGGCTCGCATTCTTAGCGACAAAGACGACTTCCTCGATGTGTTCGTTGAAGACTTTAAATACTCAGAACACCCCGTGCTCTGCACCATCAGCGAAAACCTCGCCGACGTTTACCAACAACTACGCGAACTCGTTGAAACTTTCCGCGAAGGATATGAAGAATCCATGCGCGTGGCTTTATACGAAACCATGCAAGAGTTCGAATTGCAATGGGGACAAAAACTACTTAACGCACTCAGAGCATTACACGACGTGTATTGCAGCATGCGATGATAAATACGTAATCAAAGATACTAAAGACCGTGCGTCAGCTATTTATAAAAACCGATAAAAAATTCATTCCCGAATTACCACGCTTTTCGTTCGAGGGTCGCATCCATGTAATTAAGAGCGAAAGCGAGGCTAAAAGAGCCGTCAACGTGTTACGCCGTTCGCCCATTTTAGGCATCGACACCGAAACACGCCCCTCGTTTCGAAAGGGACAAAACCATAAGGTTGCACTCCTGCAAATAGCAACCGAAGAAATGTGCTTTCTCTTCCGTCTCAACGAAATGGGGTTCCCCGCCTGTCTCTCGCAACTACTTGCCGACACAGAGGTGCTCAAAGTTGGACTTTCGTTAAAAGACGATTTCTTGATGCTCAAACGCCGCGACCCCTCGTTTGTGCCGGGCGGATACATCGACCTACAGCCCTACGCCAAAGCCATGGGCATCGAAGATATGAGTTTACAGAAACTTTATGCCAACGTGTTCCACATGCGCATATCCAAGTCGGCACAACTGTCAAATTGGGAAGCCGATGTGCTCACCGAGTCACAAAAGGTATATGCCGCAACCGACGCCTACACCTGCATACAGCTTTACAAAGAACTCAAGCAACTAAAGGAATCCAATAAATTTCAACTGGTGGGCAATGCCCCGCAACAACCTGTTACAGTCGAATGAAAAAAGCTAAAAACCATCACAACATCCCCCAAGTGGTTATTGATGTTGAGCATACCAATAACATCGTCACCCTGTTTCTGCGTCGCGGAAAAAGCGAAAGTCTAAAACGCTTCCACCCTTGGGTATTCTCAGGTGCCATTGCTGGCGCCAACGGCAAGCTCAACGAGGGCGACATCGTGCGCGTGGTGTCTAACGAAGGCGAACTCATGGGCTACGGCCACTACCAAATAGGCTCTATCGCAGTGCGCATGCTCACCTTCGACGACGAACCCATCGATCGCAACTTTTGGCAAACCCGATTGGCTGAAGCCTTCCGCTTGCGCAAGGCATTGATGCTCACAGGTCGCGACGACAACAACATCTACCGTTTGGTACATGGCGAGGGCGACCGTCTGCCTGGCTTAGTTGTCGACGTTTACGGACGCACCGCTGTGATGCAAGCACACTCGGTGGGCATGCACGTATGCCGCGAAGACATTGCCAAAGCGCTCGTAGCAGCATCCGAAGGACTCATACAAAACGTATATTATAAATCAGAGACCACCCTACCCTTCAAGGCTGGGCTAAACCAAGAAAACGGATTCTTAATAGGAGACGACCACGGAAACATCGCCATCGAAAACGGACTGAAATTTCACATCGACTGGTTGCGCGGACAAAAAACAGGTTTCTTTGTCGACCAACGCGAAAACCGCTCTCTCTTAGAGCACTATGCACGCGGTCGCAACGTGCTCAACATGTTTTGCTACACAGGTGGATTCAGCGTATATGCCATGCGCGGATGTGCCAACTTAGTACACTCGGTCGACTCTTCTGCCAAGGCTATCGAACTCACCCGTGCCAATGCCGAGCTAAACTTCCCTGGCGACAAACGTCACGAAGCCTATGCCGAAGACGCATTCAAGTTCTTAGAGCAAGCAGGTAGCAACTACGACCTCATTGTGCTCGACCCCCCAGCATTTGCCAAACACAAAGACGCGCTGCCCCGTGCGTTAAAGGGTTACACGCGCCTCAATGCCATTGCATTCAAAAAAATCAAACCGGGTGGCATCATCTTCACCTTTAGTTGTTCGCAAGCTGTCAACAAAGACCAATTCCGTTTGGCAGTATTCACGGCTGCTGCGCAAAGTGGGCGACACGTGCGCATTTTGCACCAACTACATCAGCCTGCCGACCACCCCATCAACATCTACCACCCCGAAGGCGAATACCTCAAAGGATTGGTGCTCGAGGTGGAATAAAAAAATAAGTATTAAGTGTTAAGTATTAAGTATTACAAACTATTGCAGGAACCATGTTACCGAAGCCATATTGCAATAGTTTGTAATACTTAATACTTAACACTTAATACTTAAAATTTTATTTATTCAACACCTCCTGCAACTCATTCACCATCCCCGCGGCAGTTTTACCATTAGGGATGCCAGCAGGGGCAAAAGCCTTCACAAGCGAGTTTAGGCGATCAAGCGCCTCGGCATTCGCATTTTGCGTATATTCATTGCGCAAGATGCGAATTTTTTCTGCCATAGCCACACCCTCGATAAAGCGCTCATAACGCACCGACGAACGTGCCCCCGGATAAATCAAATAAGTGTCGCCCGGTGCAAAAAGCCTAAAGCGTGAATCGCGAAGCGGCTCATCAGCCCAATTCATCCACGACCAATGCAAATAACCCTCAAAGTTATTTGCCACACAGAACACAGGCAAATAAGCAGCCTCTGCCGACAAACTGTTCGAAAACAAATTAGGTTCCGCATTGCTGCAACAAGTGTAGGTAGTCGACACCCACCCCTTAGCCTTACGTGCAGCCAACTCCTCGTCGCTAAAATTCTCGCCAAAGCCAATGCAATAGTCATAAAGCTTGTCAACGAGCTCTTTGTGGTGCGTACCCGCCAAAGCCATCTTCATGCCCGGCACAGCCTCTTGCGCCACACGGTAGGCATCAAGCATATTGCCAAGTCCGCGTTCGTCCATCGCAATGCAAGTCTTGTCATACCACCCCTTAGCCTTAAGGTGCGCAGCAAAATTCTTCAAAAAAGCCGTCCACAAGTCCTTATACTCCTCGCTCGAGGTCGAAGTCTTCAAGTCCACATCGCGCTGCAAAGCCTCGTCATAATAGCGAAACGACATATCCCACGGCACCATCGAGAAACAATTTATTTGCTCATCAATGCCACACGCCTCACACAGTTCCACCCATCGGTCAAAAACCGAATAATCATAGCGCCAAGCCCCATCGCGTCCCTTCGTGGTCTGCACCATAGGCGAAAACTTATCGTGGCTCTGGTCGCCCCACGGCTCATAAAACAAAATCGCAGACACCACCTTCTGTCCGCTACGCGCCAACAACTTCAAGTAGGGCTTTAGCGAGTCGATGTGCGCCTGGCTCCAACGCTCCACCCCCGCATAGCGCGACACTGCATAAGGCTGTTGCCAAAAGTCCACATGAAACTTCTGCTCCTTCGCAGTGGGCAAGGTGCGATTCAGCACACGCAACTTCAGGTTCAGTCGCTTCACCACCCTATCAGTTTCGGCATTAACCACCTCCAACTGCGTGCTATATACCCCAGGCTGCGCATCGCGTGGCACCTCAAGCGTGCACCACACCGGGTGAGTAGAATTCGCCACCACCTCCTGCGCCTGGTCTATGTCTATCACGTCGGGCACCTCGTAGGGCGTAAGGTAATTAGGGTGATAACCACACTGCTGAAAGTTATCCGTCGTCACATAATTCACAAACCGCGCCCAACCATTTTGGGCAGCAATCGTATGCTTCGCCCCCCGCCATTCGCCAAGTCTCACCTTCAGTTTGCCACAAGCCGTCGGCGCATACACCACAGCCTGCATCGCAGCACGCTCACCGCGCCAAGCCGTCAGCGTTGTGTCGGTCGTAGCACGTGCCATGTGCGGTTGCGCATATTGTTCGTAGTGAACATCCTTCGAACCCCACGAAACAAACACATCTTTCTGTGCATGAGCTGCCAACGTGCAACCCATAAAAGCCAATATAGCTAATCTTTTCATTCACTCTTCAATATAACGATAATACCAAAAAACTAAAAATTCAAGTGGAAAACCACCACAGCCTCAATGCCCCGACGAATCATGTCGACAGGCATATTCTCGTTAGGCGAATGAATCGCATTACTTTCAAGCCCAAAGCCCATCAGCACCGTCTTCACCCCCAATTCACGCTCAAAGTCGCTAATAATAGGGATGCTACCCCCACGGCGCACAGCCAACGGACGCTTGCCAAAAGCCTGCGCAAAACCCGCCTCGGCTGCCTTATAAGCCCCCCAAGTAATGGGGCACACATACCCCTCGCCACCATGCATCGGGGTCACCTTCACCTTTACACAAGCAGGAGCAATGCTTTGCATGTAGTCGGCAAAAAGCTGCGAAATTTTTTCGTGTTGCTGATGGGGCACCAAGCGAGTCGACACCTTGGCATAAGCCTTAGAGGGCAACACCGTCTTAGCACCCTCGCCCGTATAGCCGCCCCAAATGCCACACACGTCGAACGACGGACGGCAAGCATTGCGCTCAATGGTAGAATAACCCACCTCGCCACGCAAAGCCTCCACACCAATAGCCTGCTTATAAGCCTCCTCGTTAAAGGGGATGCTTGCTATCATCTCGCGCTCTTCAGCCGAAATCTCCTCCACATCGTCATAAAAGTGTGGCACCACAATGCGTCCATTCTCGTCCACCACACGTGCCAACATCTCGCAAAGCACATTGATAGGGTTTGCCACAGCCCCGCCAAAGTGTCCGCTGTGCAAGTCGCGGTTAGGCCCCGTCACCTCAATCTGCCAATAAGCCAAACCCCTCAACCCCGTAGTGAGCGAGGGCAACTCAGGGGCAAGAATCGAAGTGTCGCTAACCAAAATCGCATCGCAGCGCAACAACTCGCGGTGCTTTTTCAAAAAAGCACCCAGCGAGGGCGAACCAATCTCCTCCTCACCCTCAAAAATAAACTTCACATTATGCTTCAGCAAGTTGTGTTTCGTTAAATACTCAAACGCCTTAACCTGAATAAAGCTCTGCCCCTTATCATCGTCAGCACCACGTGCCCAAATGCGTCCATCGCGCACTTGCGGTTCAAAGGGCGGCGTGTGCCACAGCTCCACAGGGTCGGCAGGCATCACGTCGTAGTGCCCATACACCAACACCGTGGGCGCATCGTCGCTCACATGTCGCTCAGCAAACACCAGCGGATTCCCATCCGAGGGCATTACCTCGGCACGATCCACCCCAGCAGCAACTAACAACTCGCACCACCTTTGGGCGCAGCGTCCCATATCGTCGTGATGCGCAGGGTCCGAACTAATGCTCGCAATGCGAATCAAACTAAAAAGTTCATCCAAAAAACGCGCCTCGTTTTCTTGAATGTATTGCTGAATTTCTGTTTGTGTAGTAGTCATAAATCTTTTTTTTAAAAATGCGAGGGAAGGGCGGGAAATAAAGGAGAAAGAGCATCACCATTTTTTATGTGTGTCACCCCTCCAAGCCTTACCCATAAAAACCCCTCTACCAAATCTTTGCCAAATTTACAACTAACCACGCACACCCCCAAATTTATTCCACCAAAACCGCGCCCCCACAAGCAGGCAAGGGCAAAATCCACCAAAATGTTCGGCACAATTTTGCGCCTTCCTAATGCGAAAAAGTATTAATGAAATAATTAATGGGCATTCATGGTAATTAATGTTCAAAATAAACGCGAAGCGAAAATTTGATATTGCTGCTACGCAGCTAGTTTTGTGAACATTAATTGTCATTAATTCGGGGACATT
>UQQN01000056.1 GCA_900543155.1 uncultured Prevotella sp.
ACCCAGGGTGTCGCTTCGCTTGCCCTGGGCTAGGCGCTTTTGGGCTTTCAGCCCGTGCATATTATTGCAGAATATGATGGTAAAATAGCCTCAAAATCGTGCAGAAAAAATCATGGATTTTGAACACCCTACCCGTTAGGGTGAGGTTGGCGCGTGAAAATTCTTGATAAATCTATCAAATATCATGCAAAAAAAATGGGTTTTGAATACGCTATGTATGGCTATATTGCTTGTATCTTCTCATGATTTTTAATTAGATAGGGAATAAAAGTGTTTATGTTTTGTGGATGAAATTGTTTTTTCTTGTTTCTTTCTTCTCTTATATGCCTTATTTTATGTATGTTTGCAACATACAAACACTAAACTCTATAATAAAATAACTAGAGTTCTGATTTAGGCAGGGGCGCCCTGAAGGGGCAACAGCGCATAGCCCAGGGCAAGCGAAGCGACACCCTGGGTTACGAATTGTCATAGCAGTGACGCCCTGTAAGGGCAAAAGCGTAATAAATATGGCACAGTCATTGAGCAAAATCTACATACATTTGATTTTTCACATCAAAACCACGAGCTCTCCTATCCGTGAAAGCGACCTCGACCGCATTCATTCCTACATAGGACAATTGGTTAATGCCACAGGTTGCAAAGTAATACAGGTTGGTGGAATATGCGATCATATACATATTTTATTCCTATTGTCAAAGGACGTCGCTATATCACATATGGTGGAGGAGGTAAAACGCAACAGTAGTAGATGGATGAAAACAATAGAACCATATTATAGTACATTCGCATGGCAGAATGGATATGGTGTTTTCTCTGTCAGCCAGTCTGTCGTTGGGAAAACATTGGAATATGTAAAGAATCAAGTCATACATCACAAAAAAATGTCGTTTCAAGATGAGTACCAAAAGTTTTTAGAATCGTATGGAGTCGAATATAACAAAGAATATGTATTTAAGGATTAATGCTTTTGCCCTTTCAGGGCGTCAATGCTATGACAATCCGTAACCCAGGGTGTCGCTTCGCTTGCCCTGGGCTATGTGCTGTTGCCCTTTCAGGGCGTGCATTACTGGTTTGCGCGATAATGCACGCCCGTTTGGAACAAAAACCGAAACTATAATAAAATAAGAAAGATGAATCGTTTTTTAAGCCTTATACTTACATTTTGCTTGGCATTGGTAGCTCATGCTCAGCTTAAGCAATTTTCATTTAATATGATAAAGCCTACAGCCTTTGCTGTGCTCAATGTGAATAACCCTTCACTGCGTAGTTCTGCTAACGGTAAAAGTAAGCGCGTGAGCATTCCTCGCATGTATAAGGGTGAAATGTTGCCTATCTGTAGTCAGAATGGGCAATGGCAATGTCTTGAAGTAAATAGCCGTAAAGGTCGTAACGTGCAAGGTTGGGTGCCTAAGTCGCAAGTGCGTGTGCTCCGTGTAGCACAACAGCAGCAGTGTGTGATGCCACCAGCTTATCGGGTAGAAGGGGCTAATGGCATGATAGGTGCGGCTATTGAAGGTCCTGATGCGCAGTTTGTAACACGTTCGGAGGGCATTTATGGGATGCTTCCCTTCAGTGTGGCGCATCCATCGGGTAGCGACAATTATACGTTGCAATTTCTTATGGCTGGCACTGACCCAAGTTATACTTATGTCGTTACAACTTCGTTTGTGGTGACCCGTGTAAATGGCACAAAAATGAGTCTTGACTTTGCACGCGAGGTTGAGGATGGAGAGATTGTTTACGAGATGCTTTATTTTAATATGCCACGTGCAATCGCAGACGAGGAGGTTGAAGCAAAGGTCTTAGACTTTTTGCAGAATTGTCCTGACTCAGAATTTGAGAATGTGATTGATGCTGCGTTTACCATAGATGGGGGTGTGAATAATGTGGTGGTGTATTTTAAGGGTACGGATGGTAAACGCTATTCGTATGCCTACGATGGGAATGTGAAGACGAAGTGCCCCGCACAGACATTCCATTGGGAATTTAAGTAAGCAAATAACCCACCTTAGGGGGGCATAATGACTACTATACAGACTATAACAAACTAAACTTGCATATAAATATGGCTCGTACGCTTATTCGCATTACGCAAGGCATTACACGTCATCCTGATTATCGCATGGCGCAGCCTGTGGACTTTGCATTGACTGCAGGAGAACCTTTGGCAATATGTGGTCCGAATGGAGGTGGTAAATCGCTTCTTGTTGACATACTTACAGGGGCACACCCTTTGCTTGGCGATGCCATAAAATATGATTTTGGGGGTAGAAATGGGAATCGTGCGGCTGATAATGTACGCCTTGTGAGTTTTCGCGATGTGTATGGTGGTAACGAACCTGCTTACTATCAGCAGCGATGGAATCAGGCAGATGAACAAGTGTTTCCCACTGTGCACGAAATGTTGCAACAAGCGTGGAAAACTTGGCACCCTGATGAGTCGGAAGTGAACTTTGACATAAACTTGAATCCGGTAATAGCACATTTAGGGGTGGATGAGCATGCAAACAAGCCTATCAACCAACTGTCGAGTGGTGAATTGCGACGTATGCAGTTAGCGCGTATGTTGATGTCGGCACCCACTGTGCTTATTATTGATAACCCCTATATAGGGCTTGATAAGGACGCACGGGCGATGCTTACGCAGGTGCTTGCGGAGTTAGCTAAAAACCTTACATTGGTGCTTGTGGTAAGTCGTAGCGAGGATGTTCCGCCGTTTATTGAGCAGGTAGTATGTGTAGAAAATAAAGTGGTGAGTGCGCCAATGTCTGTGAGTGCTTATGTGGAGAAAGAACAAGCCACATTGCCTAAGAGGGCAGAACGTATCAAGTTGCCTAAGGATGCAGATTTACGCCATGAGGTGCCACAAGAGGTAATAGACTTTAATCGTATTAGCATTCGTTATGGTGAACGTACGATTCTTCGCAAGCTTAGTTGGCATGTACGTAGTGGCGAACATTGGGCTTTGGTTGGCGAGAATGGTGCGGGTAAAAGCACTTTGCTTTCATTGGTCTGTGCCGATAATCCACAAGCCTATGCCTGTGATATTCGTTTGTTTGGATGTCAGCGAGGTAAAGGTGAAAGTATTTGGGATATAAAGCGTCGCATAGGTTATGTGTCGCCTGAGATTTATTCAACCTATCGTAAGTCTTTGCCTGCCATTGATATTGTGGCAAGTGGGCTGCGCGACACAGTAGGACTGTATTGCCACCCCTCAGACGAGGAACGTGCTGTATGTATGGAGTGGATGCGTGTGTTTCGAGCTGAACATCTTGCACAGCAAAATTATATGAAGCTTTCTTCGGGGCAACAGCGATTGGTATTACTTGTGCGAGCTTTTGTAAAGAGTCCTGATTTGCTGATTCTTGATGAGCCTTTTCATGGGCTTGATAATGCCACACGTTTGCATGCGCAGCACGTGATAGACCGTTATATGCAAAATCCTACCAAAACATTGATTATGGTGAGCCATTATCGCGAGGAGTTTCCGCGTTGCATAAATTGTTTTCAAATGCTTTTAAAGCAGAAGAATAAAGAGTATTAAAGTTGCTGTCTCTATCAAAAAGGTGATATGTATTCGTAAAATCTAACAAAATGTATGGCTGGGTGTATATTTATTGTTATATTTGCAAGCATAAATAAAAACTAAATAGAATAAGCCCATGCTTACACTCGACCTCATATATAAAGCGTCAACCGTTTTAAAAGACGTGGCGCGTCGCACACAACTCATTCCTACACAAAAAATCAATACAAAAGCCAACGTATTTCTGAAACCCGAGAACTTGCAAGTAACGGGTTCGTTTAAGGTGCGTGGTGCTGGATTTAAAATATCACAGCTTAGTGAAGAAGAAAAGGCTCATGGCGTAATAGCTTGTTCTGCGGGCAATCATGCACAAGGTGTAGCTTTGGCTGCACGGCGTTATGGGATTCCTGCATTGATATGTATGCCCTCGGGGGCACCTATATCGAAGGTTGAGGCTACACGCGAAATGGGAGCAGAAGTGTGCTTGGTTCCGGGCGTATATGATGATGCTTATGCGCGTGCGATGCAACTGAATGAGGAGAAGCACATGACGTTTATTCACCCCTTCGACGATGAACAGGTAATTGCAGGACAAGGCACGGTGGGAATGGAGATTCTTAACGAAAATCCCGATATCGATGTGGTATTTGTGCCTATTGGTGGTGGCGGATTAGCAAGTGGGGTGGCTTATGCCGTGAAGATGCTTAAACCCTCGGTACGTGTGGTGGGGGTACAGGCAGAAGGTGCTCCCAGTATGCTTAACAGTGTAGACCATAACCAAATAGAAACACTTACGAATGTGTTGACCATTGCCGATGGTATTGCAGTAAAAGAACCTGGTGTTCATACCTTTGAATTGGTGCAACAGTATGTTGACGACATTGTGAGTGTGACGGAGGATGAAATTTGTGCAGCAATTCTTGCGCTTATTGAACAGCATAAACTTATTGCAGAAGGTGCAGGTGCTGTGAGTGTGGCGGCTGCCATGTTCAACAAGGTGGATATTGAAGGCAAAAATGTGTGCTGCATTGTGAGTGGCGGTAACATTGATGTGACCATATTGAGCCGTGTGATTAACCGCGGTTTGATGAAGGGGGGACGTACTACAGAAATGTTGGTAGAAATGGCAGATCGTCCAGGTTCGCTCTTGGGGCTTTGCCAAGTAATATGTCGCCTTGGTGCTAATATTATTTCTATTCACCACGAACGTAATGGCGAAAGTCCTGATGTGAACTCGTGCAACTTGCGCATGGTGCTTGAAACACGTGATCAAAAGCATATTGATGAATTGCACCAAGCTATTGAGCACGCAGGATACTCTATATTGAATTAAATTGCAACAAAAAAGATTTTTGATATAAAACCTAAGGTTTGTTGAGTTAAATGGCAAGGTATGTTGAAATACTTTGCCATTTATCTTTAAAGCGAGAGAAAAACCGAAAATGTGTTTCTTTAATTTTTGAATCAGAAATTATAAAACTGTCCTTATACACAATCGTTTGCAGACCAAAAACCTGTGCGTTGTACAAAAAAATCGTCGTACACTTCTTTTTTATATCAAAATTATTGTCGAAATTTGCAAACCTAATTCGCAAAACAACCCATAAAAAGATAAGATGGACAACCCCGCACACATCCAATGGCAGCAGTGCTTGCAGCTTATTAAGCAGAGCATTCCAAGTGAATATTATAACACCTGGTTTGCTCCTTTGGAGTTTTTGAGTTTTGCCGATGGGGTGCTTGAGGTGCGTGTGCCGACAAGGTATTTTGCAGAATATTTTGATAAGCACTATGTGTCGTACTTTATGCAAGCTGTGCATCGTTGTTTTGGAAACGGCAGTATTCGTCTTAGATATATTTTACCCGAAGAACCTGTAGGCAATGTACAACCCGACCCATTGTTTAATGTGGGACCTACTACAGCAAAAAAAGAGCCGGTAGTGAACCGCTATAGTGTGAGTTCGCCTCAGCAACAATCGGCATTGCCTCCACTCGATTCACAACTTAATCGCAGATATACGTTTGAGAACTTTGTGGAGGGGGGGAGCAATAAATTGTCACGTAGTGTGGGACTGAGCATTGCTGAAACTCCGGGTAAGAGCACTTTTAACCCATTCTTTTTGTATGGTCCAAGTGGTGTAGGAAAAACCCACTTGGTAAATGCTATAGGTGTGCGCATTAAACAGCTCATGCCCGAAAAACGTGTGCTCTTTGTGTCGGCACATGTGTTTAAAACGCAGTTTACCGACTCGGTGCTTCACAACACACAAAACGACTTTATCAATTTCTATCAGTCGATTGATGTATTGATTATCGATGATATTCAAGAGATTACTACGCCTAAAACGCAAATGGCATTTTTCCATATCTTCAATCATTTGCAACAAAACAATAGGCAAATTATCATTACTTGTGACCGTCCGCCTGTGCTCTTCGAAGGCATAGAGGAGCGTATGCTTACACGTTTTAAGTGGGGTATGACGGTAGAAATGGAGAAACCCGATACAAAGTTGCGCCGTGATATTTTGATTTCGAAAATTCGTCGCGATGGTCTTGACGAGGTTATACCTGCCGACGTTGTGCAATATATTGCACAAAACGTAGAAAGTTCGGTGCGTGAACTTGAGGGAATTATAAACTCAATCATGGCTTATTCTGTGGTGGATAACTGCGAAATAGACTTAGCTTTGACACATCGTGTGGTGGCGCGTGCTGTAAATCTTGAAAAGAAAGAGCTTAGTGCAGACGATATTTCGTCGGCTGTATGCCAACACTATGGTGTGAAGCAGAAAGATCTTTCATCCAAGAGTCGTAAGCAGAACATTGTGCAGGCACGTCAACTTGCCATGTATCTTATTCACAAATACACCGAAACTACTTACAGCCAAATAGGGCGTATGTATGGTAAACGTGATCATAGCACCGTGCTTTATGCTTGCAACCAAGTAGGTCGACGCATTGGTGTAGACAAAACCTTCCGTCGTGAGGTGGAGGAACTTGAGGGTGCTTTGAAGTAAAGGAGAAATCTTTTATATGGGTAGTTCTTATAATTCTGGTATATTGTTTTGTGGCTTATCAGAATTATTGGAATTACCCATATTTAAACTCACAAAACAATAACTTAAATAGAAAAACTATTGAAAAACGCCCCATGTGCCGAATTTTATGCGTAAGTTTGCTCTTCATAAACAAATAGAATATGAATAATAAGCATACAAGTCTGTTTAAAACGGCAGACGGACACAATTATCTTTGGCCTTTTATACTCGTTACAACCCTATTTTTTCTTTGGGGATTTGCACATAGCATCTTAGATGTGCTCAATAAGCATTTTCAAGAGACACTGCATATTGACAAAACACAGTCGGCTTTGGTGCAAGCAGTGGTATATGGTGGATATTTTTTGATGGCACTTCCTGCCGGATGGATTATACGTCGTTTTGGCTATCGCATGGGGGTGATAGTGGGTCTGATGCTTTATAGTTGTGGTGCATTATTGTTTATTCCTGGTGGAAATTTACAATCGTTTCCCTTCTTCCTATTCTCTCTTTTTATTATCGGTTGTGGACTTACTTGCCTTGAAACGGCAGCAAATCCCTATGTAACCGTGTTAGGAAATAGTGAGGGGGCAGAACGTCGTATAAATCTTTCGCAATCTTTTAATGGATTAGGTTGGATTGTAGGACCTTTGGTAGGTGGATATTTTGCCTTTTCACAGGGTGGGGGAGACATTTCGGTGCCCTATGCTGTGATAGGTATGGTGGTGCTTTGTGTAGCATTGATATTTACGCGTGTAAAACTGCCCGAAGTTGAGGCTATAGAGTCCGAAACTTCTGATATAAAACAAACTGAAAAAAATAAAACTATTTGGCAACACAAACACTTTGTGTGGGGTATGGCTGCCTTGTTCCTTTATGTGGCAGCCCAAACAGGAATCAATAGTTTCTTTATAAATTATGTAACCGAAACAACGCCTACAATTGGCAATGACACAGCAGCCATGTTGTTAGGTTATGGTGGCATGGGATTGTTCATGATAGGCCGTATGGGCGGTGGATGGGTCATGGCACGTATTCGTGCAGAGCGCGTATTATTGTTTTGTGCGATAGGTGCCACACTTGCCATGTGTGTGTTACTTACAGGTGCAGGAATATTGGGCGTTGCTGCATTCTTTGTGTGCTATTTGTGCGAAAGCATCATGTTCCCCACCATTTTTAGTCTTTCGTTACGTGGTATGGGGCATCACACAAAGTTAGCGTCTTCACTACTTATTATGTGTATTGTGGGGGGTGCTATTGCGCCCGTTATGATGGGTGCTATCGCTGATAATCATGGCATGTCGTTGGCTTTTGTGGTTCCTTTATTGTGCTTCGTATTTATTTCGGTTTATGCAGCACGACTACGCATTAGAGCATGATGGCGTGTTAAACAAAAGGCTGATTTAAGAACAAAATAAAAATAAAGAAATAACGCGCTAAGGTGTTCGGCTTTTGCGCAAATATGGGTAATTTTGCAACCAATATGAAGCGCGATAACTTTACATTTCTTACGCAAGCTCCCGTACACAGAGTCATACTGACAATGGCTGTACCCACCATCATCTCGATGCTGGTTACGAGTTTTTATAGTATGGCTGACACCTTTTTTGTGAGCCAAATAAACACACAATGCACTGCGGCAGTAGGCATTGTGTTTTCGGTTATGTCAATGATACAAGCCATAGGCTTCTTTTTTGGTCATGGCTCGGGCAATTACATATCGCGTAAATTAGGCGCACGACAAGTGGATGATGCGCGTGTAATGTCGGGAACAGGCTTTGTATATAGTTTATCGTTTGGCATATTAATGGCTATATTAGTTCATCTTTTTATAAACGAAATAGCTATTGGGCTTGGTTCAACCCCTACCATATTGCCTTATACAACGCGTTATTTAGGTATTGTATTGTTGGGAGCACCGTTTATGACGGCATCACTCACTATGAACAATCAAATGCGATTACAAGGCAATGCAGCCTTTGCTATGTATGGCATCATTACAGGAGCCTTGGCTAATGTAGTGCTTGACCCCTTGTTTATATTTGGTTTTAATCTGGGCATAGATGGTGCAGCATGGGCAACCGTGATTAGCCAAATGTGTAGTTTCTTTATTTTGCTTTATATGACGCGTAAGAATGGGGGTATACGCATAGATATTCGCAATTATTCTCCCCGTCTAACTTATGTAAAAGAGATTATTTTTGGAGGTACTCCTTCGCTCTCTCGTCAGGGTTTGGCGGCTATTTCCACCATAGCGCTAAATGTTTCAGCAGGTGTTTATGGCGATGCAGCCATAGCAGGTATGAGCATTGTGACACGATTCTGTTTCTTTATCTTTGCCATTATAATAGGTTTGGGACAAGGTTTTCAACCTTTATGTGGTTTTTGTTATGGTGCGCGACTTTATGGGCGTGTGCGTGAAGGTTTTTTATATTGCATCAAAATAGGTACTTGTTTTTTAGTGATTTGTGCGATATTAGGTACGATCTTTGCACACGAAATTGTAGAAGTATTCCGCAATGATTCTGAAGTTGTAGCTGTGGGTACAGCTGCCCTACGTTGGCAAATGCTCACATTTATACTTTTGCCTACAATTGGTTTAACAAATATGTTGATGCAAACCATTCGTAAACCTATACGTGCCAATCTTGTGGCAATGGCTCGAAGTGGACTCTTCTTTATTCCCTTAGTGTGCATTTTGCCACGTTATTTAGGTTTGCAAGGTGTTGAAATGTGTCAGGCAGTGAGCGATGTATGTTCTTTTGTGATATGCGTGCCCATTGCATGGTCTGCTTTTGCCGAGATGCGACGTGATAAATTAGGCAAATTCAGTGTGTAACATAAGTCTTTCTGTTGCAATGTGCAGGAATCTGAAGGCTTTATGCGTTAAATGTGGTGCTGAAATCGTAACTTTGCACCTTGAAAATTGTAAACAATACATCAATTCAAAATAAAAATATGGTATCAGTAGATGGGCTCGCCGTAGAATTTGGCGGAACCACCCTCTTTAGTGACGTTTCTTTTGTAATCAATGACAGCGACCGCATAGCTCTTATGGGCAAAAATGGTGCGGGTAAGAGTACGCTGCTCAAAATATTGGCGGGTGTACGTAAACCCTCGCGTGGCACGGTGTCGGCTCCTAAGGACACTGTGATAGCCTATCTTCCTCAGCATTTAATGACAGAGGACGGACGTACAGTATTCGAAGAAGCCAGTCAAGCCTTTGCGCATTTGCATAAGATGGAAGCACACCTTGACGAACTCAATAAGCAACTTGCTGAGCGTACCGACTATGAAAGCGATGAATACATGGCATTGATTGAAGAAGTTGCAACGCTTAGCGAGAAGTTCTATGCCATCGACATGACGCATTTTGAAGAAGATGTAGAAAAGACACTTCTTGGTTTAGGTTTTGAGCGCTCCGACTTTGATCGTCAAACCAGCGAATTCTCAGGTGGTTGGCGTATGCGTATAGAACTTGCTAAAATGTTGTTGCAGAATCCTGATGTGCTTTTGCTCGATGAACCAACAAACCACCTTGACATTGAATCTATTGGTTGGCTTGAGGATTTCCTAGTAAGCAATGGTAAGGCTGTGGTGGTTATTAGTCACGACCGTAAGTTTGTAGACAATATTACCACACGTACTATTGAGGTTACTATGGGGCGTATCTACGACTACAAGGTAAACTACTCACACTATCTTCAGTTGCGTGCAGAACGTCGCGAGCAGCAAATGAAGCAGTATGAGGAGCAACAAAAGATGATTCAAGAAACAAAAGATTTTATTGAACGCTTTAAGGGTACTTATTCTAAAACATTCCAAGTACAGAGCCGTGTCAAAATGCTCGAAAAACTTGAACTCATTGAAGTCGACGAGGAAGATACTTCAGCTCTTCGCCTTAAGTTTCCCCCTTCGCCACGCAGTGGTCAATATCCTGTAATGGCAGATGGCGTGGGCAAGGCTTTCGACGATAAACGTATCTTCTCAAACGCATCGTTCACCATTAAGCGTGGCGATAAAGTGGCTTTCGTGGGTCGTAATGGTGAAGGTAAGTCTACTATGGTTAAGTGCATCATGGGTCAACTTGAACATGAAGGTACGCTTACGATTGGTCATAACGTAAAGATAAGTTACTTTGCCCAAAATCAAGCCTCATTGCTTGATGGCGAACTCACTGTTTTCCAAACCATAGACGATGTGGCTAAGGGTGAAATACGTAACAAAATACGCGATTTGCTTGGCGCCTTTATGTTTGGCGGTGAGGCAAGTACCAAGAGAGTAAAAGTTCTTTCGGGTGGTGAACGCACTCGTTTGGCTTTGCTCAAACTGCTGCTTGAACCTGTAAATTTGCTTATTCTTGACGAACCTACCAACCACCTTGATCTTCGCACCAAGGATGTGTTAAAGCAAGCTCTCAACGACTTTGATGGCACACTTATTTGTGTGAGCCACGACCGTGACTTCCTCGATGGACTTGTAACCCGTGTGTATGAGTTTGGTGGTGGACAGGTACGCGAACATCTTTGCGGCATCTACGAATTCCTTGAAATGAAGAAAATGCAAGAGTTGAGCGACATAGAGCGCAAGGCATAATTCTACTTGAGGGGCTTTATCAAATATCTTGGTATCTCCTTTGAAACTTAAAAATCCCGACATACAATGTGTTGTTTGTACATTGTATGTCGGGATTTTTAAGGTAATAGAATGAGAGGGTTTCAATTCTTTTTTAGAAATAAAACCTCCCTTTAATTAGATTTCAAAACTCATCAGATGCGTAGTGATACGCAAATGTCGCTTGCTTCCATTCAAAGATTTCGTTGTCGTTGAAAAAGCGCTTCAATTCTACTGCAGCTGTTTCGGGTGAGTCTGAGGTGTGCACAATGTTTTCTTGGAAACTCATGCAATAGGTTCCGCGGATAGTGCCAGGAGCCGCATTACGTCCGTTAGTAGGTCCTGCCAAGGCACGTACAACTGCAACGGCGTCAACACCTTTAAGGCAAAGTGCTACAACAGGTGTAGCCATCATAGAGTCTTTAATGCCTTGAAAGAATGGTTTGCTACTTAAGTGTGCGTAGTGTTCGTTGAGCACCTCATCGGTGAGTTGTATCATCTTCATGCCACAAATTTGCAAGCCTTTTTTCTCGAACACACTGATGATTTCGCCTGCTAAGGCACGCTGCATGGTACAAGGTTTAAGCAGTACAAGCGTTTTTTCTAATGCCATAATGATTGATAGATTTATGTTAGTAAATAAAGGATGGTTCTAAAAATCGCATTCAATGATTCATCAGAACCACCCTTAAGTTTGTATTTTTAGTTGCGAAGTAATTTGTTGATAGCTGTGTCTACGCGGTCAAAGCCAAAGCGTTCCCACGTGTTGTCCATAATTTTTTTAATTTCGTCATTACAAAGGTTGCCAATGCTTCCCTCGTGTGTGTGGTGAATATCTTTGTTGGGTGTAAAACATCCAGCCTCAATGTCTAATCCCACTTTCTTGTAAGCATCGCGGAAAGGCATACCTTCGGCAGCCAATCTGTTAACCTCTTCCACCGAGAACATGGCATCATAGCGTTTGTCGTCAAGGATATGTTCGTTTACCTTAATACGTTCAATGATGTATGTGGTCATGTGCAAGCAGTCTATAAGTCGGTCAAAGGCAGGCAAGAAAGCCTCCTTCAGCTCTTGCAGGTCGCGGAAATAACCACAAGGCAGATTGTTCATAATTAGAATCATTTCTTGCGGTAAAGCCTGCAAACGATTCATGCGTGCACGAATCAATTCAAACACATCAGGGTTCTTTTTGTGTGGCATAATGCTTGAACCAGTGGTGCATTCGTCAGGCAATTTAATAAAGCCAAAGTTTTGCGAGTTAAACATGCAAGCATCAAAAGCCAATTTAGCCACAGTGCCAGCCACACTTGCCAAGGCAAATGCCACATTGCGCTCCATCTTGCCACGTCCCATTTGTGCATACACCACGTTATAGTCCATAGAGTCAAAGCCCAAAAGGTCGGTGGTCATTTGACGTTTTAATGGGAACGATGAACCGTAACCTGCAGCCGAGCCTAATGGGTTGCGGTTTGTGAGTCGATAAGCAGCCTCTAAGAAAAGCATGTCATCGGTTAAACTCTCGGCATACGCACCAAACCACAAACCAAAACTTGAGGGCATAGCCACCTGCAAGTGCGTGTAGCCTGGCATAAGCACGTTTTTATAGCGTTCACTTTGTTTTTGCAATTCGGCAAAGAGTTGACGTACGGCTTCTGCCACCTCGCGTAGCTTTTGGCGTGTAAATAGCTTGAGGTCTACTAATACTTGGTCATTGCGTGAGCGTCCTGAGTGAATTTTTTTACCCATATCGCCCAACTTGCGTGTAAGCATCAGTTCCACCTGCGAGTGTACATCTTCAATGCCGTCTTCAATAACAAACTTACCTTCTATGGCAAGTTGATAAATGTTTTTGAGTTCGGCTAAGAGCAAGGGCAATTCTTCGTCAGCAATCAAGTTAATGCTATTCAGCATGGTTACATGTGCCATACTGCCCAACACGTCGTAGGGAGCCAAGTAAAGGTCGAGTTCACGATCGTGACCTACGGTGAATTTATCTATTTCGTCGGTCACTTGAACCGATTTTTCCCAAAGTTTCATTTTCCAGTATTTTGTGTTTGTTATTTCTTTTATGAGGTTGAGGCTTTCTTTGAAGTCGTTTAATCTTCGTCAGAAAAGTTTAGACGACTTCTTTATAATGCAATGCGCAAGTAACATCGATCATCAAATGAGTTGTTGCCTGCCATTAAACATTTCGTTGCAGCGTTTTCGTCTATGCATAGAGGGTCCTCTTTTAGCAAACGCTGCAAATTTTCCTCAGTTTCGTTTAAAGTGTCAGTTAGGGTAGGATATCCATCCGAGGCTAATACCAATTCGTGTACCTCGGTAGGTACTTCCCATTCGGGCACTAAAGCATCATCAATGGGTGTACCATCTATAACAGGGTAACGATAGGGATTGTAAGGATTAGGGTCGTTTTGAAAATTGGTTTGTTCGCGCAAGGCATCAAAAATCATTGCTCGAGCCAAATCTTTTTGTTGCAAACTTTGTGCAGAATGTCCATGTTGCAGCAAATAGCGTGCAGCTTCTACACGCGCATTTATCAACACCTCATCTACCAACTTTCCGTGTGTATATGTGCGACCATTAAAACGGCATTGGCAGTCGCCCACCATCCATACAACGCGGCGTGCTTTACTGTATATCACAGCCGAACAAGTCAGTCGGTATGCAGCCTGGGTCGATGCCTCTGGCACATTGTGTTGCGCGATAGTCTGCGTAAGGTATTGCAGCATTTGGTGTTTGTTTGCTGTGGCAGGAAGCGTGTGTAAAGCCTCCCTAACCAACTGCATGGCTAATAGTCCACCTTGTCGTCCAGCCACCTTCGAGGTGCTCCCATCTATCACGGCAGCAAAGTGAGGCGTGACCACCCAACCATCTTCGCAAAGTTGCTGATTGGGGCGTTTCCCTTTGATATAATGCTCAATGATTTGCATTTGACCCTATTTTTTGCTACCAAATTTACGGTTTATAAGTTATTTGGGAAAATAAAACCGAAAAAAGTTTTACTTTTGCAGCAGAAACTAACGAATTTTTAGTACACAAGGGATTATTAGGGTGATTCTAATAAATTTGATAGGTCGATTTGTAACCTTTCGTATGCGAGAGAACGCAAAGCAACTATCAGATTTTTTGAAGTTAAAAAATAAAATTTTCAGAACCACTCATTATTCCTAAACACCTTGTGCTTATGATCGAACTTAACGAATTCCTTACGCAGCTCAATGGTTATTTGTGGGGTGTGCCCATGATTGTTTTGCTGCTTGGCACACATCTTTATCTTACCATTCGTTTGCGTTTTCCGCAGCGTTACATTTTCAAGGCCATTCGCCTAAGTTTTACCCGTGATAAGGGTTCTACAGGCGATGTGAGTCAATTTTCTGCACTTGCTACAAGTTTGGCTGGAACCATTGGTACAGGCAATATTATTGGTGTGGCAACAGCCGTAACCATGGGCGGCCCAGGGGCTGTCTTTTGGTGTTGGATGACAGGTGTGCTTGGCATTGCTACAAAATATGCCGAGGGCTTGCTTGCCATAAAATATCGTGTAAAAACCAGGGATGGCAAAATGTTGGGCGGTCCGATGTATGCCTTAGAACGTGGTTTAGGGTGTCGTTGGCTCGGAATCGTTTTTGCCTTTTGCACGGTAGCGGCATCTTTCTTTATTGGCAATATGATTCAGTGCAATTCCATTTCCATGTTGCTCAATGAGGGTTACCAAGTTCCGCCACTTGCCACAGGCATTACCATCGCCCTACTTACTTGTGGCGTTATCATGTTTGGCGTAAAAGGCATAGCCCGTGTGTGCGAAGGTTTGGTGCCATTTATGGCATTGTTCTATGTGGGTGGTTGCTTATGGTTGTTGGCTCGCAATCATCAGTACGTTTTACCTGCCTTGCAACTCATCCTTTCTGATGCCTTTAGTGCCCATGCAGCTACGGGAGGTTTTGTGGGTGCCAGTGTAATGATGGCAATGCGTTATGGTATAGCACGTGGTTTATTCTCTAACGAGTCGGGTTTAGGTTCTGCGCCTATAGTGGCAGCTGCAGCAAAAACACGTAATCCTGTGCGACAAGCCATGGTGAGTTCAACCTCTCCGTTTTGGGATACAGTTGTGATATGTGCCATTACGGGTTTAGTGTTAGTAAGTTCTATTATGGCAGAACCCAGTATCGACTCTACCGCAGGTGCTAAACTTACTAAGGTAGCTTTTGGTCAGATACCTACGTTTGGCCCTATGGTGCTTACGTTAGGCATCATCACTTTCTCGTTCAGCACCATTTTGGGTTGGAGCTATTTGGGCGAGAAAGCATTGGAATATATGTTTGGGCGTCGTGCTCGTTATGTGTATCGTGTTTTGTGGATATTAGCCACCTTTGTGGGCTCAATTACAGCCATCAACTTGGTATGGAACTTAGGCGATACATTTAATGCTCTTATGGCTTTTCCAAATATTCTTTCGTTGTTACTGCTCTCAAGTGTCGTGGTTAAAGAAACCCGATATTATCTTTGGGAGAACAGATTGGATGAGGAAAGTGAGAGCAATGAAAATGAAATTAGCGAAAAGGAGTAAGGGGTAGGGTGTTCAAAATCTATAATATTTTTCTGCACGATCTTATCGGATTTTGATAAGTTGCATGGTTGAATGGGTCACCCCGTTAGGGGTGAGATAAGGTAGCCAGGTATGTGAATGAGGGTT
>UQQN01000057.1 GCA_900543155.1 uncultured Prevotella sp.
ATGCCATCATACCAAACGGGGCACCCTGTTATGGGTGCGATTGGGCCTAGGCGAATAGCCGTTTTATAGGACAAGAACCCAAGTCTATCTCGCAGAATTTCAACCCATAAACAAGGGGCAAATTGCAACATACTTAGGGTGAAAGCAAAAGTGACAAATGACAAGTGACACATTAAGCACTTGATAATCAATAACTTATGTATCACTTTGTCACTTGAAATATTTCTTAATTCTGAGTTAACTAGTGTAAATGTTAAAATAAGAGATAAGAAATAAGTAGTTTCAGCAACCCACATTTTCCCTGTAAAGCTGCAAAGAAAAAATTTGCGCGTTTTTTTTAAAGCCTAAGCAAAAAAATTGCGTCAAATGACATTTCTAAACTTGTACACTCTCGCGGTACAGAAAAATTATTTTTCCCCAATAAACACTAGAGAAGTGAGCTGATTTTAACATTTCGAAGCGCCACAAATTTGCACGAAATTTGGAATTTCCTCCACTGCACTGTAACTTTGCACTCGCAAGCATGCTAAAACACGCTCCATTTTGGCAGACGACAATTCCGATATCATTCCGATATCATTCCGAAGGAACACAGACCACATTTTGGAGCTATTTTCTAACCCTAAAAACACTACTATCATGACAAAAATTACTCCCATAGCGCCTAAAAACTAAAAAAACATGCCAAGGTGTTAGGTCATAACCACATTACAAGCACAAGTCTTGCCCTAACCTTGACGCTGCACGAGTATATGTAAGCCTTTACATTCGTTAACCACGAATTTTTTAAAAAAATCAAATGACAAAACGACAGCAAATTATCTGATTCTCAAAGAGTTCACTTGTCATTTGTCATTTGTCATTTTCGCTTTCACCCCATATATATTGTTACGTTAGTGTGTTTTTTATGACAAAACTTGTTTAGTATGTTTTTTTTATGCAACTTTGCCACGGGGCATATATTTGCTTTTGCAACTACCCCCTCACAAAAAAACTCACGATTATGAAAAAGATTTTAATGTTCCTTCTTGCGCTCTGCATGGTTATGCCTATGGCAGCGCAAAACAACAAAGAGCTTAACAAGCAACTCAAAAAGGAGTATAAGCTCAAAATGAAAACGCTGAAAAAAGAAAACTGGGCGCTCTTTGGTTCATCACGCTCGCTCGAGGTGATGCTACTTAAGCACTACGAAAAGCTCAATAGCGACGATGGTAACGATGCCTACGAGGTTGTGGGTACTGCCAGCAACTTTATTTCGAAAAACGTAGGACACCAAGCAGCGGTAAACAATGCTTGCAATAACTATGCTCGTCAAGCTGGTTCCATCGTGAAAGGACGCATCGTCAGCGATATGTCTGCCAACGGCACTGATGGTGACGGGGAATTCGACCACTTTTATGCAGCCTACGAAAGTAGTGTTGAAAAGGAGATTCGTGGCGAAATGACAGAGTCGTTTAGCTTGATTCGCGAAGTTGGCAAAACGCCTAAGGGACAACCGCTCTACGAAATGCAAACTTACTTTATCATCTCTGAAAACGCGGCTTGCCGTGCGCGTCTACGTGCACTCGACAATGCGAAGAAAGAGAGCGAAGCGGCTCAGAAATATGCCGATAAGGTTTCGGAGTTCGTAAAGGGTGCTTTCGACCCTAACACGGGCGGCGAATAATCTCACTCGGACTCGCACCCCGAAACTCAGGAAGGGTGCGTTTTCGCAAAAAAAGAATGCCTAACGAGTTGACAAGTTACAGACACACACGAAAGATAAAGTGGGAGATGTCGGCAACACGTCAACTCGTTCACGATTTTCGATGAACGCTCCCCCCAGACAATCCTACCCATCCCCGTCTTATGATCAAACGCACCTCTGCGATTCACGATTTTGGGTGGGTTTTAAACACCCTACCCCATAACCTCTTAAAACCTCACCCCTATGAGAAAGATATTCATCACCCTTGCCCTGCTTACTGTTGTGAGTGGTGCGCAAGCCCAAAAACAGAAAGAGACGTTTGAAGCTTTTAGGAAAGATATACTCAATCGGTACGACAATTTTCGCAACGAAATGCTGAATCGTTATGCCGACTTCTTGGATATGGTGTGGAAGGACTTTGAACAAAAACGCCCTATTCAGCGTTTTCAACGTCCTAAGCCCAAAGATACGCCTGTGGCTAAAAACCCCAATCCCGTAAAGCCTACACCCATGCCTAAACCTGTGGTAGAACCTAAGCCCGTAGTGCCTCAACCCACTCCTCCCAAGCCTACACCTACCCCAGCGCCTAAACCTAAACCTGCCACACCCAAACCAGCTACGCCCACTAAGCCTAGCACACCCCAAGTGCCCGTGCCCACGGTGCCTACGAGACCGGCTTTGCCCACAAAGCCTGTAACACCTACAAAGCCCGCGACACCTACTAAGCCGACGGAACCCACTAAGCCTGCTGCACCTACTAAACCGACGGAGCCTACTAAACCCACGGTACCCGAAAAGCCCGCAGTGCCTAAAACTCCCACGGTCCCTGTGCCTGCAGTGCCCGTGCCTGTAACCCCTACTGTGCCCGTGCCTACTCCTGCACCTGCACCCGACCGCACGCCCAAAGTGCAATTCGACTTTTACGGGCTGAATATAAAATTGCCAAAGGTGGACATCCCTGTGAATAAGCTCGATGAAATGGGAAATGGCAATGCCATTAAAGCACTCAACAAATCCACTTTCGAAGACAAGGCTTTGCCCTCACTCAAAAAACAAATCAACGAGATGCAACTACCCGACTATTTCGTAATGGAATTGGTGCGCGACTATGCAAAAGCGCTTGTGCCAGAGGCTTCACTTACCGTACGTGCCAACTTAATGCACTACATTTTGTTGCTCTGTGGTTACGACATTCGTCCAGCATTCGAAACCACATCGGGTACCCCCATCTTGCTCATCCCCTTCGACCAAATGGTGTATGCTCGCGCCTACTTGGAAATGAATGGACAAAGATTCTATATCTTCACCCCCGATCTCGGTAAACTTCAGGGCGATGAGGCACGCTTCCGCACACCGCAGTTTAGCGCTCCTATGAGCGAATTGCACAATGTGGACCTCGTGATTCGTAAACCACTTAATGTAAAGGGAGATAAACACAACTACACCCTGACACAAGGTGGCATCACGGTGAAGGGCACTGTGAACGAGCGCTTGATGAAGATGGTTTATAAATATCCACAAATGCCCGTTCCATGCTATGCACAATCTGTGCTCGATAACGATACACGCCGCGAAGTGGAAGAGCAAATAAAAACACAAATTGGCACACAAGCAAGCCTCAGCAGTGTAAACCGCTTGCTCCACTTTGTGCAATCGGCATTTGCCTATGCTACCGATGATGAGCAATTTGGATTTGAAAAACCTTACTTCTTCGAAGAACTGCTCTATTATCCAAAGTGCGACTGTGAAGATCGTTCGGTGTTCTACGCCACATTGCTACGTCGCATAATGGGTGTGAACAACCATCTTATTAACTTCCCTGGGCATGAGTGTGTTTCTATCGCACTTCCGGGCGAAAGCATCTCGGGTTCTTATTACGAACAAGATGGTTTGCAATATTACATTTCCGACCCCACTTACATTGGTGCCAACACAGGGCTTTGCATGCCACAATATCGCAGCACTGCCCCAAGAGTTGAACCTTGGTAAAAGGCATTCTTGATGGTTCTAAAAATCAGTTTTTAGGGCTACGCAAAAAGTCCGTAACAAAGGGGCATATCTACCTTGGTTACGGACTTTTTTATGAATCAATCAATGTGCAATTATTGGAAGGAGGGGGACTACAAGAAAAACGTACATTACATGACAGAGGCCATTCTGCCCCGAACGCTTATAATGCAGCAATATTTTGCCACTCCTCGTCCTCATGCAGCAAACACAACTGTCCCTCAAGATTCAGACAGTAGCACATTGAAGAAGGGATGTCTATTGAATAATTGCCAAATACATTGCGCTTAATGCAATAACTATCGGCATGATGGAGCACACCTTTAAGTGCCATAATCTGCTTTTTGAGCAAAGCCACCATCGGTCCACGTGTTGAATAGTCGCAAATGTTGGGAGCCTTTGAAGCCTCGCCCCCAAAGCGTGCATAGATACAACGATACTTCTGCATTAACTGCTCCATGCGGCGGTCATATTTTTCGATATGCTTTTTGTCGTCTGGCTTCGTAAAGTTTATGCCACCACGCGACGATTCTAATAAAAACAAGGCATAAAGAGCCTTTTCGCGACGATGCACACCTGTTAATGTGATCTCGGCATCGGGGAATTTTATGTTGCCATTTGCCGAGTCTACCGCCACCGTACTTTTTATGCCGCGTTGCAACATAAGCAAGTCGAACACCTGTCTGTAAAAGCCTTTATAGACAAAGCGTCCAGATTGTTCGTGTAGGTAGTTAAGTTGCAAGTTATTATAATATTGCGAGAAAACACTAAGCAGTTTACGCACACTCTGCACCATGTCATTGCCCACCTCAAAGA
Source organism: uncultured Prevotella sp. (assembly GCA_900543155.1). GTDB lineage: Bacteria > Bacteroidota > Bacteroidia > Bacteroidales > Bacteroidaceae > Alloprevotella. The sequence continues at coordinate 4,511 of UQQN01000057.1, forward strand.
GCAAAAAGTGTGAGAATGCTTCACCATCTGTATACGACTCGCCCACCTTTATCATTACCGAAGGTTCCACCATCGACATTTCGCGAATGCCCAACTTTGCCGAGAGCAAATCACGACAAAATTCGTGCGTTTGCATATTGCACAAACTGAGCAAAGCCACAGAAATGCGATCGTTGCTTGCTTTGGGATAAAGATATTTCACCATATTTTTCAATGCCTCCTTATCCAAACTGCTATAATGAGCTGAAAGACGCGGAATATACACAAAGTCCATGCCTTCTAAACGAATCATGTTTTGCAAATCGGTATAATGAGCATTCACCTCTTCGTGTAATTCGGGATGTGGTTGAGCCTCTACATACAACATTTGGTTGTCGTCGAAGTGCATTAAATCGTTGCTCACCGAAATCATGGTAGCATTCACCCCATCGTCTTCTGTGAGTTTAAAACGTAAGGCAAGCATCAACAACGCCTCAGAACGCGCACAATAGTTATCGCTCATCGTAACCTTGGCAAAGTCGTGCATGAGTTCTTCACGTTGTGCCATTTCGAGTTCTGCCAACGTATTGATTGCCACAGAGAATGTCAAGTTCTCAGCTCGACATTCATCTTCATTGGTTATTTTATATTTACTGCGCAGATGGTCTAAGCAATCCATCTCGTTAATGTCGATAATACCGTCAGCCTTTACAAGGTCCGACAACACACGCATCAAACTTGCTTTTTCTTCTTGTTTCATCATAAGGCGGTATTCTTTAAGGCATACCGTAGATTTTTGTTAAAACCTACATACAGCGTAAAGTTCCATAAAATTTTGCCACAAATTTATAAAAAAACTTTTACACGTCCCACCAAGATGTTTATTAACACAAAAAAGAATGAAGTTTTTTTATCCATACTTCCACAGCACATTTATCCTAAAGGCTGATTCCATTTATTTCGATAAGATTTTACCCCAAAAACTTTTTGGGAAAATAAAAATATTTCTTCTCCATACCGCATTTTTACGCAAATACCATTAACTTTGCTCCCTCAATACATCTAAGAAATATTAGAACCATTCTATAAACGCATTTACAATGATTGACACCATAATCAATGCTGCGCTCAGAGCTGGGCGTGCCATTATGAACATCTATACACACCCCGACCTTGATTGGCAAGTTGAACGAAAGGCTGACAATTCACCACTCACGTTGGCTGATCGCGAATCACACCGCGTTATTGCCGAGGCATTAGAGTCTACCCCCTATCCCCTGCTGAGCGAAGAGGGCGCACATCTGCCCTACGACGAACGCAAAGATTGGCACTCGCTGTGGATTGTCGACCCACTCGACGGTACAAAAGAGTTTTTAAAGAAGAACGATGAGTTTACAGTAAACATTGCCCTTGTTACCGATGGTGTACCCGTTATGGGTGTGATTTATGTGCCTGCTAAGCACCGACTTTTTTGGGGCGAAAAAGGGCAAGGTGCCTTCACTGCCGACGTTGAACCCGAAACCCTGCACGTAGGAAATCCCGAAGCGCTCCCACTTAAAGGTGCCGACACGGCACGTCCCTACCGCGTAGTAGCTTCGCGCTCGCATCTTTCGCCCGAGACCGAAACATTTATTGCTGACTTGCGACGCCATCATCCCGACTTAGAAATGGTTAGCGCAGGTTCATCGCTTAAACTTTGCTTAGTAGCCGAAGGCAAGGCAGACATCTATCCGCGCTTGGCTCCCACCATGGAGTGGGACACTGCCGCAGGCCATGCCATTGCGCTGGCTGCAGGTTGCCAAGTGCTCGACGCACAAACCGACTTGCCACTCACTTACAACAAAGAAGACTTGCACAACCCATGGTTTGTGGTGAAATAAATTGCACATTAACTAAACACATCGCAGTGATTTCAGGGCGGTAAAAAATCCGCCCTAAATACCCCAAAAGCTATATGCAACCCTTATTTGTTATCATCGTACTCGCCATCGTTGTGTTGGCACTCATAAAAGACCGCATGCGTCCGGGACTAATTTTGCTCTCTGGTGCAGTAGTGTTTATGTGTGCCGGCATACTTAGTCCCAAAGAATTACTCGAAGGCTTTGCCAACAAAGGTATGATTACCGTGGCAATGCTCTTCTTAGTGAGTGAGGGCGTAAGACGGTCAGGCATGCTCGAGGCGTTGCTTAAACGGCTTTTACCACACAACAAGACGGGCAATAGTGTGCGACGTGTGCAAATGCGCATGCTGCCCACGGTAGCTTTTATCTCTGCTTTTTTGAATAATACGCCAGTGGTGGTTATTTTTGCCCCAATGGTGAAGCGTTGGGCTGAGAAACATGGCGTAGCAGCTACTAAATTACTTATTCCCCTATCGTATGCCACCATTTTGGGGGGTGTATGCACCCTTATTGGCACCAGCACCAACTTGGTGGTACATGGCATGGTAATTGATGCAGGATTCAAAGGCTTTTCAATGTTTGAATTGGGCAAAGTAGGCATCATTGTGGCTACGGCAGGACTGCTCTACGTGTGGTTATTCTCAAACAAGCTGTTGCCCTCAGAACGTATCGACCGCGATGAAGCAACACGACCCGACGAACTTTCGCATGGCATGCACCGCATTGAAGTGGTTTTGGGTGCACGTTTCCCTGCCATCAACCGTCGCATCATCGACTTCGACTTTAAGCGCAAATATGGTGCCGATATCCTCGAACTAAAGCGCGGGGGTGTAACCATGATTATGCACGACATGCGACGCGAACGCTTTCACGAGGGCGATACATTGGTGTTGCTTGCCAACGACGATTTTATGAAAAACTGGGGCGACTCTTCGTTCTTCCTTATGGTGTCGAATGGCAAAGAGCAAGATTTTCGTATGCCGCGCTGGAAATGTTGGCTCTCTGTGGTGCTTTTGTTTTTGATGATTGTTGGTGCCACCGTAGGCGAACTCCCTGCTGTGCGCCAAGCCGCTCCACGCATGCACTTAGACATGTTTTTCTTTGTGAGCGTGGTCACCATCATCATGGCATGGCTCAACATCTTCCCTGCTCGCAAATATACCAAATACATCTCGTGGGACATTCTCATCACCATTGCCTCGGCATTTGCCATTAGCCGCGCCATGCAAAACTCTGGTATGGCAGATGCAGTGGCACAATTCACAGTCGAACTAAGCAAAAGTTGCAGTCCGGTGGTGTTATTGGCGGTTATCTTCATCATCACCAACTTGTTTACCGAACTCATGACCAACAATGCAGCAGCAGCTTTAGCATTCCCCCTTTCACTAAGCATTGCACAACACATGGGGGTTAGTCCCATGCCATTTTTTGTGACCATCTGCATGGCAGCCTCAGCTAGTTTTAGCACCCCCATTGGCTATCAAACCAACCTCATTGTGCAAGGTGTGGGCAACTACAAGTTTGCCGACTTTGTGCGCATAGGTCTCCCCCTCAACCTCATTGCACTCATCATCACAGTTACCGTGGTGCCCTTGCTTTGGCCCTTCTAAGGTGGTATGCAGCAACACCTCTAAGTTTTTCGGGAGGCTACAGCTCTGGTTGTTGCCTCCCGCGCTTTTTGTGTGCCATTGCTTGATTTGCCATGCAAAGATACAACATCGCAAATCCTCACTATCAGTCTTAGGCTGACATTGGCTGACATGCTCCCCCAATCCCCCCATTCAGTTTGCTTTTACAAGCCAGAAATCGATTGCCAAAAAGGTGATTTCAGACCCTTAAACTCAGAGTTTACACTATAAAAAACTTGCAATAAAAAAAAGAACTTAGGGTAAAAATGTTTGCAACAAAAGTGCGATGCACGTAAAAAAGGAAATTACATAAACTATTGATTATCAATGCTTTAAAAATTTGTGCAACATTTATACAAACATTCGCAACATTTGTATTAGCGCATTTGTGCTAAAACACCGTACCTTTGCAACGTGAATTTAAGCAAGCTACTGGCTGTCTGCGTGAGCACTATGGAAGTGTGTTCACAAATCACGACTCCATTAGCCAACACAAACTAAACTATTTGCAGACGGGTTCTGCACTATAATCAACCAAAAGCATTATGCTACGTGCACACAAACTCGTGCCCCACAGCACATGCCAGGTGTAAGCTTGCAAACATTCGCACCGCACGCTCATACCGCGTGCATCTTTAACTTAGGCAAGAAAGAAAAAGACATATAGGTTTAGGTTAATTACTCGGGTAAAAAAGGTTGTTAAGGAAAGAATAGAATTTTCAGGTATTCCCGAGTAGTACTTGAAATTCAACTTGGGAAGCGATGTTTTTTGAACTAGTGGTTCTTCTATTATCGCAACCCCAAAATACGCCTCTGTCGACGCGAGTCGGTGGAGGCGATTTTTTTGTATAAGTATAAATCACTTTTGGCAAACCTTTTGCAATACATATTATAACGCAAAAGTTATGCCTATACTCCCGCAAAAGGCAATATTTTCACACCAAATGCCCACATTTCCACGGCAATATGAGTAACTTTGCAGCATGAAACGTATTTTTCTCATCATCACACTTGTGGCATGCACCCTAATTTGTGCCACTGCCCACCCCAAAACCACCGAACACATCGCCTATGCCTTGCGCACCGACAGCATTATGCCAGAAGATTCTGTGCAAGCCGACACGGTGATCGATAATATTCGCGCAGAAGAATCGCTCAGAGCACGCGTCACAAAGTTGCTCGACAACGATATTTTTGAACGCACACAAGTGGGGCTCTACATCTACGACCTCACTGCCGACACCTTAGTGATAGCTTATCACGAAAGACAATGTATGCGCCCCGCATCAAACGAGAAGTTAATGACCGCCATCACCGCATTGAACGACTTGGGGGTAAATTATCAATACAGCACTCGCCTTTACGTTGACCAACTGCCTCAAGAGGGTGACTCTATTTTTAGCGGACACGTATACATTCGTGCAGGATACGACCCCCTTTTCAATGCCGACGATATGCACGCCTTTGCCCGCGAACTCAAAGCACACGGCATCACACGCATCACCTCGCCCATCTGCTTAGATTTGAGCATGAAGGACGATAAGCTATTGGGATGGGGATGGTGTTGGGACGACGACGAAGTGCCCACAACTCCCTTGCTTTTCAACAATCGCGACACGTTTATTGAAAACATGCGACGCATCTTCCAAGCCGAAGACATTGAGTGGGACGGCACCACCACCGAACATCGCACTCCCTCAGGAGCTACACTGCTCTGCAATCGCACACACAACATCGACGATGTACTTGTGCCCATGATGAAAAAGAGCAACAACTCAATGGCTGAGTCTATGTTCTATCAAATTGCTGCACAAGGCGACCGCACTAAAGTAGGACGCAAACAAGCTGTGGCACACTATAACGCACTGATTAGCCACATTGGGCTCGATCCCTCACACTACCAAATAGCCGATGGTTCAGGGCTCTCGCTTTATAACTATCTCACCCCCGAACTATTGGGTCGCATGTTGCGCTATGCTTATAACGACGATGATATTTTCCGTCATCTGCACCAATCTCTGCCCATTGCCGGACGCGATGGCACACTGCGTAAGCGCATGCGTGGCACTTCTGCCGCAGGGAACGTACATGCCAAAACGGGCACTGTTGAAGGGGTAAGCACACTTTCAGGCTATTGCACCACGGCACAAGGCAATGTATTGTGCTTTAGCATTATGAATCAAGGCATTCGACACACCTCAACAGGTAGGAACTTTCAAGACCGCGTGTGCAAGGCCTTGTGTAAGTAGGCGTTTTCGGTTTTTTAGGCAAAAAAACTTTCTCAGTTTCACGCGTTACACTAACTTTGCTACGATTTCGCATGTATAAAAGCGCCCACAATAGCACGCCATTGCCAAATAAGCGCCAATACACTGACACAGAAACATAAACTTGGGCACCACAGAATGGCGCTGTAATGCCCCAATATTCAACAAAACAAGACATAAATTCAACAAATTCTAATGAACGAAACACAACAACTGGTTAATACGATTGTCGATGGCATTCAAGAGAAAAAAGGACGTAGCATTGTAACAGTCGACCTCCGTCGCATCGTCAGTGCCCCTAGCTCATATTTTGTAATTTGCACTGCAGGTTCACCCCAACAAGTAGATGCTATTACCGACTCGGTAGAAGAATTTACGGGTAAACACTTGCGCGAAAAACCCGCGGCTATTGCGGGACGCGATAACTGCGAATGGGTGGCAATGGACTATGGCAACGTGATTGTACACATATTCTTGCCTGAAGCTCGCGAATTCTATGACATCGAGAACCTTTGGGACGATGCAAACATTACCGAAATAGCCGATTTACTGTAAGAGAGCTGTTTTCAACAACTCCCCACTAATTCCCAATAATTCCCTATAAAAATCATGTCTCAACAAATACCCAATAACCCACAAGACCCGAACCAGGCACCGCGTAACAAGCGTCCGTTCTTCAGACTCTCGTGGATATATATAATTGCCATTGTTACGCTTGGCATCATGGTTTGGCAAAACAAAGATTCTGCAACAGGCGGACTCAATAAGGAGGTAGACTACTCTGCCTTCCGCTCATACGTGGCAAATGGTTATGCACGCGAGGTGATCGTAAACAAAAGCGATGGGAGCGTGCGTCTTGTGGTAAAACCCGAAAAAATACGCGAGGTCTTTAAGGCTGGAAGCGACCAAACGGGCACTGCCCCCACTGTGTCGGCTAAATACCCCAACGTAGAGTCGGTTAGCAACTTCCTCGACACCAGCTATAAGGGCGGGGTGCGCTACGAAGAAGAAAACAGCATGTTTGCCCGCATTTTTACAAGCATACTCCCCATTCTCCTGCTCTTTGCGCTCTACTACTTCTTTTTCCGACGCATGAGTTCTGGCATGGGGGGCGGCTCAGGCATCTTCAGCGTGGGCAAAAGCAAAGCTCGCCTTTTTGAAAAGAACGGAAAAAACGCCACGAATATTACCTTTAAAGATGTGGCAGGACAAGAAGGCGCCAAGCAAGAGGTACGCGAAATTGTCGATTTCCTAAAAAATCCACAGAAATATACCGAATTGGGTGGTAAAATACCTAAGGGGGCATTGCTCGTAGGTCCTCCGGGAACGGGTAAAACCCTCCTTGCCAAAGCCGTAGCAGGCGAGGCTGATGTGCCTTTCTTCTCAATGGCGGGTTCTGACTTCGTAGAAATGTTTGTCGGTGTGGGCGCAAGCCGTGTACGCGACCTCTTTAGACAAGCCAAAGAAAAAGCTCCTTGCATCATCTTTATCGACGAAATCGATGCCATTGGTCGTGCACGTGGCAAAAACCCCACAATGGGGGGCAATGACGAACGCGAAAATACGCTTAACCAGTTGCTTACCGAAATGGACGGCTTTGGCACCAACACGGGGGTAATTGTGTTGGCAGCCACCAACCGCGTCGAAATTCTTGACTCTGCATTGCTCCGCGCAGGACGTTTCGACCGACAAATTCATGTAGACTTGCCCGAGCTCTCAGAACGTGTGGCAATATTCAAAGTACACATGAAACCCCTCAAGCTCGACAATACCGTAGACATCGAAATGTTGGCACGCCAAACTCCAGGTTTCTCGGGTGCCGACATTGCCAACGTATGTAATGAAGCTGCGCTTATTGCTGCCCGTCACGACCGTAAAGAGGTGGGCAAACAAGACTTTTTGGATGCCGTAGACCGCATTATCGGTGGTTTAGAAAAGACATCGAAGGTGATGACCGAAAACGAAAAACGCGCCATCGCTATTCACGAGGCAGGACATGCCTCAGTGTCTTGGCTTTTGCAATATGCCAATCCGCTCGTAAAGGTTACCATCGTGCCCCGTGGTCAAGCCTTGGGTGCTGCATGGTATCTGCCCGAAGAACGCACCATTACCACACGCGAACAAATGCTCGACGAAATATGTTCGCTCTTGGGCGGTCGTGCTGCCGAAGAGTTGTTTACAGGCCACGTTTCGAGTGGAGCACTTAACGACCTTGAGCGTGTCACCAAACGCATCTATGGCATGGTGGCATACTTGGGTATGAGCGAAAAACTCTCGAATGTGTGCTACTATAACGCACAGAGCGAATACAATTTCTCAAAACCCTATTCCGAGCATACTGCCGAGCTTATCGACTCTGAAGTGCAACGCCTCATCACCGAACAGTACAATCGCGCCAAACAGTTGCTCACCGAGCATGCTTCCCAACACAATCAGTTGGCAGACCTTTTGGTAGATCGTGAAGTAATATTCACCGAGGACGTAGAACACATCTTTGGTCCACGCCCCTGGAAGAGCCGTGCCGATGTGCTGATGGAAGAAGAAGCGCTGAAACTTGCCGAAGAACGTGCGCCTAAAAACCACGACAATGCCGAAGCCAACGATAAGGCTACCGACACGACCAACGATGACAATAATGGCACTGAACTGCACGCTGACAACAACGAAAAGGCATCTGCCATAAATGTCGAAAAGGCTGAAAAGGAAAATACAAATATTGCCCCCGAAGCCCCTAACTCTGAAATCAACAACTCACGCAACGATCATGAATAACCTCATTCTGCGTGCCCTCACAGGCATTGTCTTTGTGGCAGTGCTTGTGGGCGGCACGCTCTTTTCGCCCATTACCTTCACTGTGTTGTTTGCCGCTATTACCGGACTCACCGTGTGGGAATTTTCAACCAACGTGAACAACCATGCGGGTGCATCTGTAAACCGCCTCATCAACACCGTGACAGCAGTCTACCTCTTTGTTGCCTTTGGCGGATTCTGTGCCGACTATGTGCCCTCAAAAGCATTTATCCCCTACCTCATCTCGGTAGTATACTTGCTTGTTAGCGAACTCTATCTGCAAAAGCCCGACCCTCTAAAAAATTGGGCATACGCCTTTGCCTCGCAAATATACGTAGCACTCGCATTTTCCTTGCTCAATGTGTTGGCATTCCGCTACGACGCAATGACCAACCACACGGTGTTCGAGCCTATCTATCCCCTAAGCATCTTCCTCTTTCTTTGGACCAGCGACACAGGTGCTTACTGCTGTGGGTCACTATTGCACAAACGTTTTCCTGCCAAACTCTTTGAACGCATCTCACCAAACAAATCGTGGGTGGGCAGCATCGGTGGTGGCGTGCTCTGCTTGGTAGTGGCATATGTGTTGTGGCAAGTAGCACCTAACCTTCTTACACTGCCCCAATGGATGGGACTCGGCATCACCGTGTGCATCTTTGGCACATGGGGCGACCTTGTAGAAAGCCTCTTTAAGCGCCAACTCGGCATAAAAGATAGTGGCAACATTCTGCCCGGACATGGTGGTATGCTTGATCGTTTCGACTCTTCACTTCTTGCCATTCCTGCCGCAGTGCTCTACCTCTACACCATTGCAAACTTTTAGTAAGCATTCATTTAAAATGCTTACTTAAAATCAAAACTCTATATGTGGGATACGAAACAAGCCAAGCGTAAACTCATTTTGCGCATCACCGCTGTTGTGCTCACACTCACTTGCTTGGTCGGCGCAGTTACATTTGCCATAGTGAAACGCCCATTCAACAGCGATTTTGAAATAGTCGACCAATTAGGCGGAAATATCTTTCCCTCTGCCATTCTCTCTGTAGCAACCACCGACACCCAAATAATTCAACCTATCGAGGGCGGTGAGTGTTTAGGCAATGCCAAGTCTGTCTTTGCCATAAAACTGCACAATGCCAAAGCAGGTAGCGTACTGCACATTGAACTTGCCGAAACTCCTTTCTACGCACGGTCAGTGAGCACCTTTGTTCTTCCCGAAGCCGATACCGACTACATTGTCTATCCCGATGTCTTATGGCGCTACGATGCCTTGCGAAACAACGAGCAGGCAGAACCCATTAGCATAGTGGCACAAGTTGACATCAATGGCAAAGACTGCGGACAGCGTGTACGCACCTTCTCTGTGCGTAGCATCAACGAATGTTTGTTGGGCTACTACAAGCAACTGCCTAATGGTAAACGCCGCTATGTGAGCACTCGCATGTTCTATGCCGCCTATGTCAACGAAGAGAATCCACAAATCGATAAAATTCTGCGTGAAGCACTCAACACACGCATAGTACGTCGGTTTTTAGGATACCAGGGCAACGAACAAATGGTAGACAAGCAAGTCTATGCCCTATGGTATGTGTTGCAAAAACGCGCCTTCCGCTATAGTTCTGTTTCCTATTCAAGCCTTTCGAGCAATGTGGTTTATTCGCAGCGTGTACGCACCTTCGAAGATGCACTCAACTCCTCACAAATAAACTGTGTAGACGGCAGTGTACTCTTTGCCTCACTGCTCCGAGCCATCAACATCACACCCGTTTTAGTGCAAATGCCAGGACACATGTTCGTAGGTTACTACACTGACGCTGCTAAAAAGCACCTCACTTTTCTCGAAACCACCATGATTGGTGATGTAGACCTTGATGACTATTTCCCCGACGAAAAACTCGACTCGGTGAGCACCAAGAAGAGCCAAAGCGAAATGTCTCGCATCACATTTGAGAAATCAAAGGAATATGCACAACGTGAGTTTGATCGTGTAAAAGCAAATGTGCTATCCAACAAACCCACCTACCTCTTCGTAGAAATAAACAAAAATGTACGCCGAAACGTACAAAGCATTGGAAAGTAAAAGAACTATGCTTTAAAAGCATGGCTCTAAAATATGATTTTAGGGTGGCTCTAAAAAACGATTTTTAGAACCACCCTTAAAAAATCTCCATTCAAACATTGCAATTAATTTTTACACAGAAAGCACTTTATAACTAAAATGTTCTAACTTTCGCACTTTTGAATGCTGCAAGCACTACCTTTGTAACAGAAATATTGCTGTCCGGTAAAACTTTTTTAAGCAAAATAAATTAGGGCTGTCACTTCTC
>UQQN01000058.1 GCA_900543155.1 uncultured Prevotella sp.
CGAATTGAGGCATTTTATGCGTTTATTATTGTTGAATATCAACTATTTACGACATTATTTTTTCAAAACCATGCTGAAAAATATTATGGATTTTGAACACTCTATAAACTTTGTTTTACTAAACTTTTAGACTTTACATACTTCTAGAATTAGCAAAAAATAGCAAATTCACATCAAATTCAGTACGGAAGCTGAACGAATTTGATGTGATAAGAGATTAGCCCATTAGGTAGGGCAAATCCCTTGAAACATCGCCCTGGCTTGCGAAAGTCGGAGCTTTATTTATAAAAAGAGGATGCATCGTTTTGACACACCCTCATAAATATTAACAATAAACCAATGTGGTCAATCTGTCGGGATTGTATACTTCGGCTGCGGTTTGCTGCAATTCCTCTGCCGTTACATGGTTAATGTCGTCAATGAGTCGTGGCACATTGCGGTGTCTGTTATAATGGGCAAATGTTTTGCCTAACGCCAAAGCATAACCTTCGGCTGCATCTGTGGATATACCAATTTGACCACACAACTGCTTTTTGGATGCTGCTAACTGGGTTGGCGTGAGCTTATGGTCTATAAATTTGCACAACTCACGTTCTAACAACTTGCGACAACGCTTTACATCGTGTACATCACAACCGAAATACACATTCCAAAAACCAGCATCAGGATAAGTGTTTAAATAAGAATCAACACTATACACTAACCCTGCACGCTCACGTAACGAAATATTTAAACGTGAATTCATGCCCGGTCCACCCAACATATTATTGAGTAACACCAATGCAAAACGTCTATTATCTGTGCCAGCAAAGGTTGGTCCACCCACCAATACATGTGCTTGGTGCGTACCCTTCTCCACCATACGCTCGTTTTTGTGTGTTTGTGCACAGGGAATCACCATTTGTGGCGCCACAAAAGCTGGGCGTTGCGCAAAGTCAGACACAGGCAATAAACGTTCGAGCGTACGCACTACTTGTGAAAAAGGCACATCGCCATACACATAAAAGGCGGCATTTTCAGGACGATAATAATTGCGTGCAAAGCGCAAAGCATCTGCCGTGGTGTATTGGCGAAGTCTGCTGGCATTGCCCAAGATGTCACGTCCAAGGGGTTGCCCATCGAACATCATTGCCTCGAATTCATCGAATATTAACTCTGAGGGCGAGTCTTTATAACTATCTATTTCATCGCAAATAACCTCTACCTCACGATCTATTTCGCCTTGCGGATACACACTGTGAAAAACGATGTCCGTGAGCAAATCAGCAGCACGTGCAAAGTCTTTTTTCAGCACCGTGGCATAATATACGGTTTCTTGTTTAGTAGTGTACGCATTTAAGTCGCCCCCTACCCTTTCAAGTCCGTTGGTAATGTGACAAGCACGGCGTCGTTCAGTACCCTTAAAAGTAACGTGTTCTATAAAGTGAGCCATGCCACTATCTGCCACATCCTCGTGACGCGTGCCAGCGCACACCACATAGCCACAATAAAGCACAGCCGAAGGTTTGTATTCGTAAATTACGCGCAGTCCACAACTTAACGTAGCTTGTTCAAATGCTTCCATTCTTTCCTTACTACCTCTTTTTATTTGCGAAAATACTTACCAATCACGGGCAAATTAGCCAACGGAAAATCATAATGCACCGTATGGGCTACAAACAGGACAATGCATCCTGTGTTAATGAGTAAGCGTAACCACATTTGTGGCACATATTGCTCAGAAACTTGCATCACTACAAAGAAAAGTGCAGTAATAGCCACATACACCGCCATACTCTTTAGCGGGTAATTGATGGGGTAATATTTTTGACCTACAAAATAGCTCAATAACATGGCTGTGCCATAACCTGCAAAACCTGCCCAAGCACAAGCCATATAGCCATATTGAGGGATGAATATCACGTTGACAGCTATCAATACGGCACAACCTGCACCCGAGAACCAAGCACCCCAAATGGTTTTGTCGATAAGTTTATACCAAAACGACAAGTTAAAGTAAATGCCCATCATAATCTCTGCTGCCATCACAATAGGCACTACGCGCAAACCTGCCCAATAGTCGCGACCTATGATGTGACGCAACACATCGATGTAGCCTACCACAACCAAGAAAGCCAACAACGTAAATATCAAAAAATATTTCATGGCTGCTGCGTATGTTGCACGACTATCTTTATCCTTTGCCTTGCCAAACACAAATGGTTCGTAAGCATAACGGAATGCCTGTGTAATCATTGCCATAATCATGGCTATTTTTGAGGCTGCACCATAAATGCCTAATTGTGCGTGAGAGTCGCTGCCCTTATAAATATAAGGGAACAAAATTTTATCTGCCGTTTGGTTTAATATTCCCGCAATTCCCAATACCAAAATAGGCCAGCTATAACGCAACATACGTCCTATGAGTTGTTTGGTCTCGCTCCATGAGGCATATTTGGTACAGAAACCTTCCTTCAATTCCTTATAGAAACAGAAGGTTATTGAGGCGGTACATACCAAATTGATGTAGAAAGCATAACCCACATCGTGCCCATTGAGCACTACATAGTAGATTACATTGAGCAAAATATTAAGCACAATGAAGAGCAACTTAAAAGCTGCAAACTTCAAGGGGCGCTTTTTATAGCGTAAATAGGCAAAAGGTATGCACTGAAAAGCATCAACAGCCACAGTCACAAACATGGTCCACACATAAGCCGGATGGTCTGCATAGCCCATCAAACCACTAAGTGGCTGCAAAAAAATCAAAACCAATGCCACAAAAAGCAAGGAGGTAAAGCCCACCATGCTCAACACTGTGGTATAAACCTTCTGACTGTTTTCTCCCTCTTTATTCACAAAGCGGAAGAAGGTGGTTTCCATGCCATAGGTTAATATCACCAACAAAAGGGCTGTGTAGGCGTACATATTGGTTATCACGCCATAACCGCCACTCGCAGCACTGATTTGTGCGGTATAGAGTGGCACAAGTAAATAGTTCAAAAAACGTCCGATAATGCTGGACATTCCATAGATGGCTGTATCCTTAGCCAATGATTTCATATTTGCCATAAAGTAGTTTTTTATGGGATGGGTATATCTTTTTTATAAAATTCTTATCCAAAGAACAAATAAGCAATGGCAATGGCAGCTATTACGCCTGCCAAATCTGCCAATAAGCCACATGCCACAGCATGGCGTGTTTTACTAATGCCTACAGAGCCAAAGTATACAGCTAAAATATAGAAGGTGGTATCGGTTGAACCTTGAAACACGCAACTCAATCGTCCCACAAACGAGTCGGCACCATAGGTTTGCATGGCATCCACCATCATACCACGTGCACCACTACCCGACAAAGGTTTCATCAGTGCAGTGGGCAAAGCGCCTACCCAATCGGCATTACAGCCTGTGAGCCCTACCAACCACTTTACACTTTCAATCAACCAATCCATGGCTCCCGAAGCACGGAACACGCCAATGCTCACCAACACCGCTACCAAGTAGGGGATGATGCGCACTGCGGTGTGAAAGCCTTCTTTGGCTCCCTCTACAAACGCATCATACACATTAATGCGTTTGCGCACACCTGCCATTATAAAGCACATGATGATTACAAATAACAGCACATTGGCTGTGGTTGTTCCCACAAGGTTCATCATGGTGCTATCTAATTTGCTAAACCCCCAAATAATACCTGCCACTGCCACTGAAAGTCCACCTAACGTAGCAAGCAGTATGGGTTGCAACAAATTTATGCGCTGGTAAAGACTGGTAACAACAATACCCGCTAAAGTCGAAAAGAAGGTGGCTATGAGTATGGGTATAAAAATATCAGTAGGTTGGGCTGCCCCCATTTGTGCTCTATACACCATAATGCTTACGGGAATCAGCGTTAAACCTGAGGTGTTTAGCACCAAGAACATAATCATGGAGTTCGATGCAGTGTCTTTTTTAGTGTTCAACTCTTGCAAACCCTCCATCGCTTTCAGTCCTAAAGGAGTCGCGGCATTATCTAAGCCCAACATATTCGCTGCAATATTCATAAAAATATTGCCATATACGGGATGTCCCTTGGGCAATTCTGGGAATAGGCGGTTAAAAACAGGGCTAAGCACACGTGCCATGGCATTAACCACGCCTCCTTTCTCGCCAATCTTCATTACGCCGAGCCAAAGCGACAATACACCCGTCAAACCCAACGAGATTTCGAAGGCTGTCTTAGACGAGGCAAAAGTAGAGTCCATAATGGCAGGAAAAACCGCCACGTCGCCCATAAATACAAGCTTTACCAATGCAATGACAAAGGCTATCGCAAAGAAAGCTATCCAAATGTAATTGAGTACCATTCTAAAATCTTATTCAATGAACGTGCAAATTTACTCATTAACCTGCTTAAAACTATACATTCGCACCTAAAAAGTGCGATAAAGAACTTGCCCTTTTTACGCTTTTGCAAACCATTATTGGTCATTAATTCCGAAAATGCCATAAAAAACACATAGTGTAATCTAAATAGATACATTTTTGTAGTCAATTATTCAAGTAAATTTCATTCCTTTGCATAATTAGAAACACTTCTTTATAACAACAACCTTTAAAGTTTTAAAAAATGGAATATCACATTGGTCAAAAAATCAGAGAACGGCTTGATGAAAAAGAGCACTCTGTCGTATGGCTTGCCCGTCAGTTGGCATGTAGCCGCACCAACGTTTACAAAATTTTTGAAAAAGCGCATATCGACACACAGATGCTTACGCGCATCTCTTTGATTCTTGAGTACGACTTTTTTGCAGTGCTCTCATCTGAGCTCCGCAAGCAAGATGGTATAAAAACACCTCGTGCCTAATACAATACACTTTTACTTGCGCAACATTCAAACAAAAAATTCTGTATATAATGCCTTGCATCTACGTGTCTATCCGTGATGCAAAGCATTATTTTTTTTGCAGACCATTGCACCACGCCCTATAAATCATAAAAAACTTGTAAAACGCTTTGTTCTTCGCCAATCAAGCAGTAATTTTGCCCTACAATGAACGAAGATACTTTTGACATACGCGCTGAACAAACGGCGCCGACTCCCTCGGAACGCGATTTTGAAAACGCCCTACGCCCCCTACAATTCGATGATTTTAGTGGACAACGTAAGGTGGTTGACAACTTGCGCATTTTTGTGGAGGCAGCCAAATATCGTGGCGAGCCTCTCGATCATACCTTGCTACATGGTCCTCCAGGATTGGGTAAAACCACACTATCTAACATCATTGCCAACGAGTTAGGCGTTGGTTTTAAACTCACTTCGGGACCTGTGCTCGACAAACCTGGCGACTTAGCGGGTCTACTTACTAGCCTTGAGCCTAACGATGTGCTCTTTATCGACGAGATTCATCGCCTATCACCCGTGGTCGAGGAATATCTTTACTCAGCAATGGAGGATTATCGCATAGATATTATGATTGATAAAGGCCCTGCTGCCCGAAGTATTCAGATAGACCTTAATCCTTTTACACTGGTGGGTGCTACCACACGTAGTGGTTTGCTCACTGCCCCTTTACGTGCACGTTTTGGCATCAATCTTCACCTCGAATACTACGATGCCGAAACCTTACAACGAATTGTAGAACGCTCTGCACGTATTCTTAGAGTGCCTATCGATGCCGAGGCTGCTGGCGAAATAGCCAGTCGCTCACGTGGTACACCTCGTATTGCCAATGCGCTTTTACGACGTGTGCGTGATTTTGCACAGGTAAAAGGCACCGGACGTATTGACACGCCTATTGCCAACTTTGCGCTCGAAGCACTTAACATTGACAAATACGGTCTCGATGAAATCGACAATAAAATATTGCTTACCATCATCGACAAGTTTAAGGGTGGACCCGTAGGAATCACTACCATTGCCACTGCCGTAGGCGAGGACGCTGGAACTGTTGAGGAGGTTTACGAACCTTTCCTTATCAAAGAAGGCTTTATACGCCGCACACCACGTGGACGCGAAGTAACCGAATTGGCATACAAACACTTAGGACGAAGTGTAATTGGTTCTAACACGGCTGAACCTTCTTTATTCGACCTATAGTATCCTATTTCGAGGAGTTAAGAAGGATTTACCTTTACGACGGGATGTCATGGAAATACGTGATGGATTGTTTCATAGCGCCCTTACATTCCTCAAACTTTCAAAAATTTTTTTACGCATGATTTCATATAACGTTATCGACATTAAGATGCCAGACATCTCACATCGCGAAACTACCGCTTGGGTGCGTGCTGTGGCTGCTACATACGGCAAACGTGTAGGCGAGGTTGCTTACATCTTTTGCAACGACGATAAAATTTTAGAGGTTAACCGTCAATACCTTCAACACGACTATTTCACGGATATCATTACCTTCGATTATTGCGAAGGCGACATGATTAGTGGTGACCTATTTATTAGTTTGGACACGGTACGCTCAAACGCTGAGCTCTTTAACAAAACCTACGACGAAGAATTACACCGCGTGATTATACACGGCATTCTTCACCTTGTGGGCATAAATGATAAAGGTCCTGGCGAACGCGAAATTATGGAAGCAGCCGAGAACAAAGCCCTTGAACTGCTTAAAGAGATGCAAGCTGAAAAATAAAATAAGTTTTGTGCATAGCTATCACTTGAAAAAGTTTTTAGCGCACGAAACCACACATATCCTATAAAAAAGATGCAACGCATTGCGCTGCATCTTTTTTATTTTAGAAAATAGTTTTCTAATCTTTAGAACCTTCTTTTAATCAAAAAACCTCGATTTCATCGACAAAAACGAAACCTGGTGCTCCATGACCCGGGTGCCACTGTGGAATGCTACGTTCTGCAGCCACACGCACCTTTACATATCTCACCTGTGCTTTGCCAAACTTCAAAGAGTGTGCATAAATTTGGTTCGGGTTTGCTTCTGTCATGGCAGGATATTCCTCTTTAGCCAACGACTGATAGGTTTTACCATCTACCGAACCTAAGACCTCAAAACTGCGAGCATCAAAAAGCCAATAACCTTTTTCTACACACGTACGAATATTTACCGATGAAATGGGCTGTTTTTGTCCTAAATCAATCACTGCCTCAAGATCATTACCACAAAAACCAATCCAACGACCTGAAGCATAATTTGTGTCGGTAGCTTTTAAACCATCTACTAACAAATTAGCACCACCATACACTTGACGCGGATGGGGTTTCTGCAATAAGGTAATAGGACAAGCCGTAGCCTTGCTAAATGAAAAGTCTTCACTTACCTCAGGTGTCTTGCCCCACTCAGAACGAAAAGCTGCTGCACGCAAACGGCAGTTTTTGTTGATTACAAGGGCTGTTTTAAACAAGGGCGACTTTTCTGTAGGTTCACTACCATCGAGCGTATAGTGTATAGGAGCATTATCTATAGTGGTGAATCCTGCACGAATGACGTGTTCTTTATTGTCTGCACGAAGCAACATACGCGGATTATATATAACACGACTGAAGTTATAGTTTTCTGCGGTATAAATCTTAATCATTCGCTGCAAACGATCGATAAAATCGCGATAATTGCGCATTTCATCATTATTCCACTGCACTTCGCAGAGCGCTGCCATACGCGGCAATTCCATATATTCTGCCTGACGATAAGTCTTTATGTATTCTGTCCATAAGTTTGCTTGCACACCAATAATGTGTTTTTGCTCCTCAGCACTGAGTTGTTTAGGCACAGGGTTATAATTAAAGACTGTTTCTAAAGGTATATATCCACCTATGGCCTCTGGCTCGCTTGCTTTGTCCGTACTTTGATAATAGTCGAAATAAAGGTGCGTATTAGGTGTCATAATCACATCATGTCCCTGACGTGCTGCCTCTATACCTCCGCCTTCACCGCGCCATGACATAACTGTGGCATTGGGTGCAAGACCACCCTCAAGTGTTTCGTCCCAACCAATCATGCTACGACCTAATGTAGCCAAATGCGCCTCAGCATGTTTAATCACATAACTCTGCAAACGTTCTTCGGCAGTGTGACCATTCTCTGCTTGTAAGCCTTCAAGACGTATACGTGTCTGACACTTTTCGCATTTTGCCCACTGCGTCTTAGGGCACTCATCGCCACCTACATGAATATACTTAGAGGGAAATATTTGAGCGACTTCATCGAGCACATTATCGATGAATTCGTATGTTTTTGCATTTCCTGCACACAACACATTATCTGAAACACCCCATTTCTCCCACACTTTATATGGGCCACCCGTACACCCTAATTCGGGATAAGCAGCAAGGGCTGCTTGCATGTGACCAGGAAGGTCTATCTCAGGTACAATGGTGATATAACGCTCTGCAGCATAGCGCACGATATGTCGCAATTCCTCTTGTGTATAAAACCCGCCATAAGGTTTTCCGTCGTATTTACCAGTGTTATTGCCTATCACAGTTTGCGCACGTTTTGAACCCACCTCTGTCAAACGAGGATATTTTTTTATTTCTATGCGCCAACCTTGGTCGTCTGTAAGGTGCCAATGAAAACGATTTATATTGTGCAACGCCAACATATCGATAAAACGATAGATGGAATCGGGGGTCACAAAATGACGTACCACATCGAGATGTGCTCCGCGATAGGCAAAACGTGGATAATCTGTAATGGTAACGGCAGGCACTACAACTTGCTGCGCTTTTACCATAGGTAAAGCTTTACGCAAGGTTTGTACACCATAGAATACGCCAGCCCCTGTTGCACCCTCAATAAGGATGCTGTTCTTGTTCACACGAATTGCATATTTTTCGGCATTCGCATCCTTTTCACGCTTTTCCATCAACACGATACAGTTTTGGCGCGTGGCTGCAGGCGAGAGTTTCAGTTTTAACCCCGTAGCTTTCTCAATGTATTGCACCAAGAAACCTGCATTACGACGCATAGAAGGCGTGGATTGAGGAATGCACACAAGGGTTTGAGCATTGATAGTAAAATTGCCTTCTGAAGTTTCTTGAATATGGTGAGGCAATGGCACCACGTGGAAGTCAGCTTGCTGCGCACAAAGACTTATTGGAGACAAAAATGCACCCAAAATTGCGATGAACACGGCTATTTTTTGCGTTTTACTCATTTTTATAGATTTGTTTTGAGATTTTCATGAGGGGGGGGTAATGTTCAGCAATTACTAAACTTTAAGCACCTCTTATTTTTACTTTTCGAGTTTCTTTAGCACACGGAAATATTGCACAGCAAACAAAGCTGCCGCCACAAACAAGCCTATGCTAAAAGCAAGATAGAGCCCTGTAATGCCCAGATTCAGTGGGAATGCCAACAAGTAACCTGCGGGAATATTTACCACTACATAACTAACAAAAGCTATCCACATCAACGATAATACGTGCGACGTTCCACGAAGGGCATTGGCAAAACATATTTGCATAGAATCGCCCAACTGATAGAGAACAAGTGGGAGTATGAGTGAGAGCGAAAGGGCTATTACACGCGGATCGGAGGTAAAACAACGAATAATATACTCGCCACCTAAAAAGAAGATGGTTGACGACAGTACTGCCATTGCCAAAAGAATGTACATACCTGCCTTGCCCGACTGACGCATACCATGCCAATCACGTTGACCACAGAAATGTGCCACACGAATCGTGACACCCGAACCAAAGCTGTAATACAATAAAAAGCCCAATCCACCAATCGTTACCATTACTTGAAAAGTGGCTAAATCTATGGCCCCAAGCCAACCTGCCATAATACCACTTACGGTGAAAGCGCCACTTTCCATACCCATTTGCAAAGAAATAGGGAATGACTGACCATTGATATGGAGTAATTCTGCCACACGTTGACGGGCTGCACTAAAACCTTGTCGGTAAGAAGCATAACGTTTACGCGAAAGCAACAATACAACCATAACCACTGCCATAATAATGCGGGCAGTTAAGGTACTTATACCTGCCCCCAACAGACCAAGTTGCGGAAAAGGTCCTATGCCATAAATAAGCAGAAAGTTACCTATGATGTTCAACGTATTGCCCAACAATATTACCCACATACCTGTAGATGTTTCAGATATTCCATCAGTAAATTGGCGCAAACAATTAAACAACGCGACAAATAGCACAGAAGCAAGCATCGTTAAAAAGTATGGACGCACCAACGGAAGTATTTCTGCAGGCTGCCCCATGTGATGCACATTTAAATATGCCACCACAAGCACTCCTGTGAGCAAAAGGGCATAGAGGAAATTACATACAAGTCCGTATTTAAGTGTAGCACCAGCCTCAACCTTCTTTCCTCTACCCACAAGCGAACTTATAAGGGGCGTAAGACCATAGCTATACCCCATTAGCATGTAGGTGATTAGGTTGAAAATTGCATTGACAAACGAAGCTGCAGCCAATGCGTCAGTACTATAACGACCCACCATCATGGTATCGGCAAACCCCATGATGATTACGCCCAACTGACCTACGGCTATGGGAATGCCAAGTCGCAAAATGGGTTTGTAATACGTGTTCCACGACTTTTGTGGAGTTGCTAATGTGTTTGTTTGAGCAGGCATCATAAATTAAATGTCTTAGCAACAACTGTTTGTGAGCCATTGCCAAAGCTTATGGTAAATGTAATTGGTTGATTCTTAATTTTTCGCACAGCTACTACTGCAGCCTTATAGCGTATGCCCTGTCCTGGCATTATAGCAGCTACTGAGGCTGCTGCAGATATAGCCACGCGCTTGCTGTTACAACTAATGTTGGGCGCAACGTTATAGAGAGTTTTACCGCTACGATTAGTGATATCAAACACGATGTAAGCTTTTTCGTTGTAGTCAAGGCGATGATTGTTGTTCTCATCAAGAAAACGCACATTGTCTACTTCGAGCGCTGCCAAATAGTTGTGCGCTGCCATAGGACTTTGATATATTGGATTATGGTAGGTGTCGAACTGAATGTCCTGTGCCTGATTATTCGATGGGCGCACGTTGTCTGATTCATGTGCGTAGACATCTTCCTCATAAGGCACATTATTTGTGTTACGACGGTCCTTCGTTTTTTTATCCGTACGATTATTATGATTACGCGGAGCTGTAGCGGCTGCACCAATAGCCCCACCTATCACCATGCCCATAACAGTGCCTTTGTCTGACCCACGCGGCCCCCCCATAAGTCCGCCAATGCTTGAACCAAACATGCCACCAAGCGAACTACCTGTGGCTACGGCACCATATTGGTTGTAACTGCACGACGTTAGTAACAACGAAAGTCCCAATAGGGATACTATCGACTGGGTGATATGATTCTTTTTCATTATTCTATGTTTTAGCAAAACAGAGGGAGTTACGTGTGTCATTTACGATGAAATGACGACTTTTCGTAACTCCCTCTATGTTTTTAGGGGATAATGTATATCGGTTTTTGAACTTGATTTTTTAAAAGGATAGATTCAATAAAGCAATTTATTTTTAAGCTTCATAACCCAATAACCTTATAAACCGATATGCCTTATCACTTAACCGTAATAACCAAATACTTGCTCACACTCCAGAATGACTGAGGATTGGTAATGCGAAGGGTGTATTGTCCTTGAGCATCCTTATCGAGTGTGTAAGAACCAGCGGGGTGATTGGTCATAAGTTTAGCACTCTTTGAATAGAGCTTAATGGTTTTGGTCACACGCAAATCTATGCGCGTAAAGTAATCCTTGTTGAAATCGTTACTTTTAAGCACATCGCCACGCTTAAGAATGCGTTGCTCACGGAGTTCACGTTTGGTACCAAACACGTAGTAAGCCGTGTTGAGTTCTTTGTCTTGTGCTGCCACAGTACGACTCTTTTCCTCGTTTTTCTGCGCGAGATCGTTCACACTCGAATTAAGCGAGCTAATTTGTTCGCCTTGCTCTGCAATTTTAATATCGCGTGCTTCAAGTTGTGAACGGAGTTCTTCGATTTCACGATTCTTATCCTCAAGTTGCTTATTGAAATTAGCCACCATTTCCTCGAGTTTTGCCTTTGTGCGCGAGTCACTTTGATTAGAAGTGCGGAGTTGTTGCTGCAAATTGGCAATAAGTTCGCGGTTAAGCTTAAGCTTGTTTTGAATAAGCGCCATGTTGTCGAGAATGCGCTGCTTATTTCCACCTTCACCCTGACGATTTTCAACATTTACTATGCCTTCGGCCTCGTTAATCTGATCGAAACCATCCTGAATCTGCGAAAGGGTTTCAATCATGTCGCTCGACTCATTCTGCGACTGCGTAAGAGCTTGACGCAAAGAGTCTATTGTAGCGGCACTAAGGTCTTTGGCCTCTTGTTCTTTCTCTTTCTTCGTGCTGCACGATGCAATAAACATCAGTGAGCAAACTGCTGCAAGCAGCATAATCATCTTTTTCATACTGATAATGGATTGTGCTTTTTTGCTAATATAGTTGTGTTTCGTTATTTTTACTGCAAGCCGTTCTAAAAGAATAAACCATATCTTTTATTGCGGAGAGTTTTTTTCCTTCTTCGATTTTTTAGGTGCCTCATAACCTTCAACAATGATTACGAACTCACCACGTGGTTCAGTTTCAGTGAAGTGTGCCAAGACTTCGGCAAGTGTTCCACGCACACTTTCTTCGTGTATCTTTGATATTTCGCGACATGCTGAGCAACGTCGTTCTGCGCCAAAGGTTTCGACAAACTGTGTGAGCGTTTTTACCACACGATATGGCGATTCATAGAAAATCATCGTGCGAGGTTCTTCTGCCAATGATGCCAAGCGTGTGGCACGACCTTTCTTTTGTGGCAAAAAGCCTTCAAAAGTAAAACGTTCACAAGGTAAACCCGACGATACCAATGCGGGTACAAAAGCTGTTGCCCCCGGAAGACATTGCACCGTAACACCACGTGCCACGCAAGCACGCACAAGCATAAAACCGGGATCGGATATGCCAGGAGTTCCAGCATCTGAGATGAGTGCCATCACCTCGCCTGCAGCCATACGAGCAGCGAAAGCATCGGCTGTTTGATGCTCATTAAACTTGTGGTGTGAAACCAACTGGTTCTTTATTTCAAAGTGTTTGAGTAGTATGCCCGAAGTACGCGTGTCTTCAGCCAAAACCACATCTGCCTCCTTGAGTATACGCAATGCGCGGAGGGTAATATCTTCGAGGTTTCCGACGGGTGTCGGCACCAAATACAATGTTCCCATGGTGCAAATATATAGCTATTTTACTTTTGCACAAACAAAAAAGCGCGCTTTTCCTCTTTTTTTAAAATAGAATAGATAATTTTGCCAACGAATAATGGTCTATTACCCATAATATAGAGTGAACGACCCATAATATACATATGTAAGATGAACGCAGAAAATAACATAAAGCCGACAGAGCAGATACAAGCTTCTGCCAATAATGCGCAAAGAACTGCTGACGTAAATCAAGCAACGCTTGATAACACCACAAGCACAATAAATAACAAGCCATCCGAACCTGTCCATTTTAAAATGGGTGGTAAACACCCCATCACCTTCGACCGTTTTATACGTGGACTTATCGGGGCAAGTATATTAGCAGGTGTATGTTTAGGCATTTATTACTTGAGCGAAGTGCTTATTCCCTTCTTTATTGCATGGATGGTAGCCTATTTGCTCTACCCTATGGTGCGTTTTTTACAACATAAATGTCACCTACACAATCGTCTTTTAGCCATTGCCATCACACTCCTCCTTGTATGCGGACTATGTGCAGGCTTTTTCTACTTGGTAGTCCCCCCCATGATCGAAGAAATGGGGCATTTGAAAAATGTGGCTTTGGCTTATATACAAAAAGGTGCCGATAATACCACCATTCCACAACCCGTACAAGAATTTCTGCATCGACACGTCAACAAATACCAAATTGAAAATTTACTGCAGCAAAAAGACGTAATGGCTGCAATTAAAAGTACGGTACCCAAAGTTTGGAACGTATTGTGGAGCACAGCAGGCATCATTATCAATATTGTAGCATCGCTCATCGCCCTACTCTACTTGCTCTTTATCCTCACCGATTACGAAAAATATGCCAATGGATGGATTCAGTTTGTGCCTAAAAACAAACGCACCTTTGCAGCACAATTAGTAAGCGACATAGAACATGGCATGGCTGGCTACTTCCGTGGTCAAGCCCTTGTAGCATTGAGCAACTGTGTAATGTTCTCTATAGGTTTTCTCATCATTGGTTTTCCCATGCCTATTGGTTTGGGTTGTTTAATTGGCGTTATCAGCTTTGTGCCCTACTTACAAGTTGTTGGTTTTGTGCCTGCTTCATTGCTCGCCTTGCTCAAAGCTGCCGAAACAGGCGAAAACTTTTGGTGGTTGCTCTGCCTCATTTTCATTGTCTACTTAGTAGTACAAGTATTGCAAGATACCATCTTTACACCTCGCATCATGGGCAAGATTATGGGGCTTCCCCCTGCCATCATTCTGCTTTCGCTCTCAGTATGGGGCTATGCCTTAGGCATTATTGGTTTGATTTTGGCTCTTCCCATCACCACACTTGCCATTTCTTACTACAAGCGCTATGTAGTAGGCGATAATTCGAGCACACCTGCTAATCCCACAACAGATGTTCTCGACGATGAAACTATTGCTGTAGAGAAAGCCACTGGCATTTACGTAGAACCGCCCACCACAAACAGACCTTTTGCATCTGATGACGCAAAAGATAAAAAAAGCACAGATAAAGCCCCTTCGCAAGAC
The DNA here is from genome assembly GCA_900543155.1 of uncultured Prevotella sp. GTDB lineage: Bacteria > Bacteroidota > Bacteroidia > Bacteroidales > Bacteroidaceae > Alloprevotella. The sequence goes on from UQQN01000058.1 coordinate 14,687, forward strand.
AATAATAAGGTCTAATTCCGCAAAGGAACATGTAATTTATCAACTGTGTAAAGTCCATTTTTTACCTACAAAGTATAGCCTACGCCCCTATTTTGCAAGAAAAAACGTATTTTCCACAAAAAAATAACAAAAAAATTTGGTCGTTACACACATTCTTCATACCTTTGCACTCGCTTAACAGCAATAACGGATTGACTCGCTAGCTCAGTTGGTAGAGCACAACACTTTTAATGTTGGGGTCTTGGGTTCGAACCCCAAGCGAGTCACTTATGATTCCAAGCAAGTCACTTATGTTCCCAACGAGG
>UQQN01000059.1 GCA_900543155.1 uncultured Prevotella sp.
AAAGCGACTATCAGAATTTTAGAAATTTAAAATCAGAATTTTTAGAACCACCCTATATCAATGATGCAATAAAATTGCAACTTTGCGTCAAGAGGTTTAATGCACAAGCAAAATTCCCTTAACACTTATTATGCCGCCTAATGCAAGTTTTTTTGCTACAAAACATGGATATCACAAGATTTATTTATAACTTTGCCCCAAATTTGAGTTATGAAACAATATTTTCTTGCCATACTAAGCATCGTGATAATCTGTACAACCGCTTGTACGGACTATAATCAAGTGCTCAAAACACAAGACTACGAATATAAGTATGAAGCCGCAAAAGCATGTTATGCCGAGGGCTACTACAACCGTGCAGCCACTTTGCTACAAGATGTGCTATCGGTTTTAAAAGGTACTGACCAAGGAGAAGAATCTCTCTACTTGGCAGGACTTAGCAACATGAAAGCACACAACTATGAAGCGGCAAGTACCATCTTCAAAAAATATTATCAAACTTATCCGCGCGGAAAATACGTAGAAGAAGCACGTTTTAACTGCGGAAAGTCTCTCTATCAATTAACTCCAGAACCCAAACTCGACCAAACAGACACGTTCAACGCTGTTACAGAGTTTCAGAATTTTATTGAGCTTTTCCCTGAAAGCAAATTGCGCCCTGCAGCTCAAAATATGATCTTTAAGTTGCAAGACAAATTGGTTGAAAAGGAATATCTCTCTGCCAAGCTCTACTACGATTTGGGCGCATATATTGGCAATGGCGCAAACGGCAACTATGGCGCTTGCATCGTTACTGCCGAAAATGCAATTAAAGACTACCCTTACACTTCGCGCCGTGAGGATTTTGCAATCTTGATTCTTCGTGCAAAATTCCAATTGGCACAATTCAGCGTAGAGGGAAAGAAAGAAGAACGCTATCACAATGCCATCGATGAGTATTATGGCTTTGTAACAGAATTTCCTGAGTCGAAATATATGAAAGAGGCGCAAGGACTGTTTGCTAAAGCTAAAAAATACGTGGTTAACACTGACGATGACACAGCCGACAGCGCAAGCAACTAAAAATGCCTTCCGACATAACAACATAAGGAAGAATTCTCAAAAAACTTGAATACAAAAGTAAAACTTATTACACATAATGGATTACAAGAAAAGTAAAGCACCTACCAACACGGTAACACACAATTTGATGGACTTTTGCGACGGCACTAACAACATCTACGAAAGCGTAGCAATTATGTCGAAGCGTGCCAACCAAATTGCCGTTCAAATGAAGGAAGACCTCTCAAAGAAATTGAAGGAGTTCGCCTCTACTAACGACAACTTGGAGGAAGTGTTTGAAAACCGTGAACAAATTGAGATTTCGCGCTACTACGAAAAGCTCCCGAAGCCCACACTCATTGCAGCCGACGAATTCTTGCATCACAACATTTACTTCCGCAATCCTGCCAAGGACAAAGACAACTTGAGCTCAGAAGCATGATTCAACGTATTCAAAGCATATACCTCGTATTGGCCGGGATATTTCCGGCCTTTACCTTTTCCGTGCCATTAGTTTGCTTCACTAGCCAAGACGCTAACAAATGGTTCACCATTAACAGCTTAGGCTACGACGCTACTCTCTTCCCTGAAATGGCAGGTCGACACCCTTATGGCATGCTTGTTTTTGCTGCTTTGGCAGTAATCTTGAGTTGGGTAGCTATCTTCGCCTTTAAAAACCGCAAAAAGCAAATCAAGCTCGTTAACTGGGCTATCACTTGCAATGTGGTGTGGATTGTTGCAGCCATTGGCTATAGCTTCTTTGTAAGTAGCCGCACTGCCACAAGCATTAGCCCCGAGTTAGGACTCTGCTTCCCTATCTTGGCTTTGATTACACAATTCTTGGCAAAACATGCCATAAAACGCGACGAAGCCTTGGTACGTGCCGCAGACAGAATCAGATAACTAATTTAAAGTTTGGAGTTTTAGAAAGAAAAGGAATTTTGCCACACGAAATGGCTCACAAGTTCTTTTTTACCTTCTAAAATTTTGAATAATCACCCTTAACGCTTATACTACCATGTCACTCAACAAAGTTATGCTTATCGGAAACGTGGGCAAGGACCCCGAAATCCGCTATTTAGATCAAGGTGTTTGTACAGCACAAATTAGTTTGGCTACCTCAACACCAGGTTACACATTGCAAAACGGAACTGCTGTTCCTGAACGCACTGAATGGCATTCAGTGTATTTGTGGAGAAGATTGGCTGAAGTGGTAGAGCGATACGTGCACAAAGGAGATAAACTCTATATTGAAGGTGAATTGCGTTATCGCACATTTACCGACAAAAAAGGGTTTAATCACAAGGTGACCGAAATTTGGGCTAGCAACATGGAAATGCTTACTCCGAAACCACAAAGTGCCAATGTAGCACCCACACCAGGAGTAGCACCCACTGTGGCAACACAAACACCACAAAATCCGTTCCCAAGTACTGCACAGACAGCTGCTACCAACGGAACGGTTGATCCACAGGATAAGTGCCCGTTTTAAAAAATAAGAGCGTGTAGCACGTGAAGCTTTCAAAAAAAGCCCAAACGTATTACACGCTCCTTTTGCGAACTTTACACAACGCAAGTATGTTTGTCAGCGTTTTCGAACAGTTACTCGAACTTAAACCTCTAACAACTATAAGTCCTGAACCCAAAGTGTTTGTTTGGACACACCAACTCACACCCGAAGCCATCATACATTTAGCACACACTTATCTGCCTGCATGGATGGTAGAAAACGAAATAGCAAACTTTAATGGCAAACGCTTGGTTGAACGCTTGTCGGTAAGGCTCATGTTTAACCAATTACTTGGAGCAGATGCAGCCATTAACTATGAAGAAAATGGTAGACCTTACTTAACAAGTCGCAATGCAGAGATTGGAATTTCTCACACAAAGAATGCTTATGCCGTGAGTTTGGCAAACACACGACATGGGCTCGACATTGAACAATGGGGTTGTAAAGCACTAAAGGTGAAAAGCATGTTTGTGAATGATATCGAAGCATGCCTACTCTCCCCCACTACACCCTTAGCGTGCTCTACCGAAGATGCTGCTACCATTTTGTGGAGTGCAAAAGAAGCGGCTTATAAATTCAAGAGCATTGCAGGACTGTCGTTTAAACAAGACATAGAACTGACAGTTCTGTCAGACAAACAATTTGAGGTGTCATTTCCGAACCATCCATCTCAACAAGCACAAATTGCGTGTAAAAAGCTCGACTCTTGCGTGGTTACTTGCTGCAAGAACATTTAGCATAATGTTTTTAAAAAGCATTCTAAAAGCATTCTAAAAGCATTTACCCTTGCATAAGGCTTCCACGCCATTAACTTTAACCCCGAAAAATAACAACAACACACAGATATGATTACAGTATCCAACTTGGCCATTCAGTTTGGCAAACGAATTCTTTACCAGGACGTGAACATGAAGTTCACAAACGGAAACATCTACGGTATTATCGGTGCAAACGGTGCTGGTAAGTCAACCTTACTCAAAGCCATCTCGGGCGAACTCGATCCCACTAAAGGTAGAGTAGAAATGGGACCTGGCGAGCGTCTCTCTGTGCTCAGTCAGGACCACTTTAAGTATGACGAATTTACTGTATTGAATACTGTGCTGATGGGTCACACCACCATGTGGCAGGTTATGAAAGAGCGCGAGGAACTTTACTCTAAAGCCGACTTTACCGACGAAGATGGTATTAAAGTGGCAGAATTAGAGGATAAGTTTGCTCAAATGGGTGGATACAACGCAGAAAACGATGCTGCTACCTTGCTCAGCGGCTTGGGTATCAAAGAAAAGCTCCATAACAAACTTATGAGTGAGCTTAGCGGTAAAGAGAAGGTGCGCGTTATGTTGGCACAAGCTCTCTTTGGCGAACCCGATAACTTGTTGCTCGATGAGCCTACCAATGACCTTGACCTTGAAACCGTAGAATGGCTCGAAGAATATTTGGGCAACTTTGAACATACCGTGCTCGTTGTAAGCCACGACCGTCACTTCTTGGACCAAGTATGTACACACACAGTGGATATTGACTTTGGCAAGGTAACTCTCTTCTCGGGTAACTACTCGTTCTGGTATGAATCATCACAGCTCGCTTTGCGTCAGGCTCAAAACCAAAAGCAGAAGGCTGAGGAAAAGAAGAAGGAATTGGAAGAGTTTATTCGCCGTTTCTCTGCCAACGTGGCAAAGAGTAAGCAAACTACAAGCCGTAAAAAGATGCTCGAGAAACTCAATGTTGAAGAAATTAAACCTTCTACACGTAAGTATCCGGGTATTATCTTCCAAATGGATCGCGACCCAGGTAACCAAATTCTTGAGGTTAACGACTTGAAGGCAACTCTCGAAGATGGTACCGTGCTCTTTGATAAACTCAACTTCACAGTTGAAAAAGACGAGAAGATTGTGTTCTTAAGTCACGACCCTCGTGCCATGACTGCTTTGTTCGAAATTATCAATGGCAATGCTAAACCTGCAAGTGGTTCTTTTAAATGGGGTGTTACTATTACTACTGCTTACTTGCCCCTTGACAACACTTCATTCTTTAACACGGATATGGACATGCTTACATGGCTCAGTCAGTATGGCGAAGGTAACGATGTATATTTCAAGGCTTTCTTGGGACGTATGCTCTTTAAGGACGAGGATATTCAAAAGAAGGTTAGCGTGCTCTCGGGTGGTGAAAAGATGCGTTGTATGATTGCTCGTATGCAATTGCGTAACGCAAACTGCTTGATTTTGGACACACCGACCAATCACCTCGATATGGAAAGTATTCAAGCATTTAACAACAACTTGAAACTCTTTAAGGGTAACATTCTCTTCTCAAGCCACGACCACGAATTTATTAACACCGTGGCAAACCGTATCATCGAACTTACTCCGAACGGAACCATCGACAAACTGATGTCTTATGAGGATTACATACACGATGAACGCGTAAAAGAGCTTAAAGCAAAACTTTATGGTGCTGAATAAGAACCATAAGGATAAATGTTTTTAATACCGCATTGAATAAATGGCATAATATTTGCATAAGAATATGTTAAAAACATTCTCACGCAAAAATGAAAGAAAAAGAAGAAGAAAAAAAGATGCAAGAGAAACAGCAACAAGCTGAAACTCAAGCTACTGAACAGAATAACGAACATACAGAACAGCAAGAACAGGCTGAAATGACGGATGCTGAAAAATTGGCAGCCGCTAACGAGGAAATTGCCCAACTGAAAGACAAATACTTGCGTCAGGTGGCAGAATTTGACAACTACCGCAAGCGCACACTGAAAGAAAAGACTGAACTCATTCTGAATGGTGGCGAAAAGGTGTTGGGTGCACTACTCCCCGTGCTCGACGACTTGGATCGTGCTGTGGCTAACATTGCCAAAAGCGACGATGTGAAAACGCTGAAAGAAGGGGTTGATTTGATTCTTGACAAATTGACCAAAACTCTTGCTACACAAGGTTTGCAGAAAATGGAAACCATTGGCAAGGAGTTTGACACTGACTTCCATGAAGCGGTAGCACTTATTCCTGCACCTGAGGAATCAAAAAAGAATCATGTAATAGACTGCGTGCAGCCTGGATACATGCTCAACGATAAAGTGATCCGACACGCTAAAGTTGTGGTTGGACAATAAAAAGATTGGCTAATACTTAGGGCTATAGAATGTGATACTACGCATTCTATAACCCTAAAGGTGTTTCTATAAATGTTTGAAACATCTTATACGCATTAACTCAAACCCTACACAATGGCTGACGAAAAAGATTATTACAAAATATTAGGCGTAGAACGTTCTGCGTCTGCTGATGAAATTAAAAGAGCATACAAAAAAGTTGCCATAAAATATCACCCCGATCGTAACCCAGGAAACAAAGAGGCTGAAGAAAAATTTAAACAGGCTGCCGAAGCATATGATGTTTTGCGCGACCCAGATAAACGTGCTCGTTATGACCAATTTGGTGCCGATGCCGTAAATGGCGCTGGTGGATTTGGTGGCTTCGGCGGAGCACAAGGCATGGATATTAACGATATTTTCAGTGCCTTTGGCGACATCTTTGGTGGACATGGTTTTGGTGGTTTCGGCGGTTTTGGCGGCGGAGGACATGGCAGTGCTCAGCCTCGTCAGTACAAGGGTGCAGACATGCGCATGAAGGTTAAACTCACCTTAGAAGAAATTGCTACGGGAGTTACCAAAAAATTCAAAATGAAAAAAGACGTTACCTGCCCCGAATGTGGCGGTAGCGGTTGCGAAAAAGACTCTAAACCAGAGACTTGCGAAACTTGTCATGGTCAGGGATATGTGTTGCGTACACAACGTAGCATGTTCGGCATGATGCAGTCGCAAGAGGTTTGTCCTAATTGTCATGGTGAAGGCACGGTTATTAAACATAAGTGTGCACACTGCCATGGCGAAGGCATTGTTAAGGGTGAAGAAATTGTTGAAATCAACATTCCCGCTGGTGTAGGCGAAGGCATGGTGGTTAACATTCCTCGTAAGGGTAATGCTGCCATTCATAATGGTGTGCCTGGCGATATTCAGGTGATTATTGAGGAGGCACAACACCCTGACTTTATTCGCGATGAAACGGACTTGATTTATAATTTGCTGCTCACAGTGCCTCAGGCTACGCTTGGCGACACTGTTGAAATTCCTACGCTCGACGGTAAGGCACGTATCAAAATAGAACCGGGTACACAACCTGGTACTGCCCTTCGTTTACGCGGTAAGGGTTTGCCCGCCGTACAAGGCTATGGAAGCGGTAAGGGAGATATCGTAGTTAATATTAGCGTATACATCCCCGAAAAAGTAAGCAAAGAAGAAAAGTCTCATTTTGAAGCTTTAAAAGAAAGCAACAATTTGCAACCGAACGAAGGCATAAAGAACAAAATCTTTAGAGCCTTCAGAAACTATTTTAATAAATAGCCCAAATTTAAAAAATGAGTTGGCGAGCATAAATGCTTGCTAACTCATTTTTTTGCACTAACTTTGTTACACAAAAAGAGGACTAGAGCCACTTTTTGAACATTCGCGAGGCTAATGCCTTTATTTACAAAGCTAAAGTGTAATTTAAATAAGAAGACTCTAAAGCCTCAACTTTTATATGCTTTAAATATGAATTACGACGAAACCATAGAATACCTGTTTAACGCGGCACCGCTATTTCAAAATGTGGGTGGTGCTGCTTATAAAGAGGGACTATCGAATACACATTTACTCGACAAGTATTTTAACCACCCTCACACGCAATTTAAGACCATTCATATTGCTGGTACTAACGGAAAAGGTAGTTGCGCACACACCATAGCTGCCATTCTTCAACATAAAGGATTGCGCGTGGGCTTATACACCTCGCCTCACTTGGTGGACTTTAGAGAGCGTATCAAAGTTAATGGAGAAATGATGCCTAAAGAATATGTGGTAAACTTTGTAGCTGAACATCGCCATTTTTTTGAGCCTCTCCATCCTTCGTTCTTTGAACTGACCACTGCTCTGGCTTTTAAATATTTTGCCGAAGCACAGGTAGACGTGGCGGTGATAGAAGTTGGATTAGGTGGACGATTAGACTGTACGAATATCATCAACCCCGTGCTGAGCGTAATTACAAACATCAGTTTTGACCACACTCAATTTTTGGGCAATACGTTGGCACTGATTGCAAGCGAAAAGGCTGGTATTATAAAAAAGGGTGTGCCCGTAGTAATTGGTGAGGCGAACGATGAAACACGTCCGGTTTTTGAAGCACAAGCTCAAACTGTAAGCGCCCCCATTACTTTTGCTGAAGACGCAAAAGAAGTTGTAGAAAGTTGTGTGAATAGCAATGATACGCGACATTACAACACGCTTCATTACGGAGCTTTTGACGGCGAACTAATGGGTGAATGTCAGGTTAAGAACACAAACACTATTCTCTGCGCTTGCAATATTCTTAAGAATACGTTTGACATCACAAACGAGGATATTATTTATGGTTTTACCCATGTAGGCGAAAGTACAGGATTACGCGGAAGATGGCAAATTTTACAACATAATCCTACTGTGGTTTGCGACACGGGACACAACACAGGTGGTTGGCTATATTTGGGGCGACAACTTAAAGAGATTACCTCAAAATATAACCAAGTACACATTGTGTTTGGTATGGCTTCGGACAAGGATGTTGACCACGTGATGTGTCAGTTACCCACAAAGGCGCATTATTATTGGACACGTGCTTCGGTTCATCGCGCTATGGATGAACATGAGGTGGCAGAGTTGGGCAAAAAACATGAACTGAAAGGCGAAATGTTTGACAATGTGCCTCAAGCCTATGAACAAGCACTGCAAAATGCCAACAAAAACGACTTTGTCTATGTGGGTGGCAGTTGCTTTGTAGTGGCTGATTTGCTAAAGTATTTGCAAGAAGCAACAAACTAAATACGATTGTTTTTGCAAGATAATGGCAACAACTTTGTAACATAAAGGCAACATCCCTTGCCCTTATGGGAAAATTTATAAAAGAAAACAACCACTTTGGGCGCTACAAATGAAATTAAATGCCTAATTTTACAGCGACCAAGTTAAAACATTATACACTATGAGCGAGAATCGCAGCTTAGTAACCATTGCCAATCTGTCAAAAGAGAAGATTATGTACCTTTTGCAGATGGCGCAAGAGTTTGAAAAACGTCCGAATCGAAAGATTTTGGACAATAAAGTCGTGGCAACTCTCTTCTTTGAGCCGTCTACCCGCACACGTCTTTCGTTTGAAACCGCAGCAAACCGTTTGGGTGCCAGAGTTATTGGTTTTACCGACCCAAAGGTAACAAGCTCTTCAAAAGGCGAGACCTTGAAAGACACAATTATGATGGTAAGCAATTATGCCGATGTAATTGTGATGAGACATTATTTGGAGGGGGCTGCTCGCTATGCAAGCGAAGTTTCGCCTGTGCCTATCGTAAATGCGGGTGATGGTGCCAATCAGCATCCATCGCAAACAATGCTCGACCTTTATAGCATCTATAAAACACAAGGTACACTCGAAAACCTTAACATATACCTTGTAGGTGACCTGAAATATGGCCGCACCGTACACTCTTTGCTTATGGCAATGCGACACTTCAACCCTACGTTCCACTTTATTGCGCCAAAAGAATTGGCGATGCCCGAAATCTATAAGCTTTATTGCAAAGAACACGGCATTAAATATGAGGAACACGAGGACTTTAACGCTGAAGTTATTAGCCATGCCGACATCTTGTATATGACACGTGTGCAACGCGAACGCTTTACCGACCTCATGGAGTATGAACGCGTAAAGGATGTGTATATTCTGCGTAAGTCTATGCTGAAAGATGCACGCGAAAATATGAGAATTTTGCACCCTCTGCCCCGTGTAAACGAAATTGCCTACGACGTAGACGATGATCCACATGCCTACTACTTTGAACAGGCCCGTAATGGTCTTTACGCACGTCAAGCTATTATTTGCGACGTATTGGGCATTACTCTAGATGAAGTAAAAGAATAAAAAAAGAAGAGCGTTTAATCACACAAGATATTAGCAATGAAACGTCAGGAACTCATGGTGGCCGCTATAAAAAACGGCACCGTTATCGACCATATTCCCTCTAATAAATTGTTTCAAGTGGTGCGATTACTGCACCTTGAAGACATTAACGTAAAGTCGCAAGTAATGGTAGGATATAACCTGCCAAGCGCAAAGATGGGCAATAAGAGCATCATTAAAATTGCCGATAAATTTTTTACGGATGCTGAACTTAACGTGCTCAGTGTGGTAGCACCCAACGTAACGCTCTGCATTATTCGCGACTACGAGGTAGTAGAAAAGAAATGTGTTACACTGCCTAATGAAATTGTAGGCATTGTGAAATGTGGCAACCCTAAGTGCATTACAAATAACGAGCCCATGCTCACTCACTTCCACTTAGTAGACGCACACAAGGGTATCATTCAGTGCAAATACTGCGAGAAAGAACAAAAACTCGACAGCATTAAACTGGTATGACGCACGAGAAATTAGACTGGAAGCCGGGTACTATGATTTACCCGCTTCCTGCCTTACTTATTTCATGCGGAACAACACCCGAAGAATATAACCTTTTCACTGTGGCATGGTCGGGAACCATCTGCACAAATCCTGCCATGTGCTATATTTCGGTTAGACCCGAACGACATTCTTACGATATTATTAAACGTAACATGGAGTTTGTGATAAATCTTACCACAGAAGATATGGCAAAGGCTACAGATTGGTGTGGCGTAAAGTCTGGACGCGACTATAATAAGTTTAAAGAAATGAACCTTACTCCTGCCCCATCCCACGCACTGCGCACACCTATCGTGGCAGAATCGCCTTTGAGCATTGAATGTAAGGTGAAAGAAATCGTACACCTTGGTTCACACGATATGTTTATTGCAGAGGTTGTGAATGTGCAAGCTGATGCACAATTCCTTGACGAACAAGGGAAATGGCACCTCGACCAAAGCAAACCCTTAGTTTATCTTCATGGCGCTTACTACGCATTGGGCGACTTTATAGGACGATTTGGCTTTTCTGTTAAAAAGAAAGACTAATATACTTGGCTAAGTGCAAACCTTTTGTGGTGTGCACTTAGACTAAAAAACCCAACATTCATAAACTAACTATACAAGCCTTATGAAAGATCCAGAAATTTTTAATCTTATTGAAGCAGAACACCAACGCCAATTGCGTGGCATTGAACTGATTGCTTCTGAAAACTTTGTAAGCGATGAGGTGATGAGAGCTATGGGTTCTTACCTTACAAACAAGTATGCCGAAGGCTATTCTGGACATCGCTACTATGGTGGTTGTCAAGTGGTAGACCAAGTGGAAACGCTTGCCATTGAACGAGCGAAAAAATTGTTTGACGCTGAATACGTAAATGTACAACCTCACTCTGGAGCACAAGCAAATGCAGCAGTTTTTCTTGCTTGCTTAAACCCTGGTGACACTTTCATGGGGCTTAACCTTGACCACGGCGGTCACCTTTCGCATGGTTCTAAGGTTAACACTTCGGGTATTATCTACCATCCTATTGGCTACAACCTGAACCAAGAAACAGGACGCGTAGATTACGACGAAATGGAAGCCTTAGCTTTAGCACATAAACCCAAAATAATTATTGGCGGAGGATCTGCCTATAGCCGTGAATGGGACTACGCTCGTATGCGCGCTATTGCTGATAAAATTGGTGCTATCTTTATGGTAGACATGGCACACCCTGCAGGACTTATTGCTGCAGGACTGCTTGACAATCCACTTAAATATGCGCATATTGTTACTACCACTACACACAAGACTCTTAGAGGTCCACGTGGTGGTATGATTCTTATGGGACATGACTTTGAAAACCCATGGGGAAAGAAAAGCCCCAAAGGGGAAATACGCATGATGAGTCAACTGCTTAACAGTGCGGTTTTCCCAGGCATTCAAGGCGGACCACTCGAACATGTCATTGCAGCCAAAGCTGTGGCTTTTAACGAGGCTCTACAACCCGAATTTAAAACTTATGCCCTACAGGTAAAGAATAATGCGGCACGATTGGCTGCTGCACTTACCGAACGTGGATTTACAATTGTGAGTGGTGGCACAGACAATCACTCCATGCTTGTAGACCTTCGCAGCAAATATCCTGATTTAACAGGTAAAGTTGCAGAAAACGCTTTGGTGGCTGCCGACATTACCGTAAACAAAAATATGGTGCCCTTCGACAGTCGTTCAGCATTTCAAACCTCAGGCATTCGTCTTGGAACACCCGCTATCACTACACGCGGAGCCAAAGAAGACCTTATGGACCAAATTGCCGAAATGATTGAAACAGTGCTTAATAATCCTACCGATGAAGGCACTATAAACAGCGTTCGACAGCGTGTAAATAGCACAATGGCATCCTATCCGCTCTTTGCTTGGTAAACTTTGTTTAGAAAAACTGCATAAAACAAGCAAAAAACAACAACAATTCTTGCCATTTCAAACAAGATATTGTACTTTTGCACATGGAATAACATCCATATAATTTATAAATTTACTTATCAATTATGGTAAACTACAAAGAACTTGGCTTGGTGAACACTCGCGAGATGTTCAAGCGTGCCATCAACGGTGGTTATGCAATCCCCGCTTTCAACTTCAATAACCTTGAACAGCTCCAGGCTATCATCAAGGCTTCTTCTGAACTCAAGTCTCCGGTAATCCTTCAGGTTTCTAAGGGTGCTCGTAACTATGCTAACGAAACTCTTCTTCGTTACATGGCTGAAGGCGCTGTTGAATACGCTAAGGAATTGGGTTGCCACCACCCTGAAATCGTGCTCCACCTCGACCACGGTGATAGCTTCGAACTCTGCAAGAGCTGCGTTGACCTCGGCTTCTCTTCTGTAATGATCGACGGTTCTTCACTTCCTTACGAGGAGAACATTGCTCTTACTAAGAAGGTTGTAGAATACGCTCACCAATACGACGTAACAGTTGAAGGTGAACTCGGTGTATTGGCTGGTGTTGAAGACGAAGTTTCTTCTGACGTATGCCACTATACTAAGCCTGAAGAAGTTATCGACTTTACTTCTAAGACTGGTGTTGACTCACTCGCTATCTCAATCGGTACTTCACACGGTGCTTACAAGTTCACTCCCGAACAGTGCACTCGTGACCCGAAGACTGGTAAACTCGTTCCTCCTCCCTTGGCATTCGATATCCTCGACGCTATCATGGAGAAGCTCCCCGGTTTCCCCATCGTACTCCACGGTTCTTCTTCAGTTCCTCAGGAATACGTTGACATTATCAACGCTAACGGTGGTAAGCTCCCCGATGCTGTTGGTATCCCCGAAGAACAGCTCCGCAAGGCTTCTAAGAGCGCTGTTTGCAAGATCAACATCGACTCTGACTCACGTCTCGCCTTCACTGCTGCCGTACGTAAGGTATTCAACGAAAAGCCCGGTGAATTCGATCCCCGTAAGTACTGCGGTCCTGCTCGTGACCTCATGGAACAGATGTACAAGCACAAGATCACTGAAGTACTTGGTTCTGACAACAAGCTCGCTAACTGCGACTAATCAATACATTGCTGCATAAATAAATTGCAGTAATTGAGATAAAAAATAAAAGCCGTTTCAACTATAAAATTATGGTTGAAACGGCCTTTTTTTAAAAATGCAAATGAAAAAGGCAAGGCTCTACTTTCGGATAGAAAATCCAAAAATTGAATAACCCCAAAGCTACTTTACTATTGCGTAGCCTTTTGTTGCTTTTTTCACTTTTATTACTTAGTTTTTCTTCGTAATACGATCAAACAGATTTTTGTTGAAATTCTTAATATCTCGTCCCGTTTTATTTATTAAGTTTTCGGGCAAAGTTTTCCATTCATTAAAGAAGTCCGGAATTAACTGTAAGAGATTTTTTATGGGAAGTTGTGGCTTATCACCCTCCTGCTTATGTGAATTTACAATCACATTAAACGCTTGATGATGAAGCAGTACGTCAATCACACGACCTGTCCAAAAAGGATCTCCATCATAATGTGCCACACCATCATGTTCACGTACAATACGCAATTTATTCGTTCTAAACGATTTAACATGACTATTATCGGGTAATGTACCACTAAACAACTGAAAAGCCACCTGCGGAGCTTCTATCGCGTTAAAAGGTTCCATTACAACCACATCAAAGAGTCCATCCTTCATACTTGCATAAGGCGCTATAAAAGCATCATTGCCATATTGCGAAGCATTCGCACAAGCTATCAAAAAAGCCTTGCACCTTTCACTTCCATTTTCATCTTCTATCACATACTCCTGTGGTTTATATTGCAAGCCCGACTTAAGTGTGTTCTCTACATACGTTAAAAGACCACGTTTTCCTGATGATGCAAATTTCTCGCTAATAAAAGCATCAAACCCCACACCACATGTACAAAAGAAAGGACGATCATTAATAGTGCCATAATCTAACTTGTGCACCACACATTCATTAATAACCAAAATTGCCTTTTTTGCATTAATAGGAATACCTAAATGACGCGCCAAACCATTCCCCGATCCACAAGGAATAATGCCCATAGCCGTATTCGTACCAACAAGGGCTCTACCGACCTCGTTTACAGTACCATCTCCACCCACTGCTACAACCACATCCACGCCTCTTTGCGCAGCTTGCTGGGCTATAAGCGTTGCATGGCCCGCATACTGCGTCTTTTCCACTTCTATGTCGTAAACATTTGTATCTGTCAGTTTTTCAACCAATTTAGCAATACCTTGTTTGCGTTGTGTACCCGAAATGGGATTGATTATGTAGAGAATTCTTTTTTTCATGAAATGTGAACATGTAACATTTCTGCAAAGATACACACATTATTGACAAAACTAAGACTTTTTCTATAAAAACTGATAGCCATAATCTTTTCCATCTCGTTATCTCATCACTTTTCCCTATAACACATTTCTACGCCTCGTAAAAGACAAACAACAACCAATCGTAATCTCTATTTACCAAGTAATTTTTATTCTATCCGAATTTACATAGTCAATCACAGTCCTTACAGCTTCATCAACCTTCTTTTGATTGCGCCTTACAATTTCCGTCTTCGATTTCTTTCTGTTATCTAAGTACGCTGGTATTTAATATTAGTTCAACATTCAACCAGGCAGTTCAAACATAACCTTTGCCCCAAATAAAGACAAACAACAATCAGTCATTATCACGATCATACAGATAGCGTATTTTACCCGTTTCGTAATATTTTTTAGTTGTCTTTCTCTCGAATATTTACCAACGTTCGGGTTTTTCTTATGCCCACCTGTCACAAAGAAAAGAATAGTCAAAACCACAAAAGTACCAAAAATTTCTAACACCTTTAAGGTTGCACGCGAGGTTATTGGCATTCGCGAGGGCTACAACCACTTTGGTACTATGCACT
>UQQN01000060.1 GCA_900543155.1 uncultured Prevotella sp.
CTTATAGTCCTTAGCCTCGGGCAAAATCTGATAGTGCTTACCATCTGTCATCACAAACACCGAGCATTCAATGCCACTCAAAAATTCCTCAATCACCACACGGCTCGAAGCATTGCCAAACATGCCGCCAAGCATGTCGCGCAATTCTTTTTTAGCCTCTTCGAGTGTAGGCACAATCAGCACACCCTTACCTGCGCACAAGCCGTCAGCCTTAAGCACATACGGAGCTTGCAGCGTTTCTAAGAAACGGCAACCCTCTTCCACCTGTGTACCATCAAAAGTCTCGTACGCAGCTGTCGGAATGTGGTGACGCTTCATAAAGCCCTTGGCAAAGTCCTTTGAGCCTTCAAGCACAGCACCAGCCTTCGAGGGTCCAATCACGGGCACTCCAGCCACATCAGCACGTTGCTTAAAATAGTCGTAAATGCCCTTTACTAATGGGTCTTCAGGACCTACCACAACCATGTCGATGCCATTAGCTACTACAAAGTCTGCTACACCATCAAAGTCGTCAGCCTTCAGCGCTACATTTTCGCCCACGTTTGCAGTACCCGCATTACCTGGAGCAATAAAAAGTTTTTCTACTTGTGCACTTTGCGCAATTTTCCAAGCTAAAGCGTGCTCACGGCCGCCGCTGCCCAAAAGTAAGAGTTTCATAAGCTTTTCTATTGATTTTGTTTATTTGCTGCAAATTTACACCATGAAGCGCGAAGGGCAAAGCAAAACCCCAAGTTTTTGTGCATAAAGCCGTAGTGCCCCCTTTCTGAATATTTATAATCGTCCCCCTTTTTCCTTCTAAAAATCCTCCCCAAACGCACCTCCATTTTGTCTCTGCCATTCCCTTATTGCGCCAACTGAGGAAACAAAATTGCGCCAACTGAGGAAACGAAAACGCGCCAACTGAGGAAACAAAATTGCGCCAACTGAGGAAATGAAAATGCGCCAACTGAGGAAATGTGAAAAAAAATAAGTATATTTGCACCTGAAAACCAATATAATTTGAAATATGGAGTATAAACATAGAATAGCTGATAAAATGCTTGAAAAAAAATTAGCAAGCAAAGGGGCTATTTTAATAGAAGGCCCCAAATGGTGTGGAAAGACAACCACAGCAGAGCAACAAGCAAAAAGCATTCTATATATGGACAATCCGTCTTCGTTAGAAACCAATTTGCAGATGGCGGAGATAGATGCTTCAGTATTGTTAGATGGCGAAACCCCAAGGTTGGTTGACGAATGGCAATTAGCCCCCAAATTGTGGGATGCGATAAGATTTGAAGTAGACCATCGTCATAAAGTAGGACAGTTTGTGTTGACGGGTTCAGCTGTTCCTGCTGAAGAAAAAGATATACATCATTCTGGGACAGGGCGATTTAGTTGGTTAACCATGCGCCCTATGAGTTTGTATGAATCGGGCGAATCAAATGGAAAGGTTAGTTTAGCACATTTATTCGAATCGCCCGAGAAAATAGCAGCGGTCAATAAATTACAAATAGACGATCTTGCATTTTTGATTTGTCGAGGCGGTTGGCCATTTGCTTGCACTTTACAAACTGAAGCCGCGTTGGTACAAGCTTTCGATTATGTAGACGCTGTTATCAAAAAAGACGTCTCGCGTGTGGATGGTGTTAGTCGCAATGCTACCACTACAAGGTTGTTACTACGGTCGTATGCTCGTAACCAAGGTTCGCAAGCCACCATAGGTACTATCGTGGCAGATATGGCCACAAACGATGAAAACGAAATTAGTGTAAAAACAGCCGGAAGCTATTTGGAAGCGTTACGCAAAATTTTTGTTATTGAAGATTCAGAGGCGTGGAATCCAAATCTGCGGTCAAAAACAGCCATCCGCACAGCAAACACACGCTACTTTATAGATCCCTCCATCGGTACGGCGGTGTTAGGTCTTGGACCAAAAGACCTTATTAACGATCTCAATACGATGGGTTTATTCTTCGAAACCCTTTGTGTGCGAGATTTGAGAGTTTTTGCTGATGCATTAGATGGAGAGGTATATCATTATCGTGATAAAAATGGTTTAGAGTGCGATGCCGTAGTACATCTTCGTAATGGCAAATACGGGCTTGTTGAAGTAAAGTTGGGTGGAGATAGGCTTATCAATGAAGGAGCCGAGAATCTTAAAACGCTTGCAGAAAAAATCAATATAGAAAAAATGAATGCCCCCTCTTTCATGATGGTTCTTACGGGAACAGGTGACTTTGCTTATCGAAGAAAAGATAGTGTATTTGTGGTTCCTATTGGGTGCTTAAAGGACTAAATAGATTGTTTGGTTTTTATGGCATTCTTCGTGCTGCCTTCATTGCCATAAAGTTCGGGAGTTGATAATAAAAGTAGTTGACTCCCGAACTTTCTCTTTATCTTCAAGAGCTGACAGAACGTAAGATAAAATCTTTATAAAGCATCAAAGTTGAATGGGGGTCGTTACACATTGTAAAGTCGAGAATTTAGAAAATTGGCTGCTGAAAAGCCTCTGATTTTATGTTTTTAAACATAGAAATGCTAATTTGATGAAAAATATTAGACAGTTTATTTGCGTAATTGAAAACTGTACTTTAAATTTGCGCCGTTTTCAATCAAATCTTTCTAACAAAAGTCTAATATACTCTTAGCGTATGAAACCTACAACATCCGTCGGATGTACATACACTCCGATATGGTTTAAGCGTTTGAGAAACGTCTTACCGCTTACTTTGGGATTGCTGATTGGTACAGCTAATGCAACTGCTTCTTATGCAGCCCCAACCACAAGCGAAACAACTTCTATCAACCAAACTAAGGGCACAGTGAGCGGCAGAATCACCGACAATACAGGCGAAGGCCTTGTGGGTGTAACTATCGTGGTAAAAGGCACAAAGGTGCGCACCACCACTGATGCAAATGGTAAGTATACAATTAAGGCTAACGCAGGCCAAACGTTAGTTTATTCTTACATTGGCTACAAACGTGTTGAGAAAAAAGTAACGGGTTCAACCTTGAATGTTGAACTCGAAAGCGTCGACAATACTCTTAACGAAGCTGTGGTTATTGGCTATGGTACAGTGCGCAAGGCCGACTTGGCAGGTGCGGTAGCTGTGATGGATAATAAGCAGTTTAAAGATCAGCCCATCACTCAGGTAAGCGATGCCTTGCAAGGTCGTGTGGCAGGTGTGCAAGTGTTGAGCGATGGTACTCCTGGTGGCGACATCAAAATTCGTGTGCGTGGTTCAAGTTCTATCAACAAGAGCAACGAACCCCTCTACGTAGTAGATGGTATCGTGCGCGAAAGTGGACTCGAAGGCATCAACCCCGAGGATATTCAGAGTCTTCAGGTGTTGAAGGATGCCTCTTCTACCGCCATTTATGGTGCCCGTGGTGCCAATGGTGTGGTATTGGTGCAAACCAAGTCGGGTAAGGCAGGACAGACCCAAGTGGTGTTCGATGCCTCAGTAGGTGTGAGCAACGCTTACCACATTCCCGAAAAGTTGAGTACTGCAGAATATGCACAAGCTTTGGTAGCCAATGGTTTGGCAACCAGCGATGCGATGACAGACTACCTCAATGGTACGAATCCTGGTATCGACTGGATGGACGAACTCTTGCAAACGGGTGTGACCCAAAACTATAAGTTGGCCATTTCTAAGGGTAACGAAGATACGCAGTTCTACGTGTCGGGTAACTATTTGGACCACAAGGGTGTAATTTATAACACCGAGTTTAAGCGTTATGCTGTAAAGGCTAATGTACACTCAAAACTCTACAAGTGGCTCGAACTGACTGCCGATGTAAATTTATCGCGTGGTCAGGGCAAGGGCGGTGGTTTCCATCAAAACCAAGATAACCCCATTTGGAATGGTTTGAACTTCTCGCCCACCATGAATATGCTTCTTTCAAATGGATTCTATGCACGCGACCCCTATAATGTTGTTTCGCAGGCGAATCCCTATGGTGCGCTCAAGGAAAATGACAACGACCGCATGCGCGATGTGGTAAATGGTCATATCGACTTGAAGTTCAACATTGTTGATGGGCTTACTTTCACCACGACCAATGGTGTAGATTATAAAGACTCAAAGAGCTATTCGTTTGTAACAGCAAAGGTTAATCCACAAGGAACAAGCAGCGCTTCGAATGCTGATACCTACCAAATGTTGTTGCAGACCACAAATAACCTTACTTACAATCATAATTGGAATGGTCATGGCTTAACCGCAACAGGTGTGTGGGAGGCTACCAGCTATGAACGTCGCTACATGATGATGAAGGGTACAAACCTTTCGAGCGAAAGTGTGGGTTATTGGAATATTGACAATGCCAAGTCTAAGACAGTGTCTAATAGCTACCAAAAGTGGGCATTGCTCTCGGCTGTAGCACGCGTAATGTATAATTACAAGGATAAGTACATGCTTACAGGTACATTCCGTGCTGATGGTTCAAGTCGTTTCACTAATAAAAAGTGGGGCTACTTCCCCTCAGTAGCTGCAGCATGGACTGTAAGCCAGGAAGACTTCATGAAAAATGTGAAGCCCGTGAGCAACTTGAAGATTCGTGCCAGCTATGGTATCATTGGTAACCAGGATGTTGATCCTTATTCAACCATGGTTATGCTTTCAGCCACCTCGTTCGACTTTGGTACCAACAACATGTACACAGGTTATTGGCCACATGGTGTTGAAACGCCCGACCTTACATGGGAAAAGGTTCACCAATTCGACTTTGGTGTAGACCTTGGTTTGTTTGAGAATCGTTTGAGTGTAGGTTTTGATTATTACTATAAGAAGACCAAAGATGCCTTGCTCCGCGAAACATCGAGCGACATTATTGGTGGTATGTCTTATTGGGTAAATGAGGGAGAAGTTGAAAATAAGGGCTTTGACCTTACACTTACAGGTCGTATTATTCAGACTCGCGACTGGCAGTGGACTTCTACATTCAGCTTCTCGCACAACAAAAACAAGGTGGTGAAGCTTAACAAGAGCATCGATGGTGCTTCGCCTGCTGCGGGTACCGTTGATCCTTGTACCATCATTATGCAAGGCGAGGCTATTGGTACCTTCTATGGTTACAAATGGGCTGGTGTTGAGCAGAATGCTGAAGGTCAGTGGATTGATATGTACTATGACAAGAATGGCAACAAAACAGCAACTCCCAGTGGTGACGACCGTCAGATACTTGGCAATGCAAGTCCTAAGTTGACAGTAGGTTGGAATAATACGCTCTCTTATAAGAATTGGGATTTCAGTTTCTTCTTTAACTCAGCCTTTGGTGGCAAGCGTTTGAACTTGGTGCGTTACACCATGAACTCAACTCCAGGTGCTTCGAAGTTTGTGACCGACAAGGACTACTTCAACAATGTGGGCAAGGATATGCCTACACTCGGTGCGGGTTCGAAGGTATATGGCAATAGCGACAAGTGGATAGAGAATGCTACTTATGTGCGTCTCGAAAACCTCAGTGTGGCTTACACATTGCCTAAGAGCATGACTAAGTTTGCTGACCTTCGCATTAGCGTTTCGGGTCAGAACCTCTTCACCATCACTAAGTATAAAGGTATCGACCCCGCAGGTAACTCATTCCACTCGGGTGGTGGCAATGCCAATGCAGGTATCGACATGGGTACTTATCCAAACCCACGTACATTCACCTTTGGTGTGAGAGCTACATTCTAATCTTAATCCCCTTCAACACAAGTATTTTATCATGAAATCTAAAATATTTTTGGGCTGCATGCTTGCGGCAGGGCTCTTTTCTGCTTCATGTAGCGACTTCTTAACAGAAGACCCCAAAGGTCAGCTCGACCCCAAATCTTATTATAATAGTACCGATGCTGTGAATAGTGCTGTTTACGCACTTTACACCCAGGTTAACGTGTCGCAAATCTACACCAATATGCTCTATCCGCAGTGGCAAGGCGATGACATCACTGCCAACCCCGGATCGAACAAGCAGGCTTGCGCCGAAATGGATGGTTTCTCAGCATCAAACAACAATAAGGGTGTTCGCGAAGCTTGGGAAAAAAATTATAAAATCATTGAGGCTGCCAATAATATTATCAACAACATTCAGGTTGACGAAGCCTCAACCTATGTTGATGCTGCGAAAGTAGCTGTAGGTCAGGCACACTTCTGGCGTGCATTTGCTTACTACTATTTGGTACGTCTTTATGGTCCGTTACCCATTGTCGAACAGAATGCAGTTCTGTCGAATGGTGCCACTCCTCCTTCATCAATAGCTGATGTTTATGATTATATCGTAAAAGAAATGAAGGCTGCTATTGACGTATTGCCCACAAGCTATACAAGTGAGCCTGCTCATCACAATGGCATTGATGCTTTTGTAACTAAGCAAGCTGCTCAGTCAGCACTTACGGCTGTATATATGTCGATGGCAGGCTATCCGCTCAACAAGACAGTGTATTATGGCGAAGCAGCCAAACTTGCTAAGGAGGTTATCGACAATAATAGCGAGTATGGTTTCTATCTTGACAACGATTGGAGCCATGTATACTCAATGGGTCATAATTACAACAAAGAAACCATTCTTGGTATTGACTACAGTCCGCTGCCTTGGTGGAGCAACGACTCAGAGTTTACATCGTGCAATCGTTTTGAGAGCCTTGGCGATGGTGGCTGGGGTGATGCTTGGGGCGAAATCGCCTTCTGGAAGCGTTTCCCCGAAGGTAATCGTAAAAAGGCTACTTATGCTGAGAAGATTACCTTCCAAGATAAGGACTCTTATACCATCATTAAAACAGTTGATTGGTGGGCACTTAATGCAGATGGTTCAAAGGTAGTTCCTGAATATCACCCTATGTTCTGTAACTTCACAGTGAATGCAGATGCACAGGGCAATGCCATTGCTGCTCCCTACGACTATACTAAACCCAACTGGAAGGGTATGGTAAATGACCATCGTCACCGCGTGATTCGTTATTCAGAACTCTTGCTTTGGTATGCAGAGAGTGCTGCTCGCAGTGGTGCTACCGACCTCTCATTTGCTAAAGACTGCTTGAAGAAGGTGCGTGAGCGTGCTTGCGATGATCCTTATAACGTAACTTTGGGCGATGGTTCGGTTGTTAGCATCGATGCTATGACAGCCGAACAGTTGGCTGAGGCTTGCTATATTGAACATGGTTGGGAAGTTGCTGGTTACTGGGTAGCTATGGTAACACGTCGTTCGGACGAATTCCGTATGAACGAGTTGAAGAAAAACTTCGACTTCCGTGTTGCAAATGCCGACCAAGATATTGTAGACCCTGCTGATGGTAGAGTATACAAGGCTAAGGAAAGCGTAAATGTAGTAAACTCTACCTGGCAGGGTGCCGAAAGCATTTACTTGCCTTATCCTGTTCTCGAAGTTGAAAAGAACCCGAACCTTCGTAACGTAGATCGTACAAAATAAGGATGCACATAAAGTGCTTGATGTAATGCACTTATAAATAAAAAGTAAAGGGCTGCGAGTTGTTTCGCATGCCCTTTACTTTTTTTACTTTTTGAGAAATCTACTTTTCCTCCTCGTTTTTCATCCCTACGCAGTCTTGCACAAAATAGCGGGGGCGGCGTTTAACTTCCGTGTAGATTTTACCTACATATTCCCCAATAATGCCACAAGCTAACAGAATGGCACCGCCAATAAACCAAATGCTGACGAGTTGCGACGTCCAACCTGCTATGGCACGGCCTTCGGCATACGACACCACCCCATAGACTATGGCGCAGAAGGAAATGCCCATAAATAGCAAACCTAAAAAAGTGATGTATTGCAGTGGGCGCACCGAAAACGATGTGATGCCGTCGAAGGCTAAACCCAACATGCGGCGAAGCGGATATTTTGACTCACCTGCTAAGCGCTCGCTACGGTCGTAATACACCATGGCGGTGTTGAACCCTAAAGTGGTTACCATGCCACGTAGAAAAAGATTGCGTTCGGGATAGCTCAACAAGGCTTGCATGGCACGACGGCTCATCAGCCTAAAGTCGGCATGGTTATAAACCACCTCACTACCCATGCTGCGCATCAGCCTATAAAAACCCTGTGCTGTGCAGCGTTTAAACCATGTGTCGGTTTGGCGTTGGCGGCGCACACCATACACCACGTCGATGCCTTTGAGGTAATAGTCCACCATCTCGCCAATCACCTCTACATCATCTTGTAAATCGGCATCAATGCTTATGGCAGCATCGCTGTGTGCGGCAGCCCATTCAAGTCCTGCCCAAAGCGCTTGTTGGTGTCCCACGTTGTGTGCCAACTTTATGCCCTTGACGCAAGGGTGCTGTGCTGCGTGTTGCGTAATGAGAGCCCAGGTGCGGTCGGAACTGCCATCGTCTACATAGAGAATTTGTCCCAAGCTGATGCGCTGCGAGTTCTGCAAGCGGTTGAGCACGGCAGTGAGGCGGGCAGTGGTTTGGGGCAACACCGCCTCCTCGTTAAAACAGGGTACTATGAGGGTGAGTTTCATTTTCTTTTAAATACGAATCGGACTAACAAAAAGTTTATGGGTACGGCTATGCAGAGTACGGGGAGTGGGGCGTATACTTTGGGCACGCCGAGCCACAAAAAGGTGTGTAGCAACCCAAGGTGCAGTAAATAGTTCACCGCATGTGCGCCACCCATGCCCATAAATCTTTGCCATGAGGGGGCTGCACGAAAGGTAAACCATGCTGTGAGGTAAAAGTTGGCTATGAAGCTAAGCACGTAGGCTATGCTATAGGCAAAGTCTACTTGCATCCAACCTTGCATAAGCAGATAGAGCCCGTAGT
This sequence comes from uncultured Prevotella sp., assembly GCA_900543155.1. Lineage (GTDB taxonomy): Bacteria > Bacteroidota > Bacteroidia > Bacteroidales > Bacteroidaceae > Alloprevotella. The sequence goes on from UQQN01000060.1 coordinate 8,757, forward strand.
GAAGCATGGTGGCAAATACGCCTACCAAAACAAAGCGAAGGGCTTCGCCCGTGATGGGGTGTTTCATTATGGCAGATTTTTGCGTGAGGGTGAATCAGAGATTTTTAGAAAATTAATGCCTTTAGAAGCTCCTTTTTTAACCTCGTCATTACGCTTTGGTAAAGCGGTAGAGCTTCAGCATTTTGTGGTCGTCGCAACTTTTGTGGTCGAAGTCTTTTACCAATTCTGTGCGATAATGAGGGTAACGCGTGTGGAATGCCTCAATCTCGTCGTTGCCTACAATGAGCAACCCGTGTGTGGGCATAAAAGCCTCGAAAGGTACTACGCGGTCGCCCAAATAGAAGTTGATGGTAAAGGGGTGGAGTGGGTTGCCAGGGTTAACATCGGTGCGGAAGGAGTAAATACGCCCTGTGGGTTGTTGCGTCTCGATATACGTAGCCAAGGGTTTGTCGCTCTTTACATTGAGTATGGGTGGTTGATACACGCCATCTAAGGTAAAAAACAGACAGAAAATTAGGGTGAACGTGGTGGCAAGGGGACGTGTGTGACGATGCTTGACAAAGAGCCATACTGCCACAAGGGGTATAGCCCAAATTACGCTCCCAATACCTTCTGTACGCAGTGCATTGAGCATGGCGATGTTTTGTGCTGCATGTTTACCATGTGCCACGATGCTGTCGGGAATCAGTCCCATGCGCACCACCACATAGGTGAGTGTGAGCAAAGTGGTGAGGGTGGCTAAGGTCCAACCAAAGGCTACGAGTACACGGAGATGACGGTGGCGCAACCATAGCAGAAACTCTGCCACAAAGTATGCCACAAAGGGATAAACGGGCAACAAATATACGCTGCGTTTGCTCTTGGGTATGCAATAGAACACAAAGATGATGGCGAAACTCAGCAATGAAAACAAACGCGCGTCGTCCATGTCTTTTACATACGTTTTCAAGCGTGTCCACCATTGATTGGGAGTGCCAAACTTAGTGCAAAGTTGTTTCCAATCTGCCACAAAGAGTGCCATAAGTGCCAATAAAGTGTAGGGCACAAAGCCTGTGAGAAGGGTCATCACGTTGTAGGGCCAAGGGTTCTCGTGGCTGGCATAGCTCATTTTGCCAAGCAAGCGCAACACGTTCTCTTCGTACACAAGGTCAAGAAAACGCTGTCCGCCTTGTTCGTAGGCTGCTACATACCACACTGTGGGCAATGCCAAACAGAGCACGCCCACGACTGCCAAGCGCCACAGCACGTTGAGAAATCCTTTTTGGCGTACCCATCCAAAAACTGCCACGACTAAGCAGGGTAGGGAAGCGCCTACGGGGCCTTTGCTAAGGAAGGCTCCACTTAAGCACAGAATGGCACCCCATGGACCTTCTTTGAGATTAAACTTCATGCCACGCTCCATCCAGCCATAAAGCAAATAGAGCGAAAGCACCATCATGCACGTCAAAACCATGTCGACACGGCAAGCTACGGCGGCACGATGTACCTCGAAATTGCTCAGTGTGACGAGTGCCATAATGAGGGCTAATGCCGTGCCACGGCGTTTGTTATAGAAACTGAAACCAGCTATGACCATGATGGTGGCAGCAATGGCAGACGGCATGCGAGCGGTATATTCGGTAACATGGCCCAAGGGCAAGGAACATAGTGCAGCTAACCAGTGAAAGAAGGGAGGTTTATATGCCATGTCTACGCCATTGTTTACGGGCAACACCCAATTGCCATCTTGCAACATAGAGAGTGCTACAACAGCCTCGCGGGGCTCGCCACGCGTGTTGAAGAGTGTATTGCCTAAAAACAAAAAGAGCGTGACAATGCACAGGGCTAAAAGCATCCATGCGATGCGTGAGGATTGGGTTTTAGCAATTTGAATCATTGTGTTTTTTTATTTTCGACAGTCAAAGTTAATGCCTTGTGCGCAAGGCACAAAATAAAATGCCTATTTTTTTAATAATTGGTTAAAAGGGGACGCTTATGTGTGCTTTTTTCGTATTTGTTGTTCTGTTTTACGTAAATAATGGGTGTTTGGTGGAACAAAATGTTTGGCGGAATAGGGGGGCAAGGTTTCGGTGTAAGAATTAAGCTATAAACAAAGAAATCCCCTTGTCACCTCAATGGGGGTGCAAGGGGATTTCAAGCATCTATGGCTTTCTTTCATTCAATTTTCGAAAGGGAGTGTAGCCTATGCATTCACACTTGTGGTGTGTGCATTAGTCGTTGTTGCGAGGACGACGTGCGGGACGACCTTCGCCACCTTCGCGACGAGGACGACGTGCAGGGCGTTCTTCGTAACCTTCGGGCTTCTCTTCGAGTACGCGGTGTGAAAGACGGAACTTGCCTGTTTTTTCGTCGATTTCGAGGAGTTTTACTGCGATGGTATCACCTTCTTTGATGCCAGCCTCTTCGACAGACTCAAGGCGCTTCCATGCAATTTCTGAGATGTGAAGCAAGCCTTCCTTACCCGGCATAAATTCTACGAAGCAGCCGTAGGGCATGATGCTAACTACCTTGGCTTCGTAAACTTCGCCAACCTCGGGGATTGCAACGATGGCACGAATCTTAGCTACGGCAGCATCGATGCTGGCTTTGTTAGGACCAGAAACTTGGATCTTGCCTACGCCGTCTTCTTCTTCGATGGTGATGGTTGCACCAGTTTCCTCCTGCATACCCTGAATGATTTTTCCGCCGGGGCCAATAACAGCACCGATGAATTCTTTGGGAATTTCAAAGGCTTCGATGCGGGGAACGTGGGGCTTGAGTTCGGCACGGGGAGCGGGCATAGTTTCGAGAATCTTGCCCAAGATGTGCTCACGAGCTTGCTTAGCTTGTGCAAGTGCCTTTTCAAGGATTTCGTATGAAAGACCATCGCACTTAATATCCATTTGGGTTGCAGTAAGACCCTTGGCTGTACCAGTGGTCTTGAAGTCCATATCGCCCAAGTGGTCTTCGTCGCCGAGGATGTCTGAGAGCACAGCATACTTCTCTTCATCAGGGTTCTTGATAAGCCCCATGGCAATACCGCTTACAGGAGCCTTGATGGGTACACCAGCATCCATGAGGGCGAGTGTACCAGCACATACGGTAGCCATTGACGATGAACCGTTAGATTCGAGAATGTCGCTCACTACACGTACGGTGTAAGGATAGTCTGCAGGAATTTGACCCTTCAATGCACGCCATGCCAAGTGACCATGACCAATTTCGCGACGGCCTACGCCACGTTGTGCTTTGGCTTCGCCTGTTGAGAAGGGAGGAAAGTTATAGTGAAGGAGGAAGCGCATGTAACTCTTGTCGAGTACATCGTCAACCATCTTTTCGTCGAGCTTAGTGCCGAGAGTGGCAGTAGCCAAAGCCTGCGTTTCGCCACGTGTAAAGATGGCTGAACCGTGAGGCATGGGAAGGGGAGAAACCTCGCACCAAATGGGGCGGATGTCGGTAGTTTTACGACCATCGAGACGCTTGCCCTCATCGAGGATGCAACGACGCATGGCATCGCGCTCTACATCGTGATAGTAGCGGTCTACCAAAGAATTCTTCTCTTCGAGTTCGTCGGCTGAGAGCTCGGGGTGAGCAGCAGCATAGCGTTCTTTAAAGTCTTCGCGGATTTTGGTGAAGGCTTCTTCGCGCTGGTGCTTGTCGTGGTCACCTGCTTCAGCAATGGCATAAGCGGGCTGATAGCACTCGTCTTTTACCTGCTGACGGAGTTCTTCGTCGTTTACCTCGTCGTCGTACTCACGCTTTACATCGGTACCGAGTTCCTTAGAGAGTTCTTTCTGGAGTTGGCACATGGGTTTGATAGCTTCGTGAGCCACCTTGAGGGCTTCGAGCAATGCGCTTTCAGGAACCTCGTCCATTTCGCCTTCAACCATCATGATGTTGTCTTCAGTAGCACCTACCATGATGTCCATGTCAGCCTCTTTGAGTTGGTCGAAAGTGGGGTTAACTACATATTCGTCATTGATGCGAGCTACGCGAACCTCAGAGATAGGACCTTCGAAGGGGATGTCGCTAGCAGCGAGTGCAGCAGAGGCAGCAAAACCTGCCAAAGCATCGGGCATGTCAACGCCATCGGCTGAGAAGAGCGTGATGTTAACGTACACCTCGCAGTGGTAGTCAGAAGGGAAGAGGGGGCGGAGAGCACGGTCAACAAGACGTGAGGTAAGAATTTCGTAATCGCCAGCGCGACCTTCGCGCTTGGTGAAGCCACCGGGGAAACGTCCGGCTGCGCTGTATTTTTCTTTGTAATCGCACTGGAGGGGCATAAAGTCTGTGCCGGGCTGAGCCGTCTTTGCAGCACAAACGGTGGCCAAAAGCATGGTATTGTTCATGCGCAACATAACTGCGCCGTCAGCTTGCTTGGCCAATTTTCCAGTTTCGATGCTGATGGTGCGTCCATCGGGCAACGAAACGGTTTTGGTTATCACGTTCATCTGATTATTGTTATTGTGAATATTTTTTATTACCGTATAATAAACACGCAAAAATAGCAATTTAATTCGGCTTGTGACGTGCTATGTGCCGACTTTTTTGTTTGAAATAGAGAAAAAGTCTTGAAAACGTGTGTATTTGTATTTTTTTATGATTAAAACATGAGTTTCAAGAGGAGAAGTCGCTTTTTGTGGTGCAAAAAAAAATCCCCACTTGCCATGTGCAAATGGGGATTATTAAATTTGTTTATCACTTCCTTATAAAGGAGTGTATTGCTTACTTAATCACCTTCTTACCATTGATGATGTAAACGCCCTTAACAGCATTGTTCACCTTGCGACCATCGATGGTGTAGATAGTTTGCTTTGCGTTGCCAGCAACCATAGCGTTCTGGATGCCAGTAGTGATACCATTGAGAGAGTAGAGGTAGCACTCCTTGCTAGCAGTTTCGAGTGTACCATTGTAGTTCATCAACTTGCCACAAACAATCACTTCGTCGCCCACCTTGATGTTAGTCTTGTTTTCGTCGTCATACTTCTTGTTGTCCAAGTAGTAAACACCATAGCAGAGGAAAGAATAGGGAGTCTTGCCATCTTCAGAGATAGAGAACTGAGCCGTACCGAATTCAGTGCTGTAGGCGTGGGTTACGCTTGAGACGATACCCTTGATGTAAACATCAGCTTCAGTCTTTGTGTCTTTGTCGAGTTTGCTTGCAGCTTCAATGGCAGCAACAGCATTGTAGGGATCTTCCAAAGTACCCTTACCCTTAGCTTCGGGAGCGGGGACAATAACCTCAGAATCAGTTTTGCCGTTCAAAGAGTAGAGGTAAGCCTTGCCTTGAGCAGTTTCGTAGGTTGAATTGCCGTTCTTGTCAACGTAGTTCATGATTTTACCGCAAACAATAACATCATCACCAACCTTTACGTTTACCTTACCATCTGCATACTTTTCATTTTTGAGGTAGAGGGCACGCCATACGAGGAACTGACCTTCGGTAGTTCCGTCAACAGAGATGCAGAATGAACCATTGCCGAATGCAGTGTTGTAAGCTTCTCTAACTTCAGAAACCTTACCCTTGATGTAGTAATCAGTGTCTGTCATTTTGCCCTTTTCCAAACTTGCAGCTAAATTGTTAGCTGCTACAGCGTCAAAAGGATTTTCGAGTGAACCATTACCAGTACCCTGTGAAGGAGTGGGGTCTACAGGGTTGGGAGTAGGATCTACTACATCGCCACCACCTTCGCCGTAAGTTACTACGATAGTGTTCACTTTACTTGTTTCAGTAGGAGTGAATACTACAGAATTGGTGCTACCAGTCCAGGCCTTTTTTTCGAGTGAACCTTTGTCAGCATTAAACTTAATGGTATAACCATTAAATTCAATAGAAGTGATGTTCTTGCCTTGGGGGGCAGTAATGGTCATCGTTGCATTTTTGTAAATGCGGAGTTCAATGGGGAAACCCTTAGCTTCGCTTCCTGTAAAAATTTTAGCTTTTTCGTCCTCACCTGAGAAAGCTACAGAAACATTTTTGTTGGTAAAGGTCATACCGACAACGTTAACACCTGTAGAAGCTTCGGTAGAGGGAGTAACAGCAGGTGTGAGTGTTTGGGGGGCAGTGAAGTCGAACTTTGCCTCGTCAGCAAAAGCTGAAGTCAAAGCGACAACGAATGTAAACAATGAAAGTAAAATCTTCTTCATACTCTTAACCTGTTGGCGGAATTAATTTAGTGCATACTTAATTCTGCCAATGGGCTTGTC
>UQQN01000061.1 GCA_900543155.1 uncultured Prevotella sp.
TTTCCATGCAGCTGAGCCTTGCCTCCATGTCATCAATGGCATGGCGCATGGCAAGGAAGATGGTTTTCACGCGCCTTGTGCGTGGCGTGTTGGCGAGAGCGATATAGCCTTGGCTCATGTCGCTCACGCAGACAAAAGCCGTGGTGCTTTGCATGGCTTGCAGTGCCTCTTCAAAGCCTTCCAAGCCCGACACGCGACAGAAAGAAAAGCCTTGTGCGGTGGCGAACTTGTTGCGTGTAACCAAATCTTGAAAGAATGCCGTAGCATTCCAAGAGCTAAGTTTTAAGTTCATAGGTTATGAGGTTATAAAGTTACTTTAGTTGGTTGCGCATCTCCTCTGCCTCTCGCGCCTTGGCATCAAGTTCCGTCAAGGCACGCCAACAGTCCATTTGCAGAATGGCTGCTTCCTTGGTGATGTCGCCCCCTGTGAGCGCACGGATTTGTGCGTTCATCGCCTGTCGGAGTTCCTCTCCGACGCCCAAATCCGCACTCCCCAAGAGATTGCTTTTCTCTTGGGGTATATTGGTGAAGAAGTGTGGGAACATACGGGTGAAGTTCGCTTTGACGGAAGCGAACCAATAGAATACAGAAAGCAGTTCTGCTTTCTCCAAACAAGCTTTGTCCGAAAGTTTTGGATAAAGCAAATGCGCCATCTCTGCAAGGCATTCCATGCTTTGCGTGTGCAGGAAGCCTTGGTAATAGTTCTCGCAAGCGAGATAATCCTCAAAGGGAACGGCTTGCAAATCGGCAGCGACTGCCGATGCACCGCCAATGACAGAAATGCGCACAGGCATGGGAGCAAAACTCTCCAAGAACGCGAGTTGTCGCGCAGCAAAGGTGATTTGCCAATCGGCAAGCACCACCTGGCGTTTACTTTTCCTGTCCTTGACCAAACAGGAGTGTTTGTCTGCATGACAAAGCACAACAATTTCAGCCCATTTGCAAACGCAAAGGGCTAACACCTCATTCATCGGCAAATCGCGTGCGACTTGTCGGAAGAAGAACAACAATTGTTGGTCGGACAGTTCCGACCATGACTTGGGCAGAGAAATAGAAAATGCTTCCATACCGCGAAAGTATGGAAGCATCTATTGGAAAGAAAAGACAAGTTAAAACCAATACCCACCTTTTCTTTTGTCATTTTTGTACCCATGATTTTCAAAGAGCGCAGCGGTTTCCGACTGTTTCCACTCTTCAAAGATTCCATCGGGAGCATTGCGGAGGGAGTTTACGACCTCAATGCAAGAAGGCACGGGGACTTCGTCCTCGCGGAGCATATATAGTTCAATCGCGAAGATATGCTTCCAGGCACGCTTGTAGTGTGGCGCAGATGGGGTCTCGCCCCATTTGCCCAACAATTCTGCTTGGCGCAGAGTCGCCAAGAGTTCACAGGAGAAGAAATCATGCGCCAATTGTTCCTCGATGGCGACTTGTTTCTCATGAATGACTTGATATTGTTGCCAAGAGTGGTCGGTGCTGCCAAGTTTCCGAGGCAGATCCAACCACGGGTAAAGCGTCTGGCTCCAGTATTGGCATGGGTCGCTTGTCGCCCATGCTTCCGTACTTGCCAACAAGGGAAGCAAGATAGAAAACGTGTCATCACGCATTTTCTCCAACGACAGGAGCAAGCGTTCCACGCGCTCCTTGCTGGCAGGGGCTATATTGGTGTTTGAAACAACACCCAAGCCATTGGGTGTAAGCACCAAATCCAACTGCGGAACGGCATGGAGCATGGCTTCTGCCACCACAGCCATACGCGCATAATGCAACAACTTGTTGTTGGCATTGCGAGTGGGCAGTTTCGCAAGAACTGCCTCAGAGAGGAACGTGGTCGTAAGCCACGCTTCCGCCACCTCCAAGTGTGGTGCAATTTTATCAAAAAGCAAGGTCTCGCCTTGCACAGACTTCAGCACATTCGGCACGAATTGCAGAAGCACATTGTTATCGGGTATCAACAGAGACATAGTAGTTTTGAGGTTTTAGGTTATGGGGTTATAAAGTTACTCTTCTGTGCTTACCTGCTTTGCGTCCTTATTTTCATCGAGTGTCGTAAGCTGGATAAACGGACAGTCGGGATAAGCCCCGTCCCACCTGTTGAACCTTATAATCAGTCGGTGCACATTAAACAAAAGGTCGTGATACGGCTTTTGCAAGGCTTGTGCAATCGTATAAAGTTCGCGCTTGTCGCTGCCCGAATTGTTAGTTTGCGACTTACCCGGTACAGAACCCACAAGGTTTGAGTGCACACGCATGGTAAAGCACATCATATTCACTGCCTCGATAATATCTGTAGCCCAATCACCGCCCTCTTTGTCCGTTTCAATCTTGTTAATCACCACATCATGCTGTTCCTCCCCGTTGGGAGACACATAAAACTCCGAGAAAAGCACCTTGCCTGAATTCTCCATGCCCGTGAGGAAATTGATGATGTTGTCCTTTTCCTCGTTCACTCGCTCCTGTTGCTTCACGCGGTCGGTAATGCCCTCCGCCTTGAAGATATTGCTCCAAAACGATTTGGCAATCTCAATGTGGTACTTGATAGGCGCAGAGTTTTTCAGCTTAGCCTCCTTTGCCACCCCGATGAGTTGCTTGATATTGTACCACTTGCCCTTGAAGAGCGAGGCATAATAAGGAATGGGATAATACGTGCTGTCAGGCGTCGGCACACGGCTGACCACGGCAAACTTGCGTTTGCCCTTCTTCACCTGTGCCTGCAAGTCCGTCCAAGGACTTTGCGGGTTGAGCAGTGGAATCACCTCCACCTGTTCCGCTCGCACCGAGTTGCGCCAATTCGCGTATAACACTTGTGGTATCACGCCCTCCTTGTTGGCAGGGGCAAAGCGAACATAGCAAGCCTCCTTGCGCAGCACCCTCACCACCTTGTTGCCTTGTTCATTGAGAATAATCACGCTCACGGCAAAGCCAAAGTGTTTGAAGTCCTGGCAAACACCGAGAAAATAACTCGCCATGTCGTTATCCAAGAAGAACTCCTCGACCTCGTTCACCACTTTCCGTTTGCACATTTCATCAGTCTGGTACACCAGTCCGCTCCCATAGCACACCTCTGCATTGAACATCTGGCAAGTACTTAGAGTCTCATCACTCTCAATCAGATTGATAATGTCATACGGCATTTGGTCGTCTGCTCCCCAAGGCATATAACTCACCTTGTCGCTCACATGGCGCGGTGAAATCTCCTCCGCCTCCTTGAAAACCTCGCTGCTTTTGGTGGTGAACGCTGCCGCGGCATGATAGCCGGGCAGGTCGTTCACGCCTGTTATGTGTAAGTAATTGAAATCGGTCATAGTCTTGTACTTTTTGGTGCAAAACTATGACCGAATGAGCGGTGGGGAAAAGACAAAATTATAAGGTCTCTTTAAACTGACTTGGTGTCATTCCTGTTTCTTTCTTGAAGAATTTTACAAAGTGTGGTGCATCGGCAAAACCTAATTCTTCAGAAATCTCTTTTATAATGATTTCGTTTTCTGCAAGCAGTTTTTTTGCTTTCAAGATTATTTCTTCATTTATGATTTTTTTAGGACTTAATCCCAAAATCTCTTTCGTTATAGCTAATAGTTTGCTTTCTGCTACCCCTATATCTTTAGAGTAAAATGCAGGCGAATGCGATTTTTTTAGATTAAATTCAATCGATTTTTTGAAGTCATATATTATTTTTAATTTGGGGAGTTCAAAATCCATGGAATCATTTTCCCAAGAGGCATGTTCCTTTAAAACCTTGAGTATAACAGATATTGTAGCTGCGGTACAATAATTTATATCATCCTTTTGATTTTCAAGTAACGATTTTAGAACTTCTATCCACCTCGTTAGTATTTCAGCGATGTTGTCATCAATAGTAGCAACTGGTGGCGTACCAAGGTTGCAGAAGACATGATAACGAATCCAATCGGCTATTTTAAATGGTAGAAGATTGAGTAATTCCTCTGAAAAGGCTATTGCGATGTCTTCCTCATTCGTGCAAACTGCTTTATGTAAGTCTCCTGGTGAAAATAATAATATTTGATTATCACTAATTGGAAAATCTTGAAAATTTATCGAATGAGTCCCCTGTCCTTTTTTTATCCATAAAATTAGATAAAAATTGTGGGTATGTAACTCAGAATCCAAAATCCCCTTGTTGTGTGGTATAACCTTCAAGTATGAACCTTCCTTATTACAATATTGAGGTATAACCCCATCTTTTGTATGCAATACTCTTTTATAAAAAACTGATTTCCGCATAAATCTTACTTCGTATTTTCCTGCAAAGGTAAACATTTCTCTTGTATGTTTTTATTTTTATGTTGTAATTTATTTGAAAATGACAATAGAAGTATGAAAATAGACAATTTACCTCTGATGGAAAGAACCTAATTTTGCACCATCAAAAACAATAAAACATGGTACCATCTCCGAAAATATCTGTATGCATTCCAATGTATAATGCAGCCCTTTTTATCAAGGATTGCATAAACAGCGTCTTATCTCAGTCTTTTCAAGATTTTGAGTTACTTGTTGTTGACGATGGCTCAACAGACAACAGTTGTGAAATTGTCAAAAACATAAAAGACAATCGTGTGCGATTGATTCAGAACCAGCATGACTATGTAGGCTCCTTGAACTTGTTATTGGACGAGGCAAAAGGCGAGTACATAGCCAAAATGGATGCAGATGATGTTATGTGCGCAAATAGGCTGACTCTCCAATATGAATACATGGAAAATCATCCCGATGTAGATTTCATAGGAGGACGAATGGCTGTGTTTAAGCAATCTACAAAGGAACCATTATATGATCTCAATGTGAAAAGTGGTAGTCTTTGCATCTCAGATCTGTTGGATTATTGTTGTATTTGCCATCCTACAGTCATGTTCCGTACAGCAAGTATCAACGGTAAAGAAAAATTCCGTTATGACAAGCAAATGGAGTATGCAGAGGATTATGACCTTTGGATGAGGATGCTTGCGAGCGGTAAGAAATTTGTCAATCTTGATAAAGTGTTCACTTACTATCGTTTGCATGAGCAGCAAGTTACCACTTGTCATCACGAGGAACAAGCACAGAAAACCCAAAAAATCCGTGCTTGGGCTTTGAAGAAGCAGATAGAACTGGAGAAAAAGGCTTTTCAAGAACCCGCATTTATTCCCGATACCACAAACAAACTGACTGTGGTAATGCCTTTTAAAAATGAGGGTGAGGAGGTTGCCAATACCGTCAAAAGTATTCGAGACACTGTTGGAATGTCTGTGGACATCATCGCAATTGATGATGACTGTGATGACGGATTTGATTATGCAGGTTCATTGCGTGGCCTAAATGTAACATACGTACGCAACAGCTATAGGTTAGGTGCTTCCTTATCCAAGGAAAGAGGCGCTCAATTAGCTAAGACACCTTACTTTATATTGCTTGATGCTCATATGCGTTTTTACGATTCAGAGTGGGCAGAATACATCGTAAGAGAGTTAGATGCAAATCCGCACCGTCTATTATGTTGCAAGTCGATATGTTTGCAGAAGGATGAAGAAGGCAACGTATCCGTTCACCCCAAATCATACTCACCGCAAGGAGCTTATCTGTCATTCTGTTCCAATAAATACGTTCCAGCTATAGATTGGAATGGATACACAGAATGTCTACCAACATGTGCTGAAAACCAAATACCATGTGTGTTAGGAGCAGGCTATATTACTTCAAAAAGTTACTGGAATAAGATCCACGGATTGCAAGGGCTCTTACATTATGGATGCGAAGAGGCATACATCAGCATAAAAGCATGGAAAGAAGGAGGCGGTTGCTATTTGTTGCCCAAGTTAACGATTGGACATATATATCGCAAGAAATTTCCTTATCCCGTTTACTCATTTCAATGCATCTACAATAATCTGATTATCAGCGAATTGTTGTTTCCAACATCAGAAAGATGCTTTGCCAAAGCGGTAGCTTGGAATCTTAGCAAGGATACATATTTCAAAGCAATGGAATATATGTCTTTGCATAAGAATGACCTTGACAAATTAGCACGGTGTTACAAGACTTTCAAAAAGAATGATTTTACATACATAAAGAATTTGAATGACATCTGCCGTAAGGTGGCACAAAAGACGATAAGAATCACTGACAAAGAAGCCGATAAAGCACGTATCTTTATCCTAAAGGAAACAGAAAAAATATCAAATGCAGGTCTGTTCTCAGGTATGGGGGGAATCCTTATAGCAGGCTTACTTTATGTAGAAGCAGGTTACTCAGAATTTGAAAGTCTGGTATATGAAGTATGGGAAAGATTGAGCAAATCCATAAAAGCAAGTCATGATCTTACTTTTCAAAATGGATTGGCTGGCATTGGTTGGGCTTTGATATACGCAGCCTCACACAATCTAATTGAAGATAGTATCGAAGAAGAACTGAGCACAATTGACAAAAAGATAATGTGTATGAGCATAAAACGTAATCAAGATTATTCTTTCCTTGAGGGAGTGGGTGGAGTTTATTGCTATGTTGTAGCTCGTTTGGGATTCAACAAACGCAACAAGTCGACCAAAAAGACTTTTTCGCAAGAGTTCCTGCAAGAATTGGATGAACAGTCTCACTGTCTTTTAAAGGATTGTCAAGATTGGCGAACAATAAACTTTGTAAGCCAATATAAAGAGCGGCTATCTGATGATTGGGAAATACTCGCCCCTGAGTTTCCAGAAATAGTGGAACTTCCTGATTATATTCCCAATATTCAGAAGAATTGGGAACTGTCCTTATCAGGAGTAATCGGTTCCGTAATAAACAAAATGATAAATGAATACAATACACATAATGAAGAAAAGTCTTTATAATCACCTATCTTTCATTGATGAGAGTTGGGTACTCTACAATGCTTTTACTGATGAAGTAAGTGTACTTGCACCAGAAGTAAAGGAATTGTATGAAAAACATGACGTGGACGAAATTCGTAAGATTCACCCCGAATTTTACGATTATCTACAGACCAAGCAGTTTCTTGTTCCAGAAAGCGAAAACGAGTCAAGCAAGTGTATCGCCAAATGGGATAAAGAAGACAATGATCCGAGTTCTTTCTCTCTTACCGTAAATCCAACCCTAGATTGCAATATGAGTTGCTGGTATTGCTACGAGAAGCATCAAGCCAATCGAACGATGAAAGAGGAAATATCGGAAAGAGTGTACAAGTTCATTGCCAACAAAATGGCAGATCCACTTCTGAAGAGTTTTGACTTGTCATTTTTCGGTGGAGAGCCACTCATTCAGTTCAAGCATATTGTAAAACCATTAGCAGAGTTTGCGCATCAGCAAGCAATCAGCAATGGCAAAAACTTTAAAGTAGGCTTCACAACCAATGGTTATTTGCTCTTCCCTAAGGTGTTGGACTTTTTGTCTTCCCTCAAAGTGCCTGTACATTTTCAAATAACATTGGACGGTAATGAGCGTATGCATAATAAGACAAGGCATACAGCCAATGGTACAGGAAGTTACTTTAAGATTTTAGAGAATTGCAAGAATGCTCTGACTAATCCTTTGTTCAATGTTTCACTACGTTGTAATTATACGACAGAAAACGTAGCAACATTCATGGATTTGGCTGGTGACTTAGAAAAGACAGGCATAGTTCCTGCCAAGAATCTTCAAATCAATTTCCACAGAGTATGGCAAGACCATGGAAGTGATAAAGAAGTAGAGAACCATATAGATAAGGTTTACCAGACGCTTGTCGAAAGTGGCTATAACGCATCAGACATACATGCTCAAGAGAAGTATCGTTGCTATGCAGAGCATAATAATCACATAGTCATTAACTATGACGGAAATCTCTTCCATTGCACGGCAAGAGACTTTACACCAGAAAAGTCAGAAGGAGCAATCAATGAAGAAGGCACATTACAACTTAACGAGAAATCTTTACTCCGTTCAAAACTGAAATGGGGCACAGAAGCTTGCATGAAATGTAGTATTTATCCATTGTGCAATGGCTTATGCAGCCAGCAAAAGGTAGAGCATAATGGTGCTACAGGTTGCATTGCAGGATATACACAAGAAAATAAGGTAGCAATAATCGACAAACGAGTACGCTACATTATTAACGAAGGCAAGAAATTGCCTAATATTAACCTCAAATAATAATTTACAATGAAGGTCAAGAGAAATCTTGTTCAGCTTGTCCAGTCGGATTATACTCCACTGCAGACAAGTGCCGAAGGTCTCCTAAGAGGAGGCTTCGGATCGATTGCTGTTGGTAAGGCAATCATTGGGGATATAAACGCAAACATTTGCAGAAATCCCAAGTGTACGAATGGTGAATGCACCAATCCTGAGTGCTCAAACCAGTGTACAATCAACTATTGTGGTCCTACAACACCAACAACACCAACAATTGGCCCCAGTGGTTCACCAACTCCCACTGTAACGACAATGTGCATCGGTTTTTAAGCTAACCAGACTTGTACTCTCTAATAATGAGGGTACAAGTCCTTTCTGTATGATAAAATATAAACAAATTCCATACATATGCGAAATTTTCTATCCATTTTAGTTCTCATGCTTTGCCAGTTCTATGTGGCCAATGCTCAAAAGTGCTTAGTAAGTTTTGGAGTCAATGAAGAGGTTACCGAAATGCCTATTGAAAATGCTCTGTATACTTTGTACCTTAACGATAGCATTCAAGTACCATATAGGGTAACATATGCCGATGTACAGAGCGCCACTTATAGTCTTGAATTTGATTTTCGCCCAGGTAAATATACCTTGCGTGCAGAAAAAGAAGGTTACAATGAAGTGCAAAAAGATTTTACAATAGCCTCCAAACGCAATACGATCCTTGGCATCGGCACGCTTTGGATGAAGAAAGTCAAGACAAGACAGTTGAAAGAAGCCGTCGTCCGTGCCACTCATATCAAGATGGTAACGCGAGGCGACACTGTAGTCTATGACGCGGCCGCTTTCGACTTGGCAGAAGGCTCCATGCTTGATGCATTGGTGGCACAACTCCCTGGAGCAGAACTCAAAGACGGTCAAATTAAGGTGAACGGAAAGTTTATCGAAAGCCTGATGGTCAATGGAGAGGATTTCTTTGCGGGCAATCCAAAAGTTGCCCTTGAAAATCTACCAGCCTATACGGTGAAGAATATTAAGGTGTACGACCGTGCGGCAAACGATGATTATCTGAAAGCCAAAGTTAATGGTAAGAAAGCCATGGGTGCGGACGAGCATATGGTGATGGACGTGATATTGAAGAAAGCCTATTCCAATGGTTGGTTGGGGAACGTGGAAGGCGGTTATGGACTTCCTTCCGACCGCTACTTGGGCAAGGCCTTTGGCATGGGCTATAGCGGAAAGATGCGCATTGCCGCCTTTGCCAATCTCAACAATATCAAGGATACCCAAATGGGAAGTTCATCAGGTCAATGGAACGGAGGTTGGGCACAAGATGGCGAGTTGGACGTAAAAATGGGCGGATTGGATTATCTCTATTCGCACGACCGTGCCAAAGTCTTTGGTAACGTCACTCTTACCCACGAAGAACCCGAAGTGGAATATAAGGGGAGCAATGTGAATTACTTCAACACAGGTGACATCTTCGAGCGTTCGCATTCTCTACGCAACGATCGGAAGCTGCACCTCATGTCGGCACATCAATTCCAATATTCAGCAGAGCGTGCCTACTTTGAGTTGAGACCCTCTATTGATTATCTGAAAAATGATTACACAAGCATTAGTCATCGTGCACAATTCTCAGAGACTCCAGAAGAACAATACCGTGTGCAGTCACTTGATTCACTCTTCTCTACAAATGGTATGGCTTCATCGAATTTTGCACGTCATCTGTTAACGCGCATAGGCAATGATCAAGACGGCAAGTCTGATTGGATTATTGCCAACTTGGCTGCCAACTCTACGATATCGTTTCCTTCAACTCAAGATAACATAGAGATAGCATTGACAGGAAACTATCGCCGCGATACAAATCGCTACTTTAACTCGTTCAACAGAGCGTATGGTATGTCTTCGCCCAATGTAGGCAATGGAGATAACTTGCAGCAAAAGTCAGACTACGTATCCAAGAACTATGGCATGAATGCAGACATCTCCTATAGTTGGAACTATTGGCCTTATCAAAGCGGTGCCAGACACATAGCCATCGTAAAGCCAGAAGTGCAATACGACTTTCATCGTTATGACCAAGTAAACACGCTGCTTCATCTGCATGAAGAGTTTGCAAATGGGGGCAATAACAATTTGATGGTGCCTCCTTCTGCCATTCGTCCTGAGCAATTGAGCGTTGACCTCAACAACACCTATGCTTCTAATTTGACACAAAACAAGATTAGCCCACTTGTAAGTTTCGCATATCTCTATGTACCAAGCGCGAGTTCAAGCAAGAGCTTTAATGCCGACCTCACTTTGCGCGAAGATATTATGCACGAACGCTTGGACTACGACAAGGCACAGTTGGACACCTTGTTGTCACGAACCATCAGTAAGTTTACTCCGACTATAAAGCTCAGATACAAGGACAATGGACAGAAAGTTCGCACGGAAGTAGAAACGAACTATAGTTTTACAAAAAATGCGCCCAGCATCTACAACCAACTTGGCACTATCAACGATAGCGATCCGACCAACATTTATGTCAACAACCCAGGATTGGAGAAGCCTCGCACGCATAGTGTGAATGCACGCTACGCTCGTTTTCACAATCAACGACATAACAACGTCGTACTCTATGCAAGTTATGGACGCACCGATAATGCCATTGCGCAAGCCCGCCTCTACAACCGTGCGACAGGCGTGAGCACGTGGATGCCCAAAAACATCAATGGCAATTGGAACACGTATGAATCCGTGCAGTATAATATGCCCTTCGGAAAGAACGAAGCCTTCCAGTTTCAGACCGTAACCACAGCCTCATACGTACACTCCGTAGACTATGCCTCAGAGAGCGAAGCGCTCGAGCGCAGTGTGGTGAACAACCTAACGCTTGGCGAACAATTAGCCTTGTCTTATCGTGTGGGCAAACATAGCTTCGGCATACGCGGTAGTCTCTCATGGCTCGATAGCCGTTCAGCCCGCGAGGGGTATGACAATATTTCCGCTTTCGACATTACGGCAGGAGCCAATGCTACGCTCAACTTGCCACAGAATTGGCAAATCACCACCGACCTCAACCTTTACAATCGTAGCGGCTATAGTGACCACACTCTCAACACCACCAACTGGGTGTGGAACGCCTCTGTGGCCAAGACCATCTTAAAGGGTAATCTTACCTTCCGCCTCAATGCCGTAGACATCTTGAAGCAAATCAGCAACGTGCAGCACACTGTGAATGCCCAAGGTCGCACCGAAACATGGGTCAACTCGCAACCTCGCTACGTAATGCTCCACGTGGTATATCGCTTCAATGTGATGCCCAAGAAAAAGAAAAGCTAAAAGAATAAAGCATGAAATTCTCCCGACAATTTGACCAAATGGATTGCGGCCCTGCCTGTGTGCGCATGGTTGCATCGTATTATGGTAAAGACTATCCCTTATCTTATCTGCGCTCACTCGCCCACCTCACACGTGAGGGGGTGAGCGTAGCAGGTATTCGCGATTCTCTCACCGCCATTGGCATGAACAGTGCCACCTTCGAGATGTCGTTGGAACAATTATATACGGACTGCCCACTTCCCGCCATTCTTTATTGGGATCAAAATCACTTTGTCGTATTAGAAAAGCTAAAAGGGCGGTCAGCACAGAAGGCACGTTACAAAATAGCCAATCCTGCATTTGGTAAACAATGGTTTTCAGCAGAAGAACTTTGTCGTCATTGGTCGAATGGCGGCAAAGGCATTGTTGTGGCCGTTGAGCCTAATGAGGATTTCTACCAAAAGACCGCTATCAAAGAACGCCATAGTTTGAGAGACTTTGCTCGAAAGTATATACTTCCCTACAAGGCTCAATTAATTCAATCGCTATTAGCCCTATTGGTGGGCACGTTGTTAGGATTGATAAGTCCGTTTTTGGCTCAAAGCGTAGTAGATGACGGCATCGCCTTACACGATATGTCGTTGATTACTACCATATTGATAGCACAGTTAGCTTTGTTCATTGGTAGCTTCTTGATGAGCACTATCGGAGCTTGGGTTGGCTTGTATATGAGTACGCAAATCAGCATTGGCATATTGGGCGACTACTTACGCAAATTGCTCAAATTACCCATGACATTCTTTGAGACCAAGAGCATTGGCGACTACCAACAGCGATTGAGCGACCACTCTCGTTTGCAGTCATTTATGACAGGTAGCACATTGGAAACCTTGTTTTCTTTGTTGTCTGTGCCTTTCTATATGGCAATCATCATCTTTTACAGTCCATTGGTGTTGGCCGTATTCTTGGGATTTACAATTATTAGCACGTTGTGGATGACCTACTTTTTTCGCAAAAGGAAGTCGTTAGACTACGAGCAATTTAAAGTAAGCGTAGACAACCAAAACAAGCTATACGAAATGATGTCAGGAATTACCGACAT
Organism: uncultured Prevotella sp.; assembly: GCA_900543155.1. GTDB lineage: Bacteria > Bacteroidota > Bacteroidia > Bacteroidales > Bacteroidaceae > Alloprevotella. The sequence goes on from UQQN01000061.1 coordinate 12,512, forward strand.
CAAGGTGAATGCTTACGATGACTATAAACTCTCGGAATGGCAACACCTGCAAATGCGTCAGTACGCCATGAGCCAGAAGAGTCTGAAGTTAGGACAAATACAAAACACGGGCTTTACCATTATCGGTCAGCTGCGCAATATCATTATCACCTATTGGATAGCCATGCTTGTGGTCAACAACGAACTAACGTTGGGTATGATGATGAGTATCTCCACTATCATTGGCATGATAAGTGGTCCGTTGGGACAGTTAACAGGTTTTTTGCAACAATATCAAGATGCCAAAATTAGTCTCGAACGTTCGCAAGAAGTCCACCTCTGTACTAATGAAGATGCACAAGAAGCACAATCACTCCCTTCAGACTTTCCTTTAGACATATTTGTCGACCACGTGTCGTTCAGTTATGCTGGCAGCACAGGGAAAAAAGTGCTACAAGACGTATCGTTTAAGATACCAGCAGGCAAGATGACCGCCATAGTCGGCGAAAGCGGTAGCGGAAAAACTACCCTGATGAAGTTGCTCTTAAAGTTTTATCAGCCTACATCTGGGCGAATTATGATAGGCAATGAGGACTTAGACAAATATTCAGCCAAATCCATGCGTGAGTCTACAGGGATTGTAATGCAAGAAAACTTCTTATTTTCAGACACTATCCGACAAAATATCATTATGGGGGAAAAAGCTGACGAACAGCGGTTGAACGAAGCTATACAGATTGCTTGTTTGTCAGATTTGTTTGAGAGTCACCCCTTAAAAGAAAATACCAAGGTGGGAAGCGAAGGCATTGGTGTGAGTGGTGGAGAAAAGCAACGCATCATGATAGCAAGAGCTGCCTATAAGCATCCTCTATACTTGATGATGGACGAAGCCACCTCTTCATTAGATGCAGACAACGAAGCACACATAACGAGCAATCTTGAAAAGCACTTTGCTAAAAGCACCCGAATAGTTATAGCACACAGACTGAGCACGGTAAAAAATGCCGATAATATTATAGTTCTACGCCATGGACAAATAGTAGAAGAAGGCACGCATGACGAACTCATCAAGCAAAAAGGATATTACTTCAAACTTGTACAAAACCAAATAGAACTGCCATCAGCATGAAAGGAATCATTGTAAAATATGGAACGTTTTTGATTGTTCCCTTTGTGATAGTGGTTATAGCCATCACGCTCTGCACACTAAGGGTAAGAGAAAAGCTGCCCATTACACTTATTAGTGTTTCAGGGCAAAAGGGGATAGCTTATATTCCTTTGAATGCTCCAAGGTTAATAGTCAAAGGCGATTCATTGGTGTTGGAAACTGCACAATCAGGTAATATAAAATGTTTGGTAACAAATACTACGATTGAAGCAAATAATATTCGAGCAGAAGTAGATATAAGTTCGATGAAGGAGTTTCGTGGCAATACACTTTGTAGTGCCTATCTTGTAATAAGAGAGATTCCGATGTTGGAATTGGTTATTCAGAAAGTGCTATAGAATCATATAAATAAAGCTAAGTCCCATAGTAAGCAATAGGACTTAGCTTTATATTATTGCCACAAAGGTTCAGTTTCCCAGTTGTTAGGGAATCCCATGGCTGCGACATCTGTATTGGGATACTTGGTCAACAACTTTTTGAAGTCATCAACCAACGAGTTGCTAGGGTGAAACGAGTTCAGCCAATAGATAAGGCAACATAAGACTGCGTATAGTCTGTTAGAATTGCTTGGACGAGAGGTAATCCATGCATTACGCAATGTTAAAGGAATTTGAGGCATGACTGGCATGATTCGATTCCAAACGCGGTTGTGATGCGCACATGAATTGCGCAAGGTGTTAACCGCTTTCATCCAACTTTCAAGAATTTCATGCTGTGGTACCCCATAGGAACGAGCTATTGCTTTCTTCACTCTGCGGTCGGCAAAGTTAAAGTATAATTTAGTGAGTGTTCCGAAAGAAGTAAGATCTAACAATTTCCACGCAGGTGGAAAGTCTTCACGTCCATATTTATCGTAATGCTCCTGTATGAAGTCATCTTTAGAACGAGATAACTCGCGTTCTAAAGTACTGAGGTTTTCAGAATACTTATGTTTATTTATAGCCATAGTTGGATCTATAAACCAAAAAGCACCATGAGCCAACGAAAACTGATTGATTATTTTTGCTCGTAAAGAGATTTCAACTAATTGTATTGCAGGAAAAAGCAAGTTTCTAAGCTCTGCATCAAAACGATAAAGAGCAACCGCTTTATCAAATGTGGCGTTAGGTTTGAAACGAATTGAACCATTAACATCTTCAAAAGGACGCAAGTAAG
>UQQN01000062.1 GCA_900543155.1 uncultured Prevotella sp.
GTTGAATATCAACTATTTACGATATCAATTTTTTATCAAAACCATGCAGAAAAAAATCATGGATTTTGACCCCCTACCTAACGGGGCAATCTTTAATAATATACCATTTACATTCGTTAACTGCGATTTAAGAAAAATTTTAAATGACAAAATGACACCTAACATCTTGATTATCAAGATATTAAGGTGTCATTTGTCATTTGTCATTTTCGCTTTTACTCTAAATTACCCCTTTTCCGCTTCGCATCATCTCCTGAGTGGAACGGAGGGGTTTTTCTGTCACTTCGAAAGTAAATGCTTTGGAAGCGCCTTGCACCTTGATGTTCTTATACTCAGGTTGCGCCCCCATCATTTGGTCGAAGAAGTCGGGCATGCGAACTACCTTTTGCAAGGTGGCTTTAAATTTCTGTACGGGGATTGTGTACTTTCCGGCATGGGTTGGAGCTACCACATATTGATTCCACACAAGGGTGTAATAGATATTTTGCCCCTCGCGCGTACGCCCTGCCGTAGCATTGCGATTGATGGGGAGTTTGCGCGTGCTACATTTGCCTTTTACCATAAAATCTGTAGTACTCTCGGCTTTTGCTATAGGCGATGTGGCATAAAGCACTACCGACACTAACATACTGTCGCCTGCATACACCACGTCGCGATCGGGGATTATTCGCGCAAATAGATGCGCATCTTCGGCTGCACGCACTTGAAGCGCCAACACTGCTATAAACAGGGCGAATAATAAGCGTTTCATCATTCAGCAGGGTTAGTTGTGGGATATTCAAGTTGTGGTTCTTCTGCTTCAATATCAGCGAGCCAAGCTTCACTACTTGCGTCGGAAGGCATACGCCAATCTCCACGCGGACTTAACGAGCAGCTACCCACTTTGGGTCCATCGGGCAAACAAGAGCGCTTGAATTGTTGCGTAAAGAAACGACGGAAGAAAGTGCGAAGCCACTTTAATATGATTTCGTCGGCAAAGGCGGTACCATTGCCCGAACCGTCAAATGCGCGTTGGGCAAGATAATAAATCTTTTGCGGACGGAAACCAAAGCGCAGTGTGTAATATAAGAAGAAGTCGTGCAACTCATAGGGTCCCACCAAGTCTTCGGTTACCTGCTTTATATTACCCGCTTCGTCGGCAGGAATAAGTTCGGGACTGATTGGCGTGTCTACAATATCGAGCAATGTGGCATAGGTGGCTTGGTCTGCCATATTGCGTGCTGCCCAACTCACGAGGTGCTTTACCAAGGTTTTAGGGATGGAGGCATTCACACCATACATGCTCATGTGGTCGCCATTATAGGTTGCCCATCCTAAAGCTAATTCGCTTAGGTCGCCTGTACCCACAACAAAACCTCCCATCTGACCTGCCACATCCATCAAGATTTGTGTGCGTTCGCGAGCTTGTGAGTTTTCGTATGTCAAGTCGTGCACATTGATGTCGTGTGCTATGTCCTTAAAGTGTTGCGTCACTGCAGGTACGATGCTAATTTCACGAATCGTCACGCCTAACTGTTCCATCAGGTTCATGGCATTGGTATAGGTGCGATCGGTTGTGCCAAAGCCTGGCATCGTTACACCGACAATGCCTTTGCGGTTACGCTCTAAGCGGTCGAAGGCATGAACTGCCACAAGCAGTGCCAAGGTTGAATCTAAACCACCACTTATGCCCACCACCACTGTTTTGGAATGAGTATGCTCTATGCGACGTGCAAGGGCTTCGCTCTGAATGCAGACAATTTCCTCGCAACGCTCATCAAGTTCTGCCCCCTCAGGCACAAAGGGATGGGCATCGACAAAACGCGACAATGTGAAGGGTAGATTGCTTGAAAAGGGTTCGAGCTCTACCTCCTTCATGCTCTTTACATTCTCTACACGTACGGCACTGGCAAAGGTGGTGTTTACACGACGTTCGGCACGTAGACGCTCCACATCGATTTCGCTAACCACCATTTGCTCGTGCATAGCAAATCGTTTTCCTTCGGCAAGCAATGTGCCATTTTCGGCAATATAGGCACGGCCACTAAACACTAAGTCTTGTGTGCTCTCGCCATAGCCACAACCTGCATAAACATAGCCTGCTATGAGTCGTGCACTTTGATTGACTACCAAATTACGCAAATAGTTGGCCTTGCCAATAAGTTCGTTGCTGGCACTTAGGTTAAATATTATGTCGGCTCCTGCCAATGCCAAATGGTTGCTTGGTGGCACAGGTGCCCAAAGGTCTTCGCAAATTTCAATGCCGAATGTGCAATGCGATGTAGAGAAAAGAATGTTGCGCGTAAGGGGCACTGTTTGACCACAAAAACGCAATTCTGCCCCATCGCCCAACACTTGTGCAGGAGCGAACCAACGCTTTTCGTAAAATTCTTTATAGTTGGGGATGTAAGTTTTAGGTACAAGTCCGTGAATTTTGCCTCGCTGAATAACGGCTGCGCAGTTAAAGAGCATGCTATTATACACAATAGGCACGCCCACTAAAGCCGTCACATTTAGGTTTAGGCTAAACTCCATTAGTTTGAGCAAAGATGCTTCTGCCTCATCCAACAAAAGTTGTTGCTGAAACAAGTCTTGACAAGTATAAGCAGTGATGGCGAGTTCGGGCAAACAGATTATTTCAATTCCTTGTCCCTCGGCAGTTGCCATCATTCCTTCAATTTGCTGTATATTAAAAGCACAATCGGCCACCTTCACCGAAGGAATGGCAGCCGCTACTTTAATAAAACCGTTTTGCATAAGACGTTTATATATATATATAAGAGGTGTGTGCTACAAAATGTTTAGTTCTTTGATTATATACACTTGAGCACCGCGGTTGTATGCGTAAGCGCATAAAAACGGCTGTACCAGTGATGTGATGAAACTCCGAGCGAAATAAGATTTGAGTTCCAGTAAGTCTCTGTAATCCGACCCTACGCAAGCGCATATCGGCACGCCATTAAAATACTGGTTTGTCTCGGTTTTCAAGTAATTATTGATGAGTATCCCAATCTAACCGGTACAGCCTTATGTTTTTATTTTTGTGTTGCAAATATACAATCATCTGTTATTACCTCCAAAACTTTTTCTGCATTTTTTTTACTAAAAAAAGATTTTTACACTTTTATCTTAAAAAGTACGCTTATCTCATTTTTTTGTGCTAAGTTTACCGCCAATATCGTGCAATCAAAAATGCATAGTTTTTATTATTCTTATTAGTATACCATGAAGCATTTACACTTCAATATAGAATATCACACTGCGAACGGCGATTTTCCTGAAATTGCTTATGCCATCGACGGCAATGAAATTGACTTCACGCCCCTCTGCAGCACCGATAACCAACATTGGCACGTGTGCATTGAGGTGCCCGATGCAAGCAAACATATTCGCTATGCTTATCAAATTAAAAATAGCCAGAACCTGTTAATTAGAACGGAAGCCAATAGTTGGCGTATGTTTTTGTTTAACCACCGCACCGACGTGTGCTTTTTCGATGCTTGGACCGAACAGTCTTTGAGCGAGATTTATCATCGCTCGGCTTTTGAAAAAAGCATTATGGCACCCCGTGGTGGCGAAAAGCTGCACATGGACTTGTTTACTTCGCCTTGCTTATTGCTTGTGCATGCACTGCCTCCTGCCGAGGGGATGAAATGGGCTGTTGTAGGCAATACTCGCAACTTTGGTGAATGGAATGAGCGCAAGGCTCGTGTGTTACAGCGCACAGGTACCTATGAATGGGCTTTACCACTCACGCGCGAGGACTTTGAACAGGGGGTTGAATATAAATACATCATGGTTGGAGCCGACGAGAGTCACCCCACGATTTGGGAAGAGGGAGGGAACCGTCAGCTCATAGCACAACCTTATCCACAAACTGCCTCTGCTGTGCGACAAGACGAAATGCCTCGCATCGCACTCGACCTTTGGAAGGGGGCAGGATGCGTGATTCCCGTGTTCTCGCTGCGCAGCGAAGGCAGTATGGGCGTGGGCGACTTTGGCGACTTGCGAAAGATGGTTAGATGGGCTGCCGAAACAGGCATGAAAGCTGTGCAATTATTGCCCATTAACGACACGACACGCTCTGGCAATTGGCACGATTCTTACCCTTATAGTGGCATTTCGGTGTTTGCCTTGCACCCTCTTTACCTTGACCTTCGCGAATGGCGCGACAGCAAGGCTTTTAAAGCTGCAAAGGCACAAGGCGGAGCGCTCAATGCTTTACCAGCACTCAACTATGAAGAGGCGTTTAAACTAAAAATGACGTTTGCTCACGCATTATATAAAGAATGCGGAGCCAAAATTTGTGCTTCAGCCGATTATAAGGTTTTTGTTAACAACAATGCGCATTGGTTGCCTGCCTACACGGCTTTCTCTGCCCTGCGCGATTTTTATCATACTGCCGATTTCCGTTCTTGGCCCGAAGGTACTACTTTCTGCCATATCGAAGAAATCGAAAAGAAGCATCCCGAAATTGCCAAAGCACGTGCTTTCTATGCTTGGCTGCAATTTTTGCTCCACCGACAAATGCGGTGTGTACATAACGAAGCACGCGCCTTAGGTGTGATTTTGAAAGGTGATATTCCTATTGGTATTAGTCGCGACAGTGTGCCTGCATGGGTTGATGGACACTTATTCCACTTTAACGGACAAGCAGGTGCTCCTCCTGACGCTTTTGCCACACATGGACAAAATTGGGGGTTCCCCACTTATAACTGGCACGAAATGGCTAAAGATGGATACCAGTGGTGGCGTGCGCGTTTGCAACACATGGAGCAATATTTTGATGCTTATCGCATTGACCACGTATTGGGTTTCTTCCGAATTTGGGAGGTTCCATCTAACCAGATATATGGTTTACTCGGACAGTTCCGTCCTGCCCTACCCTTTACGCAAAACGAAATTCGTAATTGGGGATTCCAAGCTGACATTGAGGCTTACAGCGTGCCACGCGTTTCTGACGAACAGATGCAACTATTCATTGACGAAACTGGCGATGCGAACTTTGCTGCACACTACTTTGACAAGGATGAACATGGCTACGTTTTGAAAACTACCTATCGCAGTCAGCGCAAGGTGGCACAAATGTTGCCCGAGGGAAAAATACGTCAAATTCTCTTCGACATTGCTTGCGAGGTGCTCTTTGTGCGCGATGCCACAAATCCTGAATTGTTCCATCCCCGTGTATCGGCACAACTCACACAGGTGTTTCAACAACTCTCGGCACACGATCGCGAGGCGTTTAACCACTTGCACGACAACTTCTTCTACGAGCGCAACAACCAATTTTGGGCTGACGAGGCAATGAAGAAGATTCCTGCGGTGACACAAAGTCCCGATTCTCTTTCTCCCTCACTCCGTCTCTATCCCATAGGCGGTCAGGGTATGTTGGCTTGCGCCGAAGACTTGGGCATGGTGCCTGCATCTGTGAAAGGGGTGCTTGATCGTCTGCGCATTCTCTCGCTCGAAATTCAACGAATGCCTAAGGAGTATGGTGTGCGTTTTGGCAATCTTGCTCACAACCCTTATCTGTCGGTTGCCACTATTGCCACGCACGATATGCCCCCCTTGCGCCTTTGGTGGACGGAAAATAGTGAACAGACACAAGCTTTTTGGCACGAAGCACTGCATCACACCAGTGAGGTGCCTGCCGAAGCTACTCCCTCTGTGTGCGAAGAGGTTATTAACCAACACCTGCAGTCGCCCTCTATGCTTTGTCTTTTGGCGTTGCAAGATTGGCTTGCCATATCGGCACAACTGCGTTCGCCACACCCTGAGCAGGAACAAATTAATGTGCCCTCTAACCCTAACCAATATTGGCAATATCGCATGCACCTCACCATCGAAAATCTTATTCAAGCTACAGGCTTTAACAATAAGGTTCGCGATATGATTAAAATGGCGGGAAGGTAAAGATAAGTAGGAGACTAAATTTATTTTCTGCGTGGGTATCGGTTTTGGCGATAAAAAAGGCATGGTTAAATGAGTTACCCTGTTAGGTAGGGTTACCCATTTAACCATGCCTTTTATCAACGACAGATGGAGGTTTATACCCCCTCTCTTTATCCCTTTATCACCGCGACAGGCAATAGGCGCGTTTTTACTTTTATAAGGTCGAGTTCATTGGCTATTACCTCCTCTATGTCCTTATATGCTCCCGAAGCCTCTTGCATATCGTCTTGACAACGAATGGCGTGAACAATGCCTCGGGCACTGAGCTTTTCTAACTCCTCTTTCATATTTAGCGTGTTTATGGCTGCCGTGCGCGAAAGCAGACGTCCGGCACCATGCGAACATGAACAGAATGACTCTGGATTGCCTAATCCTTCAACAATATAAGATGCTGTGCCTTGCGAACCTGGTATGATTCCCGTTGTACCCACACTTGCCAATGTTGCCCCTTTGCGATGCACAATTACTTCTTTGCCAAAGTGGTGTTCGAAGGCTGCATAGTTGTGGGCTATATTTATCATGGGGTCAAACTCTATGCCTGGCAACACATCTGCCAACACTTCCTCAATGCGCAACATCATGAGACGACGATTACACAAGGCAAAGTCTATGCAATATTTCATCTCGTCCCAGTACATGCCAAACTCTTTAGAGCGACGGGGTAAGAAGGGAAGGTGTAACTCTGCGGGTACACTTGTATACCAACGTGCATTGAGCGTGGCAGCTAAATTGTTATAATAATCGCCTACTTGTTTACCTAAGTTGCGCGAACCTGAGTGAATCATAATCCACAAATTGTCGTCCTCATCTTTTTGCAATTCTATAAAATGGTTTCCTCCGCCCAATGTACCAACTTCTTTGCGGATTGACTCTTGACGACGCTTTACCACTTCCATTTTGTCAATGTCGTGACCTGTGGGCAAAAATGCTTCATCTTGTGCCACTTTGTGATGGGTCTTACCAAGAGGTATACGTTTGCGAATGCCACGCATTATTTGCTTGCGCAACACATCTTGACTAATTTCGCTCACTTTCCAATTGGTTTTTACGGCACACATACCACAGCCTATGTCCACGCCCACGGCATTAGGCACTACTACACCCTCTGTTGCAAGCACACCACCAATAGGCATTCCTTTGCCCGTATGCACATCTGGCATAATGGCTAGATGATGAAAGAGAAAAGGCAATGATGCCAAATTAGCAATTTGTTCCATGGCAGACTCTTCTACCTTGTCCGTCCAGATTTTTACCAAACGGTTGTTAATTACTTTTACTTCCATTGTTTGAATGTTTTTTGTTGTTTTAGAGTGGTGCGTATAGCTCAGCGACGGTGCAATACTGACGTTTTCAGTTTGCGACGGCAAAATAAGCTACGCACAACGCACTCTTTTTGCGTAGCAACAAAAAAATTACGGTTGGACACAAAAAAAAGAAAAAAGTCGTTGCTTTTCAACGCTATTTATCATAAAAAACGTACCTTTGAGCGATGCAGATTTGTATGTGGCATGTAGTACTGAAAAATCTGATTTTTAATTTCATAAAATAGTAGACATCTATGGAAACTAAAGACACGAAATGGAAGATTCTTGAGTCTGAATATCTTGTTAAACGTCCTTGGCTTACTGCACGTCGCGACAAGGTGCAACTTGAAGACGGACGCATAAACGATGAATATTACGTACTTGAATACCCTGATTGGGTAAATGTTATTGCCATTACCAAGGATGGTAAATTCGTAATGGAACGACAATACCGTCATGGGTTACAGGTAAATAGCACCGAAATTCCGTGTGGCGTAATGGAACAAGGCGAAGCCCCCTTGCAAGCTGCCCAACGCGAATTGCTTGAAGAAACGGGTTATACTGGAGGCGAATGGAGCGAGATTATGACCATCTGTGCAAATCCTGGCTCTCAGAACAACCTTACTCATTGTTTCTTAGCCAAAGGGGTTGAAAAGACTGGCGAACAACACCTCGACTCCACCGAAGAACTCACCGTGATGCTCATGGAAGAGGAGCAAGTGAAACAATTATTGCTCAATGGCAAACTTGTTCAGGCCTTAATGGTAGCACCGCTCTATAAGTATTTTTACGATCAAGCAACTACAAAACTTTAGAGTAAGGAGCAAAACTAAATTTTGTGCAAGAATCGCTTCAAAAATAAAGTCAAATCTTGAACTTTATAAAAGTTTAGACGACTTCAATAAGAAAAAACCTTAATATTATTGCCATACAATGGGTTTTGAGTAATTTTGTTTCCCAATAGCAATATAACTCACAAAAATGGAAAAGAAAATTGTTTACAATAAAGAACGCGGCATAAAAGGATGCATGGCTGATGGTTGGAAAATGTTAGCACTTAATTGGAAGGACTACGTGAAACAACTTTGGGCGTATGCATTATTTGCAGGTTTGGCAAATGCTTTTTTCATTGAAATAGTTTTGCAATATGTGTGCGAACAAGCAATGCCTGCTTACTTACTCTTTACCTCTGAAGGCGACTTGCAAACGGCTAAGTGGATGGCTACACCCACTTGGTGTAATGGCATTTACATGTTATTAGCCACACTGCTTTTTGTCTTCGCCAACCTTTGCGTAGGGGTGCGCTATTTCAGCGTAATCAACTACTATAAGGCAAACAACTGCATGCCCAAGACGTGTAGATTGGCTTTACAAAAGTGCGACTGGCAATGTATGGGGCGCATTGTAAGGGCCTTGCTCTGCACAGCCTTACCCGCTTGTTTGATTAGTGCCATTGTAGTTTTCTTGGCACTTAAATACACCTTGTGGTTGTTAATTGTGGTTTTGCTAATCGGTGTTTTCATGAGTTCGTGCAGCACCTTATGCACCATGAAATATGGTTTAAGTAATCACACTTTAATTCAAAGTTTAAAGTATGCCTTTAAACACGCATTGGGCATTCCGTTTATCCTGATGCTGTTGGTGCTTATCCCCACAACCTTCTGCACATTGGTTTTAAGTTTACCCGAGACGCTATACATCCTCAGTCGCATGGCTGCTACAAAATCGATGTTAGGCTGCGATAATTTTGGTTTGCCAAGCTATCTACCCTTTGTTTTCTTTATCGTAAACGCCCTTTGCTATGCCCTCATTGGCATCGTACGCTCTTACTTTGTTTGGACATTGTCATTAAAAACAAACAATAATAAATAACTAGGGTGTTCAAAATCGGCAAAATGTTCTGTATGGTTTTATCGACATAAAATTCACTTTACATTCGTTAACCACGAATTAAGAAAAATTTCAAATGACAAAAATGACACCTAGCATCTTGATTATCAAAGAGTTAAGGTGTCATTTGTCATTTGTCATTTTCGCTTTTTCCCTATATTAACCCCTTTAGCGTTGTTCTAAAATCGAGGAAATATCTTGATCTTACACCATCTTATCTTCAGGCTCAGCCCCTTCGGCTACGTCCTCGTTATCATCAAAATCTTTTTCAATCTTTACCAAATGTGCCACAACAAAAGTAAGCACACAAAGAACCATAGCTATAATAAAGAAGTTAAGATAACCCACAGCCTCTTGCAAATAGCCTGCTACCATACCTGGCAACATCATGCCCAATGCCATAAAACCCGTGCAGAAGGCATAGTGCGCTGTTGATGATTCGCCACGCGAAAAATAGATAAGATAAAGCATATAGGCTGTGAACCCAAATCCATAACCAAACTGCTCTATAAAAACACAAGTGCTTATCCACGTAATGTTATCGGGCTGAAAGTAAGCCAAGAAAATATATACCGCATCAGGCAAGGTGATGCTCAACACCATAGGCCAAAGCCAACGACGCAGTCCACCACGCTCGGCAGCTAAACCACCCAAAATGCCACCTAATGTGAGACCTACTACCCCCACTGTGCCTTGCACCCAACCTAACTGTCCTGTAGTAAGCGCCAAACCGCCATCTTCGGCACGACCTAACATAAAGAGCGGACATATTTTTACCAACAATGCCTCGGGCAAACGATACACCAAAATGAAAAGCATGGCACAAACAATTTGAGGCTTTTTAAAGAAACTGACAAAGGTTTCAAGAAAACCCGTGGCTGCATTGTGCCAATCGGTATTTTCGGTAGCATGGTCGGCTTGGGTCTTAGGCAGCGCTATGGCGTGGTATAAGAATATTAAAATAAAGAAACCTGCTACAACAGCAAAGGTGATAGACCACGCTTGGGCAGGACGCATACGCGCCTCGAGTGCTCCCGCAAACATAATGAGCAAGCCTTGTCCCACAATGCTGGCTATGCGATAGAACGTGGAACGTATGCCCACAAAGAAGGCTTGTTGTTGGGGCGTAAGTGCCAACATATAAAAACCATCAGCTGCAATATCATGCGTAGCACTGCTAAATGCCATAAGCCATAACATAGCGAGCGACCACTGCAAATAATGGGGCAAATGCATGCTAAAAGCTAAACCACCCAACGCACCACCTATGCACATTTGCATGGTAATAATCCACCAACGCTTGGTGCGCAAAAGGTCGACCACTGGACTCCAAAAGGGTTTGATAACCCAAGGCAAATAGAGCCAAGAAGTATAAAGAGCAATTTCACCTGGTTTAAGCCCCATACGTTCGTACATCACGGTGGCTACCGACATTACTATTACATAAGGAATGCCTTCTGCTGTATAAAGAGTGGGAATCCATGCCCACGGATTAAATTTTGTCTTCACAATTTTGTATTAGCGTTTTATTTGGCACAATAAGTTGTTGTTTAAAACCATATTCAGTTTCAAACAGCTACTTAAAAACAAAAGCAAATGCACAAAGACCTGCTCTAAATGTAGCACAGTCCATTCGTACATTTGCTTTTTGTGTTTTTTACTTAGCGTAACTTACCGAACGAGTTTCGCGGATTACAGTAATCTTTACCTGTCCAGGATAAGTCATTTCGTCTTGAATGCGACGAGCGATGTCAGCACTGAGTTGTTCGATTTGCTTATCGTCAATCTTGTCAGCACCTACAATTACGCGCAGTTCACGACCTGCCTGAATAGCATAAGTCTTGGTCACACCCTCGTAGCTTGAAGCAATCTGCTCTAAGTCGTTCAAACGCTTGATATAAGCCTCAGCAATTTCACGACGAGCACCCGGACGTGCACCACTAATTGCATCGCACACTTGAACAATAGGAGCAAGCAGTGTGGTCATTTCCATTTCGTCGTGGTGAGCACCAATGGCATTCACAATTTCGGGCTTCTCCTTAAACTTCTCAGCCAACTTGGCACCATAAAGTGCGTGTGGAAGTTCGCTCTCTTCATCGGGCACCTTACCTATATCGTGAAGCAAACCTGCACGTTTGGCTTTCTTAGGATTCAAACCAAGTTCCGATGCCATCACAGCACAAAGATTGGCTGTTTCGCGGGCATGTTGCAAAAGGTTCTGACCGTATGATGAACGATACTTCATCTTACCAATGATACGTACCAATTCGGGGTGCAAACCATGAATACCTAAGTCTATCGCAGTGCGCTTACCTGTTTCAATTACCTCATCGTCTACCTGCTTTTTAACTTTAGCTACCACCTCCTCGATACGGGCGGGATGAATACGTCCGTCTGAGATGAGTTGGTGAAGGGCAAGACGACAGATTTCGCGACGCACAGGGTCGAAAGCACTAATTACAATAGCTTCGGGCGTATCATCTACCACAATTTCTACACCTGTAGCAGCCTCGAGTGCACGGATATTGCGACCTTCGCGACCAATAATGCGACCCTTCACTTCATCGTTGTCAATATGGAAAACGGTCACACTATTTTCGATGGCGGTTTCAGTAGCTACACGTTGAATTGTTTGTATCACGATGCGCTTAGCCTCCTTATTGGCTGTGAGCTTCGCGTCATCCATTATGTCGTTAATGTAGCTCTGTGCATCACTGCGAGCCTCGTCCTTTAGCGAATCAACAAGGCGCTTTTTTGCTTCGTCAGCAGAAAGTCCACTGAGTTCTTCAAGTTTCTCGCGCTCTTTAAGCTGCATTTTTTCGAGTTCCTCTTCCTTACGTGCCAATGCCTGCTGTTGGTTGTTAAGGCGATTATGCACATTGTCGAGTTCCTGTTTTCTACGTCCCAACTCATCCTGACGTTGGTTAAGTCCAAGTTCGCGCTGCTTGAGTTTGTTCTCAACCTGCAAGATACGTTGGTTACGCTGCTGCACTTCCTTTTCAAGTTCAGCTTTTTTGTTGAGGAATTTTTCCTTCACTTCAAGGAGTTTTTTCTCCTTAATCACATCTGCCTCCTTAGTGGCATTGTCAATCATGCGCAGATATTTCTTTTTCAGTACATAACGAAAAAAGCTATATCCTGCACCGCCACCTACCACGAAGCCGATGACGAGAAATATTGTTTCAATCATTTTAATATATTGGGGTTTGAAATGTGGCGGCATTTACATGGCATTGCCCACGCAAACACACACGCCACAACGGGTTTTTAATTGTGTTAGGACGGTACATCTTTGTGCCCGTCTGTTTCGATAGCCCGTATTTTCAAAGGTGCCTTAATGCCCTTACTCCTTGTTAGCCAAGAGTTGCGCAATTTCTTCAGTCAGTCTTTTTACCACATCTTCATAGGGCGACTGATCTTTTTGCTTCTGTGTTTGAATCACCTGCACAGCAAAATCCAACAAAGCAACAGAAGTGTATCTTTCGTAGCTCAGATTCGGATATGACTGCTCATACCTACCAAGTTTTTCGTTGATCAATCGTGCAGCTTTGCGATAAACCTCTTCTTGATCGCGACGCACTGTGATAGGATAAACCTGCTTACCTATCAACAGTTGAATTACGAGTTTGTCTTTTTTGTCTTTATTGTCTTCCATAATGCGTCTTTTAAACTACACGTCTAACAATGCGATACATTTGTCAACTTCACGAATAAGCTGATTAAGCTTTGCTCTCGACTCTTTCACATCATCACCACTCACCTCAATCATTCTTGCGGTTTTAAGCATTTCATAATCCTTCTTCCACTTCTCGACACAAGACTGCGCATCAGCAAGTTCTTGCTGACACGTATCCAACTTTTTTTGAAGCTCGGCATTACGCTGACGCTCCTCTTGATACGCCAACATAAGTTGACGCACCCTTGCTTCAAAATTGCGAAGTTCTATGTCTTGATCTTGAGTCATTTTGTCAAAAAAATGAGCGGTTTATAAAGAGTAATATATAATCAACTTCTTGCAGAAAATAGCTATTGACCATGCACGATGCACAAAACATCATTTTATTATTAGCATGTGCCATTTTCACAAGTAAGAGGGGGCTAAACCTTTTTAGCAATACGGTTACTCGTCTTTATCAGTGGGTTTAGGTTCTTTTTTGGCAAGAATCACCACGTTATATACATAAGTAGTCATCCACTCTGCACTATAACCTAACTGTTGTTGGTAACGGCGCACTGAAGCACAAGCCTTACGCACACCTTCGTCCTTCCAATTCTCTTTAGTAAGCACATCGTTAATGGCTTTAGCCGTAAGATTACGCAATGCTTGACGGAACATAGAAGGAAGACGGAACTTCCACTTCATGATGTTACCCATAAGCATCATAAGCTCCTGTGAGAAACCTTGGAACAGGAAGAGATAATTGCGAACATCATTCACATTGCGACAATGACGCTTAATGCTCTGGTCGATTTCTTTAAAGAAGAATTCTTCAATACCATAAATCTCCATAAGCATCTTGCGACAACGATTTTTCTCGCCAATGCCTAATTTATTATTTACAGTGGGCACATGCAAGGTCTGCTTAAACACACGCAAATCAGGCAATGCAGAAAGATTACTTATACCCAAATTGGCAGCCATAACGGCTTGATAATAAACACGGATGAGCATCATAAAATCTTCCATGCCACCCACGCGCCAACCTGCCTCGTTGGCTTGTTCTTTATGTTTAAATAAGTTTGAAAATAATCCCATGTTATAAAAATTTGCAAGCAAAGATAACAAATGAGAGCTGATTTACCAAGTGAAATCTCGTTTTTTTACACCTATAGCCTAAAATAAATTCGTTTTATAATATTTTGAGGTTCAAAGCATTTTATGCAAATCAATGATGAAACACATTAACACAAGTAGAATCACCTACAGCATACTTACACAATCTCCTTTTATTTTTTATTTTAAATATCCTATCAACATCACAATGTTTCATCATTCTCTCTCCCTTACAAATTCGGTCTAAAATTGCTATGAGTTTGCTCTTTTGCCGTTCAAGGTCCGAAAATTCTCGGTTCTTCCCAGTTCTAGAACGACAACGAACAAAAAAAACATCAAGTTCATATAAAATTCTGTGTTAAGAAAGAGCGAATGCAGGACGTTCGCAAATTAAGTTTTTTACCCGTAAACTTCTGCTCAATAATCAAGGATGATTCTAAGAAATTTGTTCTTTAAATTCTAAAAAAACTACTTACCTTTAAGAATGTCTTTTACATACTTTTTTACCCATTTTGTCATAAAAGTGCCCATCCGCCTTTATTTTCGCAAAAATCAATCACAGTTAATAACAGTCTGATTCTCAGCACACAACGTTCAAAACACAGTAAAATTTACAAAAACTTTTCAGAAAAAAGTTTGCGAAAGATTTGGCAGTTATTAAAAAAGTTCGTACTTTTGCATCGCTTTTGAGGAAAACAAGGGCGTTTAGCTCAGCTGGTTCAGAGCATCTGCCTTACAAGCAGAGGGTCGGCGG
>UQQN01000063.1 GCA_900543155.1 uncultured Prevotella sp.
CTTATCTCACCCCTAACGGGGTAACCCATTATAACAATACATGAATTGTGGTATTCCCATGTTTATTATCGTTGAATATCAACCATTTACAACATCAAAATATCATCAATATCATGCCGAAAAATTCATGAATTTTGAACACCCTACCTAACGGGGTGAGGCTAGCGTGTGAAATATTAATATTACTCAAATAATCAAACACAGTTTTTTTACTGGTGTTCCAACATAACGCATAAAAAAGGCTTGCGATTGCAAGCCTTTTTTTATTGCAATTCGCAAGCCTTATCTATTTATTTGCAGCAAGCGCAAGGCTTAAGCTGCTTAAAGAAATCGTTACCCTTGTCATCTACAAGAATAAATGCGGGGAAGTCTTCTACTGTAATCTTCCAAATAGCTTCCATGCCGAGTTCGGGATATTCCACACACTCGATGCTCTTGATAGAACTTTGAGAAAGAACAGCGGCTACACCACCAATCGTACCGAGGTAGAAACCACCATGCTTTTGACAAGCCTCAGTCACAACATCGCTACGGTTACCCTTAGCAATCATAACAAGACTTGCACCGTGGTCTTGGAACTCGTCTACATAGGGGTCCATACGATTGGCAGTGGTGGGACCCATTGAACCACAGGGATAACCCTCGGGAGTCTTTGCAGGACCTGCATAGAGAATGGGATGATCCTTGAAGTAAGCAGGCATTTCTTCGCCAGCATCCAAACGAGCCTTGAGTTTGGCGTGAGCAATGTCGCGAGCTACGATAATAGTACCCTTGAGGTTTACGCGGGTGCTTACAGGATATTTAGAGAGTTCGGCACGAACGGCATCCATACCCTTGTCAAGGTCTATTTCAATACCCTTACCACCTTCGCCCGGATTGCGAAGTTCTTCGGGAATGAGTTCGGTAGGATTCGCGTCCATCTTTTCGAGCCAGATACCATCTTTGTTAATCTTCGCCTTGATGTTACGATCGGCAGAGCAACTTACACCCATACCAATGGGACAACTTGCACCGTGACGAGGCAAACGAATTACGCGAATGTCGTGTGCAAGATATTTACCACCGAATTGTGCACCGAGACCAATCTTGTGTGCCTCGTGGAGGAGTTTTTCTTCAAGATCGATATCGCGGAAAGCACGACCTGTTTCGTCGCCTGTAGTAGGCAGATTGTCGTAGTACTTAATAGAAGCCAACTTCACAGTGAGCAAGTTCTTTTCAGCACTTGTACCACCAATAACGAAAGCAATGTGGTAAGGAGGACAAGCCGCAGTTCCAAGTGTCTTCATCTTCTCAACCAAGAAGGGAAGGAGTGTACCCTCGTTCTGGATAGTAGCCTTTGTCATGGGGTAGAAGTAGGTCTTATTAGCAGAGCCACCACCCTTTGCTACCATTACGAAGCGATATTCGTCACCTTCGCAAGCCTCTATGTCAATTTGTGCGGGGAGGTTGCAACGTGTGTTCACCTCGTCGTACATATTGAGCGGAGCATTTTGCGAATAGCGAAGGTTGTCTTGGGTATAGGTATTGTATACACCCAGACTAAGTGCTTCTTCGTCCTCGAAGTCGGTCCACACACGCTGACCCTTTTCACCATGGATAATGGCGGTACCAGTATCCTGGCAGAAGGGAAGGATGCCCTTAGCAGCAGTTTCGGCATTGCGAAGGAACTGGAGTGCTACGTACTTGTCGTTTTCAGAAGCTTCGGGATCAGAAAGAATCTTAGCTACCTGCAAGTTGTGTTCGCGACGGAGCATAAATTCAACGTCGTGGAATGCTTGTTGTGCCAGTTGAGTGAGGGCTTCTTTTGAAACTTTCAAAATGGTTTTACCTTCAAACTCACCTGTACTTACGCCTTCTTTACCAATAAGGCGATATTCTGTGGTGTCTTTGCCCAACTGAAACATGGGCGCATACTTAAACTCAGGAGTTGTTGCCATAGTTTTTATCTGTTGTAGAATACAATGTTTTCTTTGTCGAAACAAAGTTAGTGCAAGGTGAGAGAAGAACAAAATGGAAATCAAAAAATTTTCATTTTTTCTTCCGAACCGCAGCCTAACTTCGCGAAGCAGAGTTAGTACAAACCGAGCACAATACAAAATAAAAGACCAAAGACTTTTATTTTTATTGTCGAGGTGCAGCCTAAATTCGTGAAACAAAGTTAGTGCAAGGTGAGAGAAGAACAAAATGAAAATCAAAAAATTTTCATTTTTTCTTCCGAACCGCAGCCTAACTTCGCGAAGCAGAGTTAGTGCAAACCGAATGCATGGCAAAATAAAAAACCATATTTTTTTTGTCGAGGTGCAGCCTCTTGTCGTTAGAAACGAAAACTAATGTCTCGAAATTAATATTTCCGAAACCAGCAGCGTAGCTGCAAAATAAATCCTCGCCACGCGAGTTATAAATCGAACATTAATATCCATTAATACTGCCTCCTATTTTTCTCTTACACCTATTTTTCCTCGTCTATAAAAACCCGAAGACATTCCGATATCATACCGAAGGATTACCATAGCCCAAAAAGAGCAAAATTTGACACTTGCTGAAAGATATTCTTACACATCTTTATCGAATAACAGTAAACACATTGCCGGATAAAAATAAAATAATTTTAGGTTTTTATTTGTATTGCGCAACTGTTGCACTAACTTTGCACCCACATAGAACTCTTTCAAAGAGTTTAACTGCACTTATACTGATGTTAAATTTACCTCTTATATATAAGGCTTTAGGAACGCTTTTACAACTCGAAGCCCTCCTTATGGCCATCTGTTTTGGTTTGGGATTCATTTTTGAAGAAACCCATCACCTCACCTTTGGTCTGCCCGTATTGGCAGCCTTTGTTGTGGGCGCACTTCTGTTGTTTTTTGGCAGACATGCCGAAAACCGTATGGGAAGTCGCGACGGCTACCTCATTGTATCGTTAACCTGGGTGGTATTCTCACTATTTGGTATGTTACCCCTGCTTATTGGAGGCTACGAACCACGTGTGGCTGCAGCCTTCTTTGAAACCATGTCAGGATTTACCACCACAGGAGCTACCGCACTCTCGGATATTGATGCCTTGCCCCGCTCTATTTTGTTGTGGCGCAGCATGACGCACTGGATTGGCGGTATGGGTATTGTGTTCTTCACCATTGCCATTCTTCCGAATATGGGCGGTGGGGGCATTAAACTGTTCTCTGCTGAAGCTACGGGCTTGAAAATAGGCAAACTACACCCACGCATTAGCACTACGGCACGATGGATGTGGAGCATCTATTTATTGCTCACTATATCGTGTAGCGTGGCTTACTTCTTGGGCGGTATGAATATTTTTGACGCAGTTTGTCACGGATTTGCAACCATTGGCACGGGTGGTTTTTCAACACATACCGAGGGCATTGCGTGGTTCCATTCCAATAAATTGCAATGGATTTGCACGCTTTTTATGTTCTTGGCAAGTATAAACTGCACCTTGCTCTATTTATTCTTTATTAAAAGACGTGTGCGCGATGTTTTTCACGATGATGAACTACGTTTTTTCTTAGGACTTTTCTTCACTGCAGCCTTGAGCATTACGTGCATTTTGGTATATACCGAACACATGGGTTGGCTCGATGCTTTGCGTAGCGCATTCTTTAACACGGCATCCGTGCAGAGTACCACGGGTTTCACGGACGAGAACTTTATGCAATGGCACCCCACCACGTGGATTATTCTTTTGATTATCAGCATCACAGGTGCTTGTGCAGGGTCTACGAGTGGTGGTTTAAAATGTGTGCGTGCGCTCATGGTATGGCGCCTTTCGAAAGCCGAATTTAAGAAGATGTTACACCCCCATGCCGTGATTCCGGTGCGCATTAACAACACGGTTATCACGTCTGACATGGCTCGCACCGTCTTTGTATTTTTCATCCTCTACTTTGCCTTAATCATTGTGGCGGTATTCTCGATGGTGGCATTAGGACTACCCTTGTTCGATTCTTTTGGTCTTGCCATTTCGTCGTTTAGCAATGTCGGTCCAAGTTTGGGTTATGTGGTAGGACCTTTGGGGGCGTGGGGTGTGCTGAGCGATAGTGTGCTGTGGATCAACTCCTTCTTGATGTTAGCAGGACGTTTGGAAGTGTTCTCACTGCTCTTACCCCTTACTGCTGCTTTTTGGCGTGACGAATAAATGCAAGTTTATTTATTTTTTTTTGGTAGGAAATGTAAAAACACTTAACTTTGCGCAATCAATACCTTTTTTTCTAAAAAAATCACAGAAAACAGAAAACCATAATTATGGACAATAGAATATCAAACATTACAGAGCAACAAGAAGAAGAACTGCAGTTAGGTCCACTCCTTAAGCTTTGCTATCATTTGTGCCTGAAGCATTGGTGGTGGTTTGTGCTTTCGTGCATACTTTGTATTTGCCTTAGTTGGTTCTATCAGCAACGCCAACAGCGCATTTTCCAACGACAATCCGTAATGCTCATCGAAGACTCCAATAATAGTAGTGGAGGTGGTTTTCGTGGTAGTAAACGTAATAGCAACATGAACACGTTGCTCGAACTGAACGGTGTGAGCGTAGGCGATAACTTGAAGAACGAAATTTTTATTCTCTCTTCAAAACGCTTGATGTCGCGCGTAGTTGAAAAACTACACCTCGATGTAGACTATACCACAGACGAAAATTTGCACGCTGTGACACTCTATGGCAAGACTTTGCCTTTCAACGTGCTCTTTGAGTCGGAATATAAGGGCAAGATGGCTCAAACATTCGACGTGGTTAAGAAAGATGGCAACACCGTTATAATTAAAGGGTTGACCGACAAATTGGGCAACAAACTCGCTGACCGCGAGGTTACACTCGGACAAATGACAGCTACGCCCTATGGCAAATTGTGCATTGTGCGCGGTCCTGCCTTTGGCAAATGGGAGAACGAAGAAATTCACGTGAGCCGTTTGTCAATGGATAAAGCTTCTGCGCGTTTCATGAAAGAGCTCACTGCTAACGAGTATTACAAGGAAACTTCGCTCATTGTGCTCGGTGTGAACGATACAAATACCAATCGTGCCGACGATATTTTGAATACGCTCTACGACACTTACAAAGAGGACGTTGTAGAAAACAAAAACCGCGTGGCACTGAATACGGCGAAGTTTATCGACGAACGTATTCAAATTATTGGTCGCGAACTGAGTAGCGTAGAAAGTCAGTTGGCTTCGTTTAAGAAACGCAACCAATTGGTTGATTTCGACAAAACATCGCAAGCAGTACTCACTGAAACACAAACTGCTCGTCAACAAAGTTTGCAGGCTGAAACGCAACTCAACGTGGCTCGCTACTTGAACGACTATTTGCACAACCATGGAAATGGTCATGACTTGATTCCGGCATTGAATGTGGGTGAAGCTTCGTTTAACCAACAGATTGCTGCCTATAACGACCAAATGAACAAGCGCAACCAAATGGTTGCTAACACGAGCGAAAACAATAATGTGGTTCGCGACATGGACCGTCAGCTTGTTCAAATGCGTCAAGCTATTAGCTCTTCTTTGCGCAGCTATGTAAACTCTCTCGAACTGCGTTTGCGCGATGCAAAAGCTAACGAGAATATGCTAAATGGACGCATTTCGGGTGCCCCCGATCAAGAAAAGCAAGGTTTGGACATTCAGCGACAGCAATCGCTTAAAGAAGCACTCTACACTTACTTGCTCAATAAACGCGAGGAGGTGGCTTTGCAACAAGCTATTAACGAAGCCAATGTACGTTTGGTCGAAGGACCTATTGGCAACAAGCAAGTGAGTCCGCGCAGCCTCATCATTGTATTTATTGGCTTTATCATCGGTTTGTTTATCCCTGCATTCATTCTTTGGATTCGCTTTAAACTCGATGTGAACGTACATGGTCGTAAGGATATTGAAGAGGCTACAAGCATTCCTATCCTTGGCGAAGTACCTCGATTTAAGAATAGCAAGAACGACAATAGCTCGCTCATTACGGACATCGAAAGCGATGCACCCGTAGTTGAAGCATTCCGTATATTGCGTTTTAGCTTAGGCTATATGCATCACGACACGCAGGTTATGATGACGACATCTACTACACCTGGACAAGGAAAGAGTTTCGTGTCGCGTAATATGGCTGCAATTCTTGCAATGGCAGGGAAGCGCGTGATTTTGGTAGATGCAGATATTCGTAAGGGTACATTGAGCCACACCTTTGGTCATACCTTTGGTTTGACGACTTACTTGTCTGACGATCATTGTTCACTCGATGATATTATCCGTCCCGACGGTTTGGTAGAAGGTGTAGACTTTATTCCTGCTGGACATCAACCTCCTAACCCCTCTGAGTTGTTAATGAGCGACCGTCTTGACCATTTGGTTGAGGAATTGCGTAAACGCTACGACTACGTAATTATTGACACCACACCGATGTTCTCAGTAGCTGATGCTAATTTGGTAGCCCGTGTCACTGACACTACGCTCTTTGTGATTCGCGCAGGAATGCAAAATCGTGACATCTTGCCCAATCTCGAAAGACTCTACCAAGAAGATCGCTTTAAGAACTTGTGCATAGTGCTTAACGACGTTAACGCCGAAGATTCCTATAAATCACTTGGCTATGGCTATGGTTATGGATACGGTTATGGCTATGGCGCACAAAACAAAAAGAAAGGATTGATTAGACGCATCCGCAGAAAATAAAACACAAAATATTTTAGAAGTTTTTTAAAAGGAACGGATTGAATATTCACACAATGAAAATTCAATCCGTTTCTTTTATTTTGTGGAGAATAGAAAAGTGGATAAGGGTTTGCTTATTTGGAAACATCTCGCTATCTTTGCATAAAATAGACAACAAATCTACATCACATTTAAACGATATAATCTACAACATTCAAATAAAATAGCCAAGGAACAACATACAATAATATGAATAAAAAAATCATACAAGTCATCTTAAGCGATGAGGCGGAAGATTTCATCAGACTTCAACCACTTAAAGCACAACAAAAGATTGCATATAACATAAGAAAATTAGAAAGTGGAGTTAGAGATAAAGAGCTCTTTAAAAAATTAGAAAATACAGATATATGGGAGTTAAGGACGTTGTTTAACGGCACTTGCTTTCGCCTTTTTTCATTTTGGGACACGGAGCAACAAACATTAGTTATTGCTACACATGGAATCATAAAGAAAACGCAAAAGACACCCTCTAAAGAAATAGAAAAAGCCGAGCAAATAAGAAAAATATATTTCAATGAAAAGAACAAATAAAATAACAAATATGAAATTTAGAAAAGCTGATTATTTGATAGATGACGTTTTGGGCAAAGTTGGTACAAATAAAAGAGACGAAATAGAAAATCAACTTAAAGAAGACGTCAATGCCTATTTTATTGGTGAAGCTATTAAAAAGGCACGCATTCAACAAAACCTTACACAAGAAGAATTGGGTGAGAAAATTGGGGTCAAACGTTCACAAATATGCAAATTAGAAAATGGTAAATGCTCCCCAACCTTATCCACTATGAGCCGAATTTTTCAAGCATTAGGATTTGCCACTGCTACCCTTGATTTAGGTATTGGTGGTAAAGTTGCTTTGTGGTAATACACACAAGGGGAACTCTCATTTTTTACGAATGAGTCTTTTTCATCTCATCTTGTGGACAAAAGTATTTTGGTTTTCTTTTTGCATTGCGCTCAATTTGCACTACTCTGCTTCGCCAAGTTAGGCGGCATTTCGGCAATGCTAAAATAAAACTATGGTTTTCTTTTTGCATTGCGCTCAATTTGCACTAACTTTGCACAAAATTTAAGTTGTTATGACAGAAAACAAAACCAATCAAAATAATCCTAACGAAGAGAGCATGGTGGTTGATGGCCGCAAACTCTCTATCGAAGAATATCTTGACCAAGATGAAAAGAAGGATTTGCTGCGTTTACTCACAGCAGGTTCTGTTGACGATGGTAAGTCTACACTTATCGGTCGTTTGCTCTTTGACTCTAAAAAACTCTATGAAGATCAGCTTTCTGCATTGGAACGTGACTCTAAGCGCGTAGGTAATGCTGGTGCTGGACAAATAGACTATGCCCTGTTGTGCGATGGCTTAAAGGCTGAACGCGAACAAGGCATTACGATTGACGTGGCTTATCGCTACTTCTCTACCAATAAACGTAAATTTATTATTGCTGACTGCCCAGGACACGAGCAATATACACGTAATATGATTACGGGTGGTTCTACTGCGAACCTCGCCATTATCCTTGTGGACGCTCGAACAGGTGTTATTACACAAACACGCCGCCATACCTTCCTTTGCTCATTGCTCGGCATCAAACACTTGGTGCTTGCTGTGAACAAGATGGACTTGGTAGACTTTGACGAAAAGGTGTTTAATCACATCGTTTCGGACTTTGAGCAATTTATCCATACCTTCGACATTCCCGACGTACGTTGCATTCCTCTTTCTGCCCTTGAAGGCGACAATGTGGTAAGTCGCAGCGAACGCACTCCTTGGTATGAAGGTCCGTCATTGCTTGAATTCCTTGAAACTGTTCACCTTGGCAACGACCATAACCTTAAAGACTTCCGTTATCCCGTACAATATGTGCTCCGTCCTGACCTTGACTTCCGTGGTTTCAGCGGAAAGATTGCCAGTGGCATTGTGCGTAAGGGCGACGAAGTGATGGCATTGCCCTCAGGCAAACGTAGCCACGTTAAACGCATTGTGACTTATGATGGCGACTTAGACTATGCATTCCCCCCTCAGTGCGTAACCTTGCAGTTAGAAGATGAAATTGATATCTCACGTGGTGAGATGATTGTACACCCCGATAATGTGCCTAACGTAGGTCGCCATTTCGAGGCTATGTTGGTGTGGATGGACGAACAGCCTATGGATGTGAACAAGTCGTTCTACTTGAAGCACACCACAAATACCTCACGTTGCCGTATCGACCACTTCAACTACAAAATCGATGTGAATACACTCGAAAAGAGCGATGTTGATCACTTGGAACTTAACGAAATTGGTCGTGCTGTAATTGTAACGTCTAAGGAACTCTTCTTCGATGCCTATAAGGACAACAAGCCCACTGGTGCATTTATCCTTATTGACCCTATTACAAACAACACCTCGTGTGTGGGTATGATTCTTGGTCCTGTGGCTGAGAACGATCTTCACACAGACGAGGCACTCCCCACACTCGATCTCCCGAAATTGGGCATTGCCCCCGAACACTACGATGCCATTGAAAAGGCTGTGAAAGACCTCAGTCGTCAAGGCATTGAAGTGCGCATCAAAAAATAATGTGCTAATGTGCTAATTTAGCCTATGTGCCTATGTGTGCGATTGTGAATATTTATTCTGCAAAACGCATAGGCACATTCGCTAAACCACATTAGCACATTTTCCACATTCTCCCCACATGGTTTCTTGCACTTTTTCACGCTCAACTGCAAGACCTTTTTTAGCAAATTAGCACACTAAACGCATATTAGCATTTACACACAATGAAAGCCCTAAAAGAACGTATCCTTCGCGACGGAAAATGCTTTGAAGGAGGCATTTTGAAAGTTGACAATTTTATCAACCATCAGATGGACCCCATCTTGATGAAGTCGATGGCTGTAGAGTTTGTACGCCGTTTTGCACGTACCGACATCAACAAGGTCATTACCATTGAGGCAAGTGGCATTGCCCCCGCTATTATGGTGGGCTATCTGCTTGAACTCCCTGTGGTTTTTGCCAAAAAGAAAACACCCAGCACCATGGAAAATATGTTGACCACTCAGGTATTCTCGTTCACCAAGCAGCGTTCGTACGACGTGTGCGTGAGCAGTGACTACCTTTGCAAAGGCGACAAAGTGCTCTTTATCGATGATTTCTTGGCAAATGGCAATGCTGCTAAGGGTATGATAGACTTGGTAAAAAAGGCTGGTGCCGAACTCGTAGGTATGGGTTTCCTCATCGAAAAAGCCTTTCAGCATGGTGGCGATGAATTACGCGACATGGGCATTCATGTAGAATCGCTTGCTATCATTGAAAGTCTTGATAACTGCCAAATCAAAATAAAAGAAGATGGCCACAACAGATAATACAACACAAACACAGTCTGAAACGGCTAAGGCTGGACTTATTTATGGTCTTGAAGACCGTCCACCTTTGCGCGAAACGCTCTTTGCGGCAGCACAACACTTGCTTGCCATCTTCGTAGCCATTGTTACACCACCGCTCATCATTGCCGGAGCTTTAGGTTTGGGACAAGAAGACACCAGTTTTTTGGTTTCAATGTCGCTCATGGTATCGGGTGTAGCCACCTTCATTCAGTGTCGTCGCATTGGCGGCATTGGTTGTGGATTGCTTTGCATCCAAGGCACAAGTTTCTCGTTTATTGGTCCTATTATTGCTGCAGGCTTAGCAGGTGGACTTCCAGCCATTTTTGGTGCCACAGTAGCAGGTTCGGTAGTCGAAATGTTCGTAAGTCGCATACTCAAGTATGCCCGTCGTGTCATTACCCCCTTGGTGAGTGGCATTGTGGTAACCCTTATTGGCATGAGCCTCATCAAGGTAGGCATCACAGCTTGTGGTGGAGGCGATATGTCGGCTCCCACCTTTGGTTCTTTCCAAAACGTAGGTATTTCTGCCTTAGTATTGGTGCTTATCGTGCTCTTTAACCGCAGCAACAATCGTTTTTTGCGCATGGGCTCTATTGTGATAGGCTTAGTCGTGGGCTATGCCGTAGCATGGTGGCTCGGAATGGTAGACTTTGGTGCTGTAAAGAGCTATGGCGGTATAAACTATCCTAACCCCTTCCGTTATGGTCTTAGTTTCGACATCTCATCGATCATTGGCTTAGGTTTGGTTTACCTCATCACCTCTATCGAGGCATACGGCGACATTACTGCCAACTCTTTAATTTCGGGTCAACCCGTTGAGGGTGATACCTTTATGAAACGTGCTGAGGGTGGTATTTTGGCAGATGGTTTCAACTCTATGTTAGCAGGTTTAGCCTTCTCGTCTTTCCCTAATAGCATCTTTGCGCAAAACAATGGCATGATTCAGCTCACGGGTGTAGCGAGCCGTTATGTAGGCTATTTTATTGCAGCCATGCTTGTGGTGCTTGGCATATTCCCTGCAGTAGGTATCATATTCTCGCTCATGCCTCAGCCTGTATTGGGTGGTGCTACCTTGCTTATGTTTGGCACAGTAGCCGCAGCAGGCATACGCATCATTGCTTCGCAAACCATAAACCGCAAAGCCACTTTGGTTATGGCAATTAGTTTCTCACTCGGTTTGAGCGTAGAATTAGTGCCTGAAATTCTTAACCAATTACCCGAAACCATTAAAAGCATTTTCTCTTCGGGTATTACTACAGGTGGTTTAGCAGCTATCATCTCTAATTTGGTAATTCGAATTAAGGAGTAAGGAGTTTTTTAAGAAAGGAAGTTAGAGGAAGTTATCACTTCGTTTTAGAAGTTAGAAGGAGTTAGACGAAGGACGCCTATTCCTCTGAATTCTCAAATGGAATGATAACTTCCTTTTTCTTCTAACTTCCTCCCCCACCTTCCTCTAACTCCCCCCTCAACTTCTTCTAACTCCCTCAACTTCTTCCCCCAACTCCCCCATGAAAGTCCTATTCCCCATTCTGTTTCTTATTCTCACGTCCTTGCTGAGTTGTTCTACCGACTCAAACAATGACTTGTATGCACACGAACGTGCATTCCTAAAGTTCTGTCCTGTAACAGGAGTCGTGCCACTTTATACG
This sequence comes from uncultured Prevotella sp., assembly GCA_900543155.1. Lineage (GTDB taxonomy): Bacteria > Bacteroidota > Bacteroidia > Bacteroidales > Bacteroidaceae > Alloprevotella. The sequence goes on from UQQN01000063.1 coordinate 11,743, forward strand.
GCGGTAAGAAATAATGGGCAATTTTGCACCATACGTTTAGGCACAAATACCTTTCTTTTTCAAGGTAGCAATGGTGCCACAGCCACCTACCCTCTCTCTGCCGACATTAAGGCATACGGCATGCCACAGTGCATTGCAGGCTTTGTTGTGGGACATTCCATACAGCCCGACATGAATATGCAATATCCCTTGGTGGCATACGACTTGGCATGCCCTAACTGCTATGAGCAAGCACTTATCACACGTAACCTCTCGCTCAATGCCCAAGAAGAACTAACTTGCAGCCGTTGTCACCGTGTGTACGACCTCACAAATGGGGGAATCATTAAACAAGGCGAAAAAGGACGTCGCCTCTATCGTTATCGCAACGTGGGATATAACGAAAATCAAGGTGGCTTATTAGTTATTATGAATTAAGGGTGCGGTTGATAAGTAGGTATTCTTTTTTATTTATATATTTGCAGCAGAAAGCCCCCAAATCACACATAGAAAATGAAATCACAACTTATTCCCCAGCTATCCATACTCCCCCTTGCAGCCGTCGCCCAACACCAAAAGCCCAATATCATTGTATTGGTAGCCGATGATTTGGGATATGGCGACTTGTCTTGCTATGGTGCCGACCGCATAAGCACACCAGCTGTAGATAGCATTGCAGCTAACGGCATACGTTTTACCAATATGCATGCCTGTGCCTCTACCTCTACCCCCTCGCGCTACGCCTTGCTCACAGGCGAATACCCATTCCGTCGCCCAGGAACCGATGTAGCAGCAGGCAATGCGGGCATGATTATCAAACCTACACAAACCACCGTAGCCGACCTTATGCACCAAGCAGGATATGCTACCGCAGCTATTGGTAAATGGCACTTAGGGTTAGGAAGCCGTACTGCCGAACAAGATTGGAATGGGGTGATTGACCAAACACCTAATAATTTAGGGTTTGACTACCACTATATAATGGCTGCCACAGCCGACCGTGTGCCTTGCGTATACATAGAAAATGGTCGTGTTGCGCACTACGATGCCTCAGAACCCATTAGTGTGAGCTATCGCCAAAACTTTGAAGGTGAACCTACAGGTAAACAAAACCCAGAACTCCTTACCAAACTCAAGCCCAGTCACGGACACGACCAAAGCATTGTGAATGGCATATCGCGCATTGGTTATATGAAAGGAGGAGGCACCGCCCTTTGGAAAGACGAGAATATAGCCGATAGCATTGTGTCGCACGCCATTGGTTTTATCGATTCACACCGTGCACAACCCTTCTTTATGTACCTTTGCACCAACGACGTACATGTGCCCCGTATGCCCCACGAACGCTTCCGTGGTAAAAGTTCTATGGGACTTCGTGGCGAAGCCATCTTACAGTTCGACTGGAGTGTAAAACAAATTACCGAAGCCTTGCGCCAACGCGGACTCGACCAAAACACGTTACTCATCATTACCAGCGACAATGGTCCTGTGCTCGATGATGGCTATGTAGACCAAGCCGTTGAACTCTGTGGCACACACCGTCCGGGTGGACCTTTCCGTGGAGGAAAATACAGTGCCTACGAAGCAGGTTCTGCTGTGCCCTTTATCGTGTATTGGCCTAAGGGTGCAGCCCAAGGCAAAACCTCAAATGCCTTAGGTTCGCTCATCGACATCCCTGCCACACTCGCAGCTTTAGTAGGCAGCAAACTTCATGATGGAGATGCGCCCGACAGCCAAAACCATCTTTCTACTTGGTTAGGACAAAACAACACCCCACGCGACTATGCCGTGAGCATGGCATCGAACCGTAGTCTTACACTGCGCACACAAAACTACAAATACATCTCTCCCTCTGAGGGTGGTCCGATGATTCCATGGGGTCCTAAAATCGAAACTGGCTATCGACCCACCCCTCAACTCTTCAACCTCAGCAAGTCTGAATACGAACAAACAGACATCTCAAAAAAGAACCCCAAACTCTTGCAGCGCCTACAACGCATGTTGGGCAAAGTGCGCCAGAATTAGGGAGAGTTCCTAAATAAAACATGATCTATCCGCAATGCCCTATAATGGGTGTTGCGGATTTTAAAATACGCTCCACGCTCTGAAATACCCCTGCATTCACTAATTCATTTCTAAAGATATACAATATACGCCACACTTTGTACAATGCGCTTTTTTATCTTTCGCAAAGATGCAACAACCCCATATCTTTGCAATAAGATTGGCTGCACCTCAGCAATTCAAGCAAGCTTGATTGCGTTCGGTTTGCA
>UQQN01000064.1 GCA_900543155.1 uncultured Prevotella sp.
AGTTCTCTTCACATACCTGGCTACCTTATCTCACCCCTAACGGGGTAACCCATTATAACGACACATCTTCGGACCCTTTACCTAACGGGGGGGGTAAATCCTTAAACGACACATTTAAAACAAAAGAACTTATGGATGGGTATTACCGATCCATAAGTCTTTGAATAGTTTATCTATTAAGCGTGTAAACCACTTTGCCGATTAAAGCATCGTGTGGCACAATGAGGAAAGAGTCAGGTTGTGTTTCAATCCAATAATAATCGCGCAATAATTTTACACGATTCATGGTTTGTCCGTCCAATTCAAGTTGCCCTTTGTCGTTCACACTCACGGTGTTACATGCTTCGTAGCGTTGCATAAGGTAGGCAAGCAAGTGCGCATTGTAGTGCGTAACCCGAACGGCATGTTCTTTAGCCGGAATGTAAATGGGTTGTGCATCGGGCGAGGTGCGACCTGGTATGTAAATCTTTCGCACAGGGTCAATCCACACAACCTGTCCGGGTGTGGCATGACAAATGCCCGTAAGGGTGAGCTCTTTTCCCTGTTTATCTGTACAAGTAAACACCACTTGGTCGCCATTTTCGGGATAGGCATAACCCCATCGGTGATAGCCCCATAACGATTCGCCAGGGAGTCGCAAACCATAATAAGTTAAACTCACCAAAGCATGTTGCTGATTGGGCATGCGTATGTGGCTCACAATGAAAAAACGCGTAATAATGAGTAGCATTAGCACAATTACATAGGGGCGCAACCATCTCCACCCCTTGCGCAAAGACGTAGGGGAAGAGGTGGGCTTTCTATGTAATTTGAATAACGTTTTCATTTTGAAGGGAAATATGCGCTTTTTCACGGAAAATCCGACTAAATGGCGTTATTTGATGTGCGAAACATTCTTGAAAATGCGGTTCCAACGTACGTGTCCGTCAAACCAACCGTAGTCATCGTCTAACGAGAGCCAAACAAACAAGGGTTTACCTACAACGTGATCTTCGGGCACAAAACCCCAGAAACGCGAGTCGGCACTGTTGTCACGGTTGTCGCCCATCATCCAATAGTAGTCGAGCTTAAACGTATAGCTTGTGGCAGGTTTACCATTGATATAGATCTTTCCACCACGCACTTGCAAGTCATTTCCTTCATAAACGCGAATAGGGCGTTCATAGATAGGCAAGTTCTGCAAGTTTAGTTGCAAAGTAGCCCCCTTCTTCGGAATCCATATCGGACCATAGTTTGCCGTTGTCCAATTCTTCACCATATTGAGTGGGTAAAGCCAATCGGATGCAGGTTGTGCAGGTTTAATCGAGGATACGTATTCGGGGAGATGTGCCAAAGCATCCTTTGCCTTATGTGTGAGTGGCATAATCACCATAGAACCTTCGCGTTGCATAGTCAAATCTTCATCGGTAATGCCGAGTTCTTTCTTGATTTCAACGGGCAAATCTTGCTTGAAGTTCACTTCGTAAGCCTGTTGCGCGTTCTCAGGTTGAAACATCGCCTTACCATTCACGTAAATTACGTTATTGCGAATTTGCAGTGTTTGTCCGGGCAAACCCACACAGCGTTTTACGTAATTCTCACGACGGTCGGTAGGACGTGCTACAATGTCGCCAAATTCGTCAGGATTTAAGCGCATATAGTTTGAACCTGCTGCATAGAGTTTTTGGAAAAAAGCCTGTTGTGCTTCATAACTCATGCCCTTTTTCAGTGTAGACGAGGCAAGAACAGGTTGCTGTCCTATTTCAGTAGGTTCTTGACCACACATTTGGTCACCAATTTGGTAAGCCAATCGGTAATAATCCTGGTTTTGTTGTCTAAGGGCAACCGTGTCGCCTGCAGGATAGTTGAATACCACAATGTCGCCCAATTCTACCTTGCCCAAGCCCTTTACGCGTCGGTAGTCCCAATGCGGATGGTCTAAATAGCTTTTACAGTTTAGCAAAGGCAATGTGTGCTGTGTCAAAGGCATGTAGAGCGGTGTTTGCGGAATACGCGGACCGTATGAGAGTTTTGACACCAACAAATAGTCGCCTGTGAGCAACGTCTTTTCGAGTGAGGATGAGGGAATTACAAAGTTTTGGAAGAAGAATTGGTTTAAGAAGTAGATAGCCACCAAAGCAAATACAATGGCATCCACCCAACTCATGATAAAGCGAGTGGCAGGTCCTACTTCGGGCTCACGCCACCAACTCCAATTTATTTTACGCGAAATATACAGGTCGTAAATAAGGGGTAGCACAATGAGTCCCCACCATGAACCCACCCAATAGAGGAAGGCCAAGTAGAGTGCTGTGGTTATGCCAAAACTTATCCACGAAGGCTTTTTGGCATCCGTTTTTTGGTTATTCTTATTTTGCATTGTTTTTTGATGTTTGCAAGGATTTGATATGCACGGGTTGCATAAAATCATGCATGGTTTTTATGCGCCAAGGGCAGGGCTCACATGCACCGAACCACCCTTAAAACTTAAAGAGGTCGTCGGTTGAAAGGAGACCCTCGTGGGTAGCTGTAAACTCAGCGGCTAATACGGCGCCAAGGGCAAAACCACTACGGTTGTGGGCAGAATGGGTAATTTGAATCATGTCGGCAGGTGAGTCGTAGGTCAGGGTATGAATGCCCGGCACTTCGCCCTCGCGAATCGCGTCAATGCGAAGCAAGTTTTCGGGTTGTTCTTTGCTACCTGTCACTGTGCCATCGGCATTATGCACTTCGCCTTTCACCCAATCGGTCTTACGGTCTAACTCAGCCACTACTTGTTCAGCCAAGGTAATAGCTGTGCCACTCGGTGCATCGAGCTTGTGAATATGGTGAGTTTCCACCTCGCTCACATCGTAGGTGGGATAAGCATTCATAATACGTGCCAAATATTTGTTTACGGCTGAGAAAATAGCCACACCGAGCGAGAAGTTAGAAGCCCAAAACAGTGTATGTCCCTCTTCGGTACAAGCACGTCGCACGTCGGCTTCATGTTCTTTAAGCCAACCCGTGCTACCGCTCACCACCTTTACGCCTTGTTTCCAAGCACGCAAATAGTTTTGATAAGCTGCTGTAGGATTGGTAAATTCTATGGCAACATCTGCGCTGCGAAAAGCATCGCTTTCAAAATCATCCATATTGTTTACATCGATAATGCAAACAATTTCGTGTCCACGCTTACGCGCGATATCCTCAATCATGTGGCCCATTTTACCGTAGCCAATCAGTGCGATTTTCATGTTTCGTATGTTTTATTTATCCAAATACTGCCTACAAAAGTAATGTTTAGTTGTGATATTCACAAATTTCGTGATGGTTTTTCACAAAATGGCTCCTTCTGCTTCGCGAATGAGCGGTCTGGTGCTCTCCATGATGGCAAAAAGTTCGTCCATTGTTTCGGCTCGCAACATGGCGATGCGTGTTTGTCTGAAGTTGGGCAAACCCTTAAAGAGCGGTGTTGCAGCCAAGTGTCTGCGCACGTGCAAAATGCCTCGATATTCGTCGATGCGCTCTACGCTCTGTCGCACTTGTTCTTTCAGCACATCCAACTTCCAGTCGGGGGTCATGGGTGCATATTCACTTTGAATAGCTTGGTCCACACTGTGGTCGCCTACGTGCAAGGCATCGTGCAACTCCTTAAAAATCCACGGACGACCAAAAGTTGCTCTTCCCACCATCACGGCATCCACTCCAAAGCGTTCGAAGGCATCCACAGCTCCCTCAGCCGAGGTAATGTCGCCATTGCCAATAATGGGGATGTGCATGCGTGGATTACGTTTTACCTCACCAATTAGCGTCCAATCAGCCTCACCCGTATACATTTGTGCACGGGTGCGTCCATGAATGGTCAGGGCTTTTATGCCACAGTCTTGCAGTTGTTCTGCCAATGGCACAATAATTTTATGTTCGCTGTCCCAACCCAATCGGGTTTTGGCAGTAACGGGCACATCTACGGCATCGACCACGGCACGTGTAATTTCGAGCATGCGTGGCACGTCTTGCAATAAGCCAGCGCCAGCACCTTTGCCTGCCACACGTTTTACGGGACAACCAAAGTTAATGTCGAGCACATCGGGGTGGGCACGTTCTACCACAATTTGGGCAGCATCGCGCACGGCAATGGGGTCTTTACCATATATTTGAATGGCTACGGGACGTTCGGCATCGCACACCGTGAGTTTTTCGAGGCTTTTGTTAACCATGCGCACCAAGGCATCGGCAGCCACAAATTCAGAGTATACCATAGATGCTCCCAACTGTCGGCACAACAAGCGAAAGCCTATGTCGGTTACATCCTCCATGGGTGCCAACAACACGGGACGCGATCCCAAGTCAAGATTTCCTATTTGCATGATGTATAGTTATTAATAGGGATGGTTCTAAATGTTAGAACCATCCTTAGAGAATCGTTGTTATTCTGCGATTAAAGCGCCGTTTTTAACGCTTACGTTATAGGTTTTACCCTTTTCGGTGTGCAGACTCAGTTTAAGTTCGCCATAGCGAATGTGGCACATGCCACCCACGTTTGCTGTGATGCGAGCCTGGGTGAGTTTGCCACCATCCCAAGCCAAGTCTACACCAAAGTTACCACGAGCACGCAAGCCCTTGATGCTACCCTTAGCCCATGCGTCGGGCAATGAGGGCAACAGGTCGAGACATCCTGCATGGCTTTGCAGCAACATTTCTGTTACACCTGCAGTGCCACCAAAGTTGCCATCAATTTGGAAGGGTGGGTGAATGTCCCAAAGATTATCGGCTGTGCCATTCTTCAGCAAGTTGCCAAAGAGAATGTACGAGTGGTTGCCATCGTGCAAACGTGCCCATTGGTTGAGTTTCCACCCCATGCTCCAACCTGTAGCGCCATCGCCACGATGTTCGAGTACCACACGGGCAGCATTGGCAAGGGTGGGAGTGGTAAGCGGTGAAATGGTGTGACCCGGATGCAAACCAAAGAGGTGGTTTACGTGGCGGTGTTGGTCGTTCGGGTCGTCAATGTCGCGGCTCCACTCCATGAGTTGACCATAGCGACCAATTTTATAAGGAGCCAATTTTTTGAGAATACCTTCCCAACGCTTCACCTCGTCGGCATCGGTGTGCAACACGTTGGCGGCATCAATGCAGTCGAGCAAGATTTCGCGAATCACAGCGTGTGTAAATGTGGTGCCTTCGTCGATGGGTCCATGTTCGGGCGAAGTAGAGGGCGCAGCAGTTAAAATGTTGCTGCCAGGTTTATCCCACAAAAAGTCCTCGCAGAAAAGGGCGCAACCCTTCATAAGCGGATAGGCAGTGTGGCGCAAAAAGTCTTCGTTGCGCGTGTAGTCATAATAATCCCACAAGTGTGTGGCAAGCCACGAAGCAGCCATGGGGTTATAGTTCCACGACATGTCGGCACCCTCGAGAGGGGCAGTAAAACCAAAGATGTTGGCAGAAATGCCTGCAGCCCAACCACGGGCACCCCAATAAGCCTTTGCGGTGCGTTCGCCTGGTTTTTCGAGCAAACGAATAAAGTCGGTCAGCGGTTCGGTACACTCTGTGAGATTGGTAGAGAGTGCTGGCCAATAGTTCATTTGCAGGTTAATGTTGTTATGATAGTCCACACGCCAAGGTCCATCTACATTGTTGTGCCACATGCCTTGCAAGTTTGCGGGTAGGTTGCCCGGTCGCGACGAGGCAATGAGCAAGTAACGGCCATATTGGTAGTAAAGCGTTTCGAGTCCTGCATCCTTTGTGCCCTTGCGGTAGTCAGCCAATCTTTCGTTCGTAGGTTTAGTTGAGGCTTCACCATCGAGTGTGAACTCCACACGGTTAAAGAGTGCGGCATAGTCGCGATAATGGTCGGCAAACAAGCGTTTGTAGCCCTTCTTTGCAGCCTGTTTCAGCCACTTGGCAGTGGTTTTTGCAGGTTCTACGCCTACGTAAGCGCGGTTATCGTTAAAGTCAGGGTTATAGTTGGGTGCATAATCCGTGTCGGCAGTAAGCAACAATGTTACCTCATCGGCATGGTCAATGTGCAAGGTGCCATCGTCGTGATAAGACACTTTGCCGCCCTTGGCGATAGCCTTGATGCGCACCACATATTCCATTTTGTTGTTGTCGAGGTGGGCAGTGTAGCACAAAGCGTCTTTGCCATCGGCAGTAAACTTGCCCTCGCTCACGGGGTTCGGGGTGTAGCGCACATTGAGGGTTTGGCTACCTGGTTTGTTGGCAGAGAGTTTCACCACCATTACATTGGCAGGATACGACACAAAAGTGCGACGCACATAGTGTGTGCCTTCAGCATCTGTAAAACTCACTGTGGCATAAGCCGAGTCGACCGAGAGCGCACGTCGGTAGTTGCGAATGTTCTTATCGTGAATGTCCGTTTCGAGCAAGAGTTCGCCCATCGTGGTGAATGAACCAAAACGGAATTGAGGTTCGCCTGTAGCCTCGTAGGGTACAGTGCTGTTAAAGTTGCGTGTGGTGAGTTGTGCCGCCTTGTCCCAATCGCCGTCTAAAAATGCCTGACGGATGTCTTTGAGCACATGTGCCGATTGTTTGTTTTGGTTCCAATAGTCTTCAGCGCCTTTTGCCGTGTTGGGACCGCCGCGCCACAGAGTTTTTTCGTTGAGCGTGTAGCGTTCGGTTGCCACGCTACCCATCACGTTACAACCAATGCTACCATTGCCCAAGGGCAGTGAGCGGTATTCCCACTCATGGTCAGAGTTTACGGCAGAGTCGCCTGCGCGTACAGGTTTTTTGGTTTTATCGTTTTGTCCTTTCCACCAACATTGTTGTCCGTTGAGTGTGGTGGGTTGGTCAAACCATACTTCGTGGGTCTGTGCCTGTACCGTCTGACTTAGGCAGAACAGTGAAGACAAAAGGAGTAGGGTGGTATGCTTCATGGAATATTGTGTATGATGTTTGTTTTTTAGTTTCGGATTTATTGGGGCTAATTCTTTAAAAATCTTTGCAAAGATAGGCAGATTAACGGTTACAAGCAAAGGGTGCGTTTAAAATGTGCGTTTTTTCGTGCTTCATCTTCTCCTTTTTTCAAGGGATTTTTAGAACCACCCTGATTCATCCCCCTCCTTGCAGGCGCGAATATTTCGCATTAAACCTTCAAATTTTGCCCTTTTCACCGCACTATGCGTAAAAATTTGGCGGTATTGTTCCACGGTGAGCGTTTGCCAATCGGTGGGTGTCATATTGCATATTGCTTCGCGTGGTTTTAGCTCTTCAATTTCTGTGGCACGGGCAAAACGTTGGTTCCAAGGGCACACTTCGGCACATCGGTCGCAACCATAAAAGCAATTTCCCATTTTCTTTTTAGCCTCTTGGGGCAATTCGTCGCGACATTCAATGGTGAGATACGAAAGACATTTGCGTGCATCCATTGTGCCATCTCCCCTTAGTGCCTGCATGGGGCAAATGTCTAAACAGCGGTGACAGGTGCCACAATGATTTTTTGCTGGAGCATCATAAAGGTCCACTTCGTGCGTAAGCACCAATTCGCCCAAGAAGAAAAAACTGCCCATGCCCGGAATGATAAGTTGACAGTTGCGTCCGCGCCAACCTAAACCACATTGTTCTGCCCAATACTTTTCGTCGATGGGAGCGGTGTCTACAAAAACACGTCCATCCACCCCCTCGGTGAGTCCGGCTTGTTGCATCACTTGGCGCAGTTTGTTTTTTACCACCTCATGGTAGTCGGTGCCATAAGCGTAGCGTGACAGACGAAGGGCATTTTTGCGGTGAAAACGCTCTTTTTGGTCCATTTCATCGCAAAAATCGGTGTTGTGCGTTTCAGTATCGTCCCAATCGCCAGGGTAATAATTCATGGCTACAGACACAATGGTTTTAGCCCCTTCGACCAATAAACGCGGATCGAGTTTCTTGTCCACATTACGTGCCAAATAGTCCATTTTACCATGGCACCCCTCAACCAACCATTGTTGCAACTCTTGGCTGCGTTGGGTGCTGACGTGTGTAGCACGCGTCATGCCGCAAGCCGAAAAACCAGCTTGCTGAATCAGTTGTTTGAGAAGTGCAGATTGTAGCATACGATGATGAAATGGGAGATTTGTTGCAAAGTTAAGAAAAATATAGAGGCGTTCAAGCAGTTTTGTGACAAGAAAATTTTTCAAGCAGGTTTAAGGGTATTTCTAAAAAAAAATAAATTTGGTAAATTTGTCGGATTCTGAATCTCCTACCGAATGGGATGAGGGACGAATTTTTAGAGGGTGAACGCTTGGTAAATTCTTGAAATTCGGGCGTTCAAAAATTCCGATACCATTCCGAAGACATCCCGAAGGCATACCGAGCCCCCAAAGTGACCCATTTTTTATGGATTTAACCCATTCGGAAAAAATGTTCAAAAACACGGATTGTTCACTGCGTGCACACATTACCATCTGTATAAAATTCGGCATCACAAATATTCAGCAAACTATGGACATAAAAACAAGATAACATGTACAAAAATGAAGTTTTAACGAATCTTGCTACGCAATGTGATTTATATTCCTTATTTTTGCACCTTGATAGCTAATTTCGAACAATCAAATCAATACAATCATAAAAACAGCGTAAATCTCAATGAAACAGTACAAATTGGTGAACAACATATTGGGTTGGCTCACCTTTGCCATTGCAGCTTTCACCTACTGTTCTACGGTGGAACCCACGGCAAGCTTTTGGGATTGTCCTGAGTTTATTACCACAGCATTTAAGCTGGAGGTAGGTCACCCCCCTGGTGCACCCTTCTTTATGCTCACGGGCAACTTTTTCACACAGTTCACAAGCGACCCCACAAAGGTTGCTATCTGTGTAAACATTATGTCGGCTTTGCTCTCGGCATTGTGTATCTTGTTCCTGTTTTGGACCATCACACACTTGGCACGTAAGCTCATTACACCCGACGGAAACGTAACTACTACCGCACAACTCATTACCATTATGGGCTGTGGACTCGTAGGTTCGTTGGCATACACATGGAGCGACACCTTCTGGTTTTCGGCAGTCGAAGGCGAGGTTTACGCATATTCATCTATGTTCACCGCCTTGGTGTTCTGGCTTATCCTGAAGTGGGAAGACCACGCGGATGAACCTCACTCAGACCGTTGGCTTGTGCTCATCTTCTACCTTACAGGTCTTTCAATTGGTGTACACTTGCTCAACTTGCTCTGTTTGCCCGCCATTGCGTTGGTTTACTACTACAAGCGTCAGCCCGAATCCAAACTCAAAGGTTCGTTGGTGGCACTTATCGTGTCGATGTTGTTGGTAGCAGCCGTGCTCTACGGTGTTGTGCCAGGCATTGTTAAGATGGGTGGTTGGTTCGAGTGGTTCTTTACCAACAATGTGGGTTTGCCCTTCAACGTGGGTCTGATTATCTACCTTGTAGTGCTTATCGCTGTGGTGCTTACTGCCATTTGGAGTACAACCACCGTGAACCATACTCGCACACAACTCTTCTATTTGCTCAGTGTTGCCCTGCTCGGCATCCCCTTTATGGGCCATGGCATGTTCTCGGGCGTTTTGGGCATAGTAGTGCTCGTGGCACTCTATGTGCTGCTTAATTGGAAGGGGAAGGACGGCAACTTCTTGATTCGTAAGCGTTTCTTGAATACCTCGTTGCTGTGTATGCTTATGTTGATGATTGGCTATTCATCTTACGCCGTCATCGTGATTCGTTCGGCACAAAATCCGCCGATGGATCAGAACTCACCCGAGGATATCTTTACCTTAGGCTCGTACATGGGTCGCGACCAATATGGTCAAACGCCTTTGCTCAAGGGCGAAGCGTTCTGTTCGCAAGGTCAAGCCATGCAGGTGGGTGCTTACACCATCGAAAAGACTAAACGCACACACCGCGTAGAAAAGGCTAATGCCAATGAACCCGACCGCTACGAAGATGTGGAAGAAACCTCAGGACTGAAATATCCTGGTGGTTTGACCATGCTCTTCCCCCGTATTTGGAGCAGTGGACATGCACAGCAATATAACGACTGGTTGGGCGACATCACGATGAAGGATGTGACCTTCACCGACAATGATGGCAATACCTATCCCGGACAAATGCCCTCGCAGATAGACAACTTGCGCTTCTTCTTGTCATACCAAGTCAATTTCATGTATTGGCGCTACTTTATGTGGAACTTTGCCGGTAGACAAAACGACTTGCAGAGCCAGGGCGAATTAGAACACGGAAATTGGATTACAGGCATTCCCTTCATTGACAATGCTATGTATGGCGACCAAAGCCTCTTGCCCGATTCTTTGAAAGAGAATAAGGGACATAACGTGTTCTACTGCTTGCCACTTATCCTTGGTTTGATTGGACTCTTCTTCCAAGCTTATCATGGCGAAAAGGGCATTCGTCAGTTCTGGGTGGTCTTCTTCTTGTTCTTTATGACAGGTTTAGCCATTGTGCTCTACTTGAACCAAACACCCAGTCAGCCCCGTGAGCGTGACTACGCTTATGCAGGTTCGTTCTATGCCTTTGCCATCTGGATTGGTTTGGGCGTAGCTGCTTTGGCTAGTTGGGCAGAGAAGTTGTTCAAGAATAAACCGCAGTTGGCAGCAGCCTTGGCTTCGGTTGTGGGTATCCTTGTACCCTTGCAAATGGTTAGCCAAACTTGGGACGACCACGACCGTTCAAATCGCTACACTTGTCGCGACTTTGGTGCAAACTACCTCAACACCTTGCCCGACAAGGGTTGCCCCGTAATCTTTACCAATGGCGATAACGATACCTTCCCCTTGTGGTATAACCAGGAGGTAGAAGGCGTGCGCACTGACGCTCGTGTTTGTAACCTTTCATACTTGCAAACTGACTGGTATACCGACCAAATGCGTCGTCCTGCATACGACTCTAAACCTTTGCCCATTAGTTGGAGCCGCTACTACTACGTAGACAATGGTAAGCACTCTTACTATCCTATACGTCCTGAAGGAAAAGCTGAGCTCGACGAGATAAAGAAGCAAAATCCTAAGGTCGATCCTTACGAATTGTCTTACATCATGGATCATTACGTGAAGAAGGCTGAGGGCGGTTACTTCCCCACCGACTCGGTAGTGGTGAGCGTAAACAAGCAAGCTGTTATCGAAAGCGGTATGTATCTGCCTATGGGCAAGGATAGCATCCCCGATAAGATGATTATCTCGCTTAAGAATGCTGCTGCTAAGCAAGGTGGACTCTATCGTCAGGACGTGATGATTTACGAGATGTTGGCACGTGGCGACTGGAAACGTCCTATGTATATGAGTGTTACATTAGGTTCGGATAACTATGCTGGACTCGATAACTATCTCGTGCTCGAAGGCTTAGCTTATCGTGTCACTCCCTTCAACTACGGACAGATGGGCATGATAGACTCGAACTTGATGTATAACAACCTTATGAAGCGATTTAAGTATGGCAATGTGGCACAGAAGGGCATCTATATGGACGAGACTACAGGACGTATGTGCGAAACACACCGTCGTATGTTCATGATGCTTGCCGACAACTTGAACCGCAAGGGCGAAAAGGCGAAGGCTATCGAGGTGCTCAAAAAGTGTAAAGAGGTAATCCCCGATTACACTGTGCCCTACGATGACGACGATTCGCAGTTGGCAATGCTTTGGATGTTTGCTGGCGATAATAAGGAAGCTGCTCGCGTAGCTAAGAAAGTGCTCGATTATGACACTCAATTCTTGATTTATCTCAACTCGTTAAGCCAAGAGCAAATTAACACGTATGCGCGTAAGTGCTACTTCATTGTGTCGAGCATCATCGAGGCTAACCAAGCGCTTAGCAAAACGGGTGATGCACAAGCCAAGCAATATGAGGCACGTGTGCAATCGTTGCTCCACACGCCTTCTATGCAACTTGGCATGGAGATTTATCAGCAGCAAATGCAAAACGCACAATAATTCTCTTTGAACAATAAAAAGGGTGAAGCCGCCATACACACTCATACGTGTGGCGAGCTTTACCCTTCTGTTGTCTAAAAAAAAGAGCGTGGGCATTCTAAAAACAAGTATCCCATTCTCTCCCTACAAAAAAACTCCACCGTGATAATAGAACAACCTGCTTGCTTCTTGCGATGGCTTTATCCGCGAGCGCTATGGCGAATGGATAAGCACGAGCGAGCTGTATATCTCACCTTTGATGATGGTCCCATACCCGAGGTAACCCCTTGGGTGCTTGATGTGCTCGATCACTACGGCATTAAAGCCACCTTCTTCATGGTGGGCGACAACATACGCAAGCACCCACATGAGTTCGAGATGGTAAAGGCAAGAGGCCATCGATTGGGTAATCACACCTACAATCACATTGGCGGACTCAGACACGGCATACGCTCGTATGTGCGCAATGTAGACAAGGCTAACGAATATCTGCACACAGACCTCTTTCGTCCTCCTCATGGATGGATGAAGTGGGAGCAATACATCATGGTTATGATGCGCTATAAAGTAGTGATGTGGGACCTCGTTACGCGTGACTATTCTACTCGCCTGAACGGACGCGACGTCTTGCTCAATGTGCGACGCTATGCGCGAAACGGAAGCATTATTACCTTTCACGACTCTGTAAAAAGCTACGACAAACTGCTCTATGCACTGCCACGAGCCATAGAATGGCTGCAAAGCCAAGGCTATGAGTTTAAGGTTTTTGAGTAGTACACTTATAATTGTGCGCAAACTTAGGTGTTTAAACTTAGGTTTGCGCATGGTTTTTTTTTGACGAACAGGGTTGCAATCATGGTTTTTCAGTCAAAATGCGTTGTGCAGCCCAAATAAATGCCGTACATTTGCCACACATACACTTTTATCTTTGCATATATATGAAACAACTCACACTCTTTTTAGCCTTTATAGCGCCGCTTTTAGCCCTACTTGCGGCATTGCAGTAAGCCTAAGGCTGCACAAGTCCCTACAGAGGGTGCTACGGACTCGCTAACAGATACAATTGTGGTGGACGAAGCGCCTAAAGACACTGTGCCCTGGCTTGACACGGCACCGATACGTATGAATCTTGAAAAAAACGATCGTTTTTATTGTGCCATTGAGGTGGATTATCCCCAAGGCGAGGACGCATTTAGCAAGGCTGTGCGCCATTATGTGGTAAGTCAGCTAAATGCAAATCGTCCTATAATAGGGGAGAATAAGTACGCATACAAAAGCTATGTGGGCGATGTAAACGACGGCAAACAGGTGGTAGACTATTTTTGTAAAAACACTTATGCCTACATTCTGTCGCAAAAGAAAGAAGAGCCCGAGATGTTAGGTTGCAACACTACGTTGAAAATATCGAGATTGGCTGAGACAGACCGTTATGTGGTTTACGAAACCGAAACTGAAGAGTATTTTGGCGGTGCACATGGAGCAACGGGTATTAAGGTGAACAATATCATAAAACCTTCAGGACGTATTCTTAAATATCCTGTGATGAAGTCGGCAGTAAAAAAGTTGCAACCTGCATTGCGCAAGGGAGTAAAGCGCTTTTTCAAGGAAATAAGTTCTGATTGGACAGTCAATGATTTATTTATTGAGAACAACCTTATTCCTCTGCCCGACGCTTCTCCTTATTTAGCCAAAGATGGTGTCCACTTTGTGTACCAAGAATACGAAATTGGTCCCTACGTAATGGGTTCTATTTCCTTCACCATCCCTTACGATGAAATCATGCCTTATTTAACAACCGAGGCACGTGAGGTGGTGGGGGTTGAGTAGGAGAGGGTAATATAAACTGCTTATATCTTTACCATTGTCTAAAATTGCAAGACACTTCTTTGTGAATAGCTATATTCTCAAAGAAGTGTCTTGGTTTTATAATTATTGCTGTCCGGTAAAACTTTTTTAAGCAAAATAAATTAGGGCTGTCACTTC
>UQQN01000065.1 GCA_900543155.1 uncultured Prevotella sp.
CTAACGGGGTGAGGCTGGCGCGTGAAAAATCTTGATAAATCTATCAAATATCGTGTCGAAAACATTATAGATTTTGAAACCCTACCTAACGGGTAACCCTTAACAATATGCCATTTACATTTGTTAACCACGATTTAAGATAAATTTCAAATGACAAAATGACCGCTAATGTATTGATTATCAATACATTAGCGGTCATTAGTCATTAGTCATTTTTACTTTACAATAACTTTTGTGCCGTTTACTACATACACACCAGGTGTAAAGCCCTGAATTGGCGTAAAGCCAGCCTCAACTTGCACGGTGCGCACCAAGGCACCCGACACAGAATAGATGCGAATGGTTTGTGCCTTGCCTACATTCACTGCAATTGCGCCAGCGCCACCTTGTGCAGCAAAATAAGCTTCAGCCTTAGCATCGTTAATACCATCAATCACAGGCTCATAGCCATAACGCTTGTCCATATACTTGATGCGATTCCTTACCCAACGGGCAGCATACTGAGCACCCCATTGCAGTTTTTTGTGAATTCTGCCTTGCGAAGATCCCCACTTCTTTTGTTCGCGAATATCAGCATAGCCATCTGCAAAGAGCGAAGCATAATCAAGGAAACGCTGTGCCAATTTATCGGGGTCAAAGAAAGTGGGACGCAACTCACAATAACGGTCTGCCAACATTTTGCGCCAACCCAAAGAACCCATTTTAAGGTTCAAAAAGAGCGTGAGCTGACCATGTTCGTGTTTCCAAAGCATTTCTTCGAAATCTTGTTGGGTATTCTGCGTATAGGTGGTATCAGCCTCCCAGTTCTGCCCAAAGGTGCCATCCATATCCCATGGACAAACAGAAATTTTATTGCCCTCAGCTCCTGCTTGGTCATAAGCATAGAAGAACATATTCTTGCCATGATTGTCGGTGGCAAGCGCCAACTCTATAAGCAAGTAGTAGTCGCGCAAGATGGGTAAGTCGAAATAGTTGCCAATTTCACGGTCGAAAGTACTCTGCACATCTGTTGTTGCCACAAAGTTCACGGCATCGCGCAATGGGGTCCAATCTACATACTCGTCTTTAGCATCGGGGTATTTCTGTTCAAAACCACGCCACGACTCTTGACCTAAATAGTTATAGGCTTTTTCAACCTCGGTATAGGGGAATGAGCGTTCGTCGGGTTTATGTCCCATCAACACTTCATAGCTCCAATCTTTCGACTTATAAAGGAATCCGTGTGGTTCGGTTTTGTAAGTTGTCGACTCGCTTGCTGGCACATACTTTTTAAGTTTAAGCTGCTTGCGGTCCATCTTCTCGGTCAGGCAGTAGAGTCCCCAATATGAACCATTGAGAAAGACCTCAACAAACTCACCACGTGTGCCCGTACGCACTTTCTTTTCGCGGTCCGCATAATAGGGCTTCACTGAATAATCATTCCAAAGGTCGGTCGACACACGGTTGCGCATACATGCTCGGTCGATATACATGGCATCGAGAATCCAGTTATTGTCTGAACGATAACCCAATATCTTACGGTCTATAGAGTTGCCATAAGCATCGCGCAACTTAATGGCATACGAGCGCTTGGCGTAGTTTGACGAACTGGCACCACGATACTTAAATGCTGCAATAAACGTTGAGTCAAAGCCCTGTGTGGTGGCAGCTGTTACACACAGCGAACCCGTGGTATAGGCATTATTTTCGCAACTTGATACCTTAATTTCTACAAGTGGCAAATAAGTGAAGCGCAAGGTGGATGACTTATACACCTCGCCTGTGCTCTTAGTGATGAGCTCCATTGAGTAATTGTCAGTGCAATTAGGCTCTTCAAACTTCAACTTGCCCTCTGCATCTGCCTCACTACCATTTATTTTTATCAGATAGTCGCTTGCAAACTGATCTTTGAGTTTATAAGTGAATGTGGGACTGAATGTGCCCCCCTTTCGCAAGGTTGTGGGCAGCGGATAGTAGTAGGTATTTGAACTTTTATCGTAAACAAGTTGTTTGTTGTTTAAACGAATAGAGTCGGTGGCATCGGCAAATGTGGAGGGATTTAAATCGATGCCCATGTCAATGCCTTGATTTTGCAGATAGATGGCATGGCGCACATCGGCAGATGTAAATACAAACGAAGAACCTGCATCGTTCGCCTCGTAGAGTCCTACTTCGTGTACACTGGCACTACCTTCAAAATTGTCTAAGCTATAGTCGTTCCACGAGTTGTATTTATATTGTGTGGTATCGGTTGTACACAGATTGTCGAGTTTGGTAAGCGTATATCCCGAATAGGTATTGGTGGTCCAACCAAAGTCCCAAAGGTTTCCGTTGGGCATGCCACTCACGACACGCAGTCCTGCACGTTTGTCAGATGTGCTCTTATCGGGGGTGGGATAATTGGTTGAAACATACTGACCCTCTTTTGTAAAGATTTGCACACCTGTACCGCTCTGCACAAAATAAAATTGCGTGCGACTTGAAGGTGAATATACCTCGGTCAAACAAGTGGTGTAGGTGTTTTTGCTCGTGCCTACACCCACATAACGTCCTGTGCGTAGGTTCACAATGCTATAAAGCACAGGGTCTGCTACAGAGGTGGTATATACCACAGGTTGCTTTAACTGAGTACGTTCCCAATACTCACCTTGTGAGCTCTTACCTTTTGTTTCGGTTTTAAAGTTATCGCTCGATGTGCCTGTGTCTCCACCAGTGCCTCCACCGCCAGTGCCTCCACCGCCTGTTTCGCCACCACCACTTGATGAACCACTGAGCACGTCATTGCCTTGCTCATCATAAATTTTAAAAAGCTCATTTTGGTTACCAAACCCACCGTAGGTACCTAACAAATATGTGTTATCCATGCGCAAGTTGAAACATTGGTCGGGATTTTGCACATTGAACACCATGCAATAACCATCGTAATGACTTTCCGTGCTAAACGTCCATTGGCTGGCAGAGGTACTACCGCTCGAGGTGAGAGTAATGCCTTTCGTTTTACCCGTCACACGGTTATTAGTAAAGGTCATGTACTGTCCACTCTTGGCATTGACAATTACGTAGCCATTGCCTTGTTTGCGGATGTACCACCAACTATCGGCTGAGTAGGTTGACGTGGTAAGATAATAAAGTTCGGCTGTTGAGCCGTGGTTTGCGCCCAATGCTACCGACCCGTAACCATCGTATGCGTTGTACTTTTTACAACTAAAACGATACTTCACATTGTCTTTAAATTCTGGGGCTGCTTTGCTTATGCCAAAAGCAAGCAAAGCGAAGAAAAAGAGTACTAACTTTTTCATTTATTGATTTTTTGTGTTTGTTTTTCAATTTAGTGTTTACAGAAACACGCGGTAAAATTACAAATAATTAGTAACTCAATCTAATAAAACGCACGAAAAATAGACGAACAGCCCTTTCTTTTATACGAATGGGCTGAATCTGTCAACGCGAATGGGTTGTGATGTGTCCGTTTATAATGGATACCCCTTATATCCCCCACCTCATCAAAAAAACTTGCAACGAAATTAAAAGCACTGTGCATTTTGTCAAACTTTATTGCTATATTTGCAAAGTGATTTTTAATTATGGAACAAAACACCTTAAAGACAAAACCCGAACCCGCCTATCGCACACGGTTAAAGGCTGAAAAGGCTAACGAACTTTACTTGCGTATTGTTGAAAAACTCACGAAAGAAAAACTCTATCGCGACCCTTCATACAATACATCAAAGTTGGCTGCCGACCTAAAAACAAATACGCGATATATTGCCGCTGCCGTGGCTGTATGTACGGGCAACAACTATAGCGCATTGGTTAATAGTCTGCGACTGCGCGATGTATGCAAAATGATGCGTTCGGCACACTATAAAGACATGACGACCGAGGAAATTGGCTTGTTATCTGGTTTCTCATCACGACAAGCTTTTTACTTGGCTTTTCATCGCATTTATGAGTGTACACCACGCGCATACCGCTTGCAACTTAGCAAACAACAGACTAAAGACGGTAAAGAATCTACTAACAACTCATAACGTGCTTAGCAACAACGAAAAAGAACAAATAACCCAATTGGTACACCAACAGGTGGTGCCTGCCATTGGATGCACCGAACCTATTTGCGTGGCGCTTGCTGCAAGTAGGGCTGCCGAGGTATTGGAGTGTGTGCCTACTAAAATTGAAGCACACCTTAGTGCCAACATCCTAAAAAATGCTATGGGTGTGGGCATTCCGGGTACTGGCATGGTGGGACTTCCTATTGCCATTGCTTTAGGAGCCACCATCGGAAAGTCTGATTTAGGACTCGAAGTGCTGCGACATGCCAACCCCGAAGCTGTGGAACATGGCAAAGAATATATTGCCCAAAAACGCATTCACATTGAGCTTAAAGCCGATGCGCCCGAAAAACTCTATGTTGAAATCGTGGCACACGACGATGCGAACAACACAGCACGCGTGATCATTGCACGCGAACATACACACTATATTTACATTGCCAAAAACGACACGGTTATTCTCAACGACCCTCTGCGAGCTACAGATGCCACAACCAACCTTCAAGAAGGCGAAAAACTGCGACTCAACTTGCGCAAGGTGTGGGAGTATGCCACCACTATGCCATTAAGCGAGATTAACTTTATCAACGAAGCTCGCCGCCTTAACGAGGCTGCTGCACGCCAATCGCTTGAAGGCAATTACGGACATTGCTTAGGCAAGGTGCTGAGCCGTCCATTGGGACGTGGCATTATGGGTGACAACATCTTCTCGCATATCATATCGTCGACGGCTTGTGCCTGCGATGCACGTATGGCAGGTGCTATGATTCCTGTAATGAGTAATTCGGGCTCGGGCAATCAAGGCATTTGCGCCACAAACCCTGTGGTGGTTTTTGCAGAAGAGAACCACAATACGGCAGAAGAAATGACACGTGCCTTAATGCTTTCGCACCTCACAGCCATTTACATCAAACAAAACTTAGGTACCTTGTCTGCACTTTGTGGTTGTGTGGTAGCTGCTACAGGCTCAAGTTGCGGCATTACCTACTTGATGGGCGGTGGTTATGAACAAATGACCTTTGCAGTGAAAAACATGATTGCTAACCTCACGGGTATGATTTGCGATGGTGCAAAACCAAGTTGCGCCATGAAACTTACCACTGGTGTGAGCACGGCTGTGCTCTCTGCGATGTTGGCTATGCAAGGCAACTGCGTTACAAGTGTAGAAGGTATTATTGACGACGACGTGGACCGTAGTATTCGAAACTTGGTGAGCATCGGTGCCGACGCTATGAACGAAACCGACCACTGCGTGCTCGACATTATGACACATAAAAGTAAATGTTAAACTTTTGGGGAAAGATAAAAGGTTATTAGGCAATAATTTTTTCTATAACCTACCCCCAATAACCCCTTATAAACAGAATATGAAACATCATCTTTTTACCACCCTACTGATGGCTGCCATGACAGCAGGTACTGCCTCAGCACAAATTAGCTTGGTAAACCCCGTGCCACAAAAGGTTACGGCTTCAAATAAAGGCATCATTAACGCCCCTACCACTTGGAAGGTGGTTTGCGACAAGAGTCGTTCTAATAGCATTGCCATTGCAGCGCTTCATGCAGCAAATAGTGTAAAAACTGAGGCTAAGGCTGCTTTCACCGTGAAGGTGGGTGTGAAGGGCGACAAAACTGTTAGCAAAGTGGCAAAACTCATCCCTGCTAAGGCTGAGGGTTACTACCTTGCCATTAGCAATAAAGAAGTGATTGTGGCTGGTGCCGACGAAGAAGGCTTGTTCTATGGTGTGCAGACATTGTTAGGCTCTGTAGCTGAAGGCAAATTAGAGTGCTGCCACATTACTGACTGGCCCGACGTTCCCTTCCGTGGCACAGTTGAAGGTTTCTATGGTACACCTTGGAGCCATAAAGCTCGTTTGAGCCAAATTGAGTTCTATGGCAGAAACAAGATGAACGTATATATCTATGGTCCAAAAGACGACCCCTATCATCGCAACCATTGGCGCACGCCTTATCCTGAAGAAGATGCAAAACGCATTCAGGAACTCAATGAGTGTGCCAAAAAGAATGGCGTAAACTTTTATTGGGCTATCCACCCGGGTGTAGATATTAAATGGAACGATGCCGACCGCGACGCGCTCATTGCTAAATTCGAAAAGATGTATGAATTGGGCGTTCGCTCATTCGCTGTCTTCTTCGACGACATTTGGGGTGAAGGCACAAGAGCCGACAAACAGGCTGAATTGCTCAACTATGTGGACAACAACTTCGTAAAGACCCATAAGGGAGTACGTCCACTCGTAATGTGCCCCACAGAATATAACCGCTCTTGGGCTAACGACGAAAAGGGTTATTTGCGCACCTTGGGCTCGAAGATGAATAAGAGCGTGCAAATTATGTGGACGGGCAACACCGTGGTACACTGCATCGACAAAGAAAGCATGGAGTGGATTAACCAACGCATCGACCGCAAAGCTTACATTTGGTGGAACTTCCCCGTAAGCGACTTTGTGCGCGACCACATCTTGCTCGGTCCTGCTTATGGCAACGGATTGGACATTGCTGAGGATGTTTCGGGCTTTGTTTCAAACCCCATGGAGCATGCTGAAGCTTCTAAAATTTCGCTCTACGGCATTGCTGACTACACTTGGAACATGAAGGCCTACGATGCAAACAAGGATTGGGAAAATGGATTGAAAGCTGTTTTGCCCGACAACTACAAGGCATTGCGCACATTTGCACTCTATAACAAAGACCTTGGTGCCAATGGGCATGGTTTCCGTCGCGAAGAAGGTGACGAAATTAAAGATTTGGCTGCCACTGCCCTTACAGGCGACAAAGATGCCATTAGCCGCTTACGCATCAAGTGTCAAGAACTGCGCATGGCTGTCGATGTATTATTGGCAGATAAGTCTAACCCCGAGTTGAGCCGTGAATTGCGTCCTTGGTTGTTGCAAGGTAAGAATGTAGCTGACTATGGTGTCACGGTTTGCACCATGGCACTCAACGCGCATCACACGGATAGATCTGCATCATTCCCCACCTTTAACGACTCTTACCAACAAGCACGTGCATTGCAAGTGCAAATGTACGAGCTCGAGAACTCTGACGTGCGCCACGCATTGCAACCTGGTATTAAGGTGGCTACAAAGGTAATGATGCCTACACTCAACAAACTCTTTACCTTGGTGGTTGATAATTACAACAAGGCGAACGGCACACAACTCATTAACTCTGCCGAGTACAATCCTTACAAGATTGTTTCGGGTGTACCACAGTTGGCTCTCTTACCCATCACGGTGCGTGGCAATGAGGTGGCTGTAGCTCCTTCGCTCGAGGTAATTAAATGGCCTGCGGGGGCTGCCTTTACCATCGAAGGCGATCGCGACATCGCATTTGCTGGCATGGAATTTAACCTTGGCATTCCGGGTGTAGCTAAGAACTTTAAGCTCGAACTCTTCACCAACGGTGCTTGGAAGGAAGTTAGCTTGTTGCACTATAAAGACAACGACCCTGTGATTCACACAGGCAACGAGTTGGGCGGCATGAGTGCTTCGAAACTCCGCATTACCAATGTGAGCGGTGCCGAACAACAAGTATACTTTAAGAACTTTAAATTTATCAAAAGATAAATAAGTAGACTCAAGTTTCGGATTTAGTCCGTCTTTACTAAATCCGAAACTTGAGAATTTAACTATATACCGCTATTATACATCTACCTAAGAACAAGTCATACTTATATACAAAATTCAAACATAGACATATCAAAACCCTATAATTTACCCCCCCCGATTATACATTTTTACAAAAAAAGGACATTGTTTCTTGCAAAATCAAAAAAATATCGCCACTTTTGCATATGCTATTCAGCAATGCAACTGCAGATTGTGTGAAAGAGCTATGAGTTCCAATATATAAAAGGAAAATATGGCACAATTTGATTATGACAAAATACGGGGTATTTTTTACGTTTCAAACAACAAACATAAATCGCAGTACTGAATTATAAGAGATTTTATATGAGATTGATTAATAAAGTATTCAATTGGTATTTTGGCAGACGAGCCCTCCCCTATTGGTTGGTGGTTATTTTCGATTTGCTAACGTGCTTTGTAGGTGGACTACTCATGGTGTGGATGCGCCATCCGCTTACAGAAATGTTGCAACATTGGCCAGAATTACTCCATACATTCCTAATGTTTGCAGTGTTCAACCTCATTGGGTTTAGAGCATTCCACACTTATTCTGGCATTCTGCGATACTCTCAGTTCGTAGACCTCATGCGTGTGGTGTGTGCCAATGGTGTATCGCTTATTATGGCATTGGGGCTCAACTTCCTTATTTGCCACAACCATTGGCATGGCACATTTTATGCCCTTACCGGACGAATGACTTTGATGGTTTACCTTGGCACGATGACTTTGATGTGCTTGAGCCGCGTCATTGTGAAATTGTTATTTGACCAAGCTTTGATGGGTAAAACCGCACAAAACACCTTTGTGTATGGAACACAAGCCGGTGCAGTAGCCTTGACAAACTATGCATATAGCATCAAGCCTACACAGTTTATCATCAAAGGCTATATGGGCGATGAAGATAGCTACAATAATCAGCGCCTCATGGGTAAAAAGATTTATTCTATCCATGACAACTTGGCTACCGTGCTTAAACACAGAGGTATCACTGCCGTATTGGTAAGTCCACTGAAGCACGATGACTTTTTGAAAAACAAAAAGTTGCAAGACTTGCTGATTGAGAATGGCATAAAAATATACGTCTCGCAAAATGCAAAAGAACTTGTCAAAGATGGCAAGGTGCAAGGCGAAGTGCATCTGCGCGAAGTGAGAATCGAAGACTTGCTCTCGCGCGACGAAATCCCAATAAGCCTCAAGTCGATTAAGCAAAACTTAAAAGACAAGAGGGTGCTTATCACGGGTTCGGCTGGTAGCATTGGTTCTGAAATTGTGCGACAAGTCGCATCGTTTGAACCTGCAGAATTGGTACTTATTGACGCTGCCGAAACTCCCCAACACGACATTCGATTGATGATGCGCAACAAGTTCCCCAACATCAAAGCCGAAACCATTGTAACCAATATTTGCAAGGAAAAACGAATGGAGGAGATCTTTAAATCGTTTAAACCCGATTTCGTTTTCCATGCTGCGGCTTACAAACACGTGCCCATGATGGAGGATAACCCCAGCGAAAGTGTGCAAAACAATGTGTGGGGCACAAAAATCATTGCTGACCTTAGCGTGAAATATGGCGTAAAGAAGTTTGTAATGGTTTCGACCGATAAAGCTGTGAACCCCACCAACGTAATGGGATGCTCTAAGCGCATTTGCGAAATCTATGTGCAAAGCCTCAACAAGGCGATTCAAAAGGGCAAGGTAAAAGGTGTCACACAGTTTGTTACCACCCGATTTGGCAACGTGCTTGGCTCTAACGGCTCGGTTATCCCCTTGTTCCGCAAACAGCTTGCTGCAGGTGGTCCACTTACAGTTACACACCCCAAAATTATTCGCTTCTTCATGCTAATTCCTGAGGCATGTAAGTTGGTGCTCGAAGCTGGTATTCATGGCAAGGGCGGCGAAATTTATGTGTTCGACATGGGCGACCCCGTACGCATTGCTGATTTGGCAAAACGCATGATTCAACTTAGCGGTGCCAAGAACGTAGAAATAAAATACACGGGATTGCGCGAAGGAGAAAAACTCTACGAAGAGGTGTTCAACGAAAACGAGAATACGCTTCCGTCATTCCATCCTAAAATTCGCATTGCGTTAGTACGCAATTACGAATACGAAGATGCAGAACGCGAACTCGAAGAATTGCACAACATCTCACTTCAATACGACGATATGGAAACCGTAAAGAAGATGAAAAAGATTGTGCCTGAATACATCAGTAAGCACTCGCGTTATGAGGCACTCGACCCTAAAAAAGAAGAGGCTTAAAACAAGATTTCTATAAAAGTTCGAGAGCTTGACTCCGACTTTCAAACGAATTACACCGAAGAGTGGAACACCGTTTATAATTTTTAAAATGGTTTTCCACTCTTTTTTTGCTTTATACACCCTCAATATTCAAGGGTTTACATTAAATTTGCACTACAATCAAACAAAAAAACAAGCAATATGAAGAAAGCATTCTACTGTGTACCCGCTTTGCTCTGTATGGCTTTGGCTATTCCCGTGCAAGGCAACCGCACCTACACCCACAACCATGTGGCTGTAGCCGACACCGTTGTGACCGACGACTCTATGGACATGGAATATACCGAGGACGACGATTGGGCAGGCACGAACGATAACACAGCTATCGACTCTGTGGCTGAAGATTCAGACACTGATATTTTTTGTCCATACAACGACGAACTACTGAGCGAATATAGCAACAAAAGTGCCGACTTTAATCTGCAAAATAGTACCGATGCCAATCAAGGTGTATCGTTTGACGCTTCACTCTTTGTGCCTAATGCCGATAGCAAAGGCGAAGCTAAAAAGGGAGGCGCATATAGCTTAATGGTTAGCAACATTCTTACAGGTACGCTCGACTCGATTAACGCAAGCAAGTGGAAAATTAATTCACTCGAAAAAATGCTTGAAGCTAAGTGGAATGCGGTGAAGGTGGGTTACCAAAACGACCAAAACGAAACCAAAGCTTTCTGCCAAAAAGATGGCGTAGAATATAACCCGACTTCCTATTCATACCGCACCAGTGTTACACCTGTGTGGAGTTGGACAAACAAGGGCATCACTACCTATAGCATTGAAGACGAATGCTACACAGGTGGTGCACACGGCATGCTGTTTCACTATTACTTCAGCATTAACACCAAAGAAGATCGCTTAATGGGATTGACAGACATCTTCAAGCCCGAAGCCTTAAGCGAAGTCTTTAAATTGGTAGGCGAGAAACTCAAAACATGTCCGCAAGCTGCACAAGACCAAGAAACTTGGCCAGCTATAGCCGAGGTTGTTCCTGCCCCTTCGGCAGACGACTATTCTGTTCGCACCGGACAAATGGAACAGTACCAAGGCAAATGGTATCCACGTCCCGCAGTAACAGAATGCGGCATTGTGTTCACTTATCCGCCCTATATCAAAAATTGCTACGCTGCTGGCACCATCAATATTGTGTTGAGCAATGAAGAAGTTAAAAACTGGTTGAAATAATGAAACATAAAATAGCCACTATGCTTATAGCAGCATCATCGGCACTCGGTGCCGCAGCACAAACTACCGACAATTTTAAATATACCGACGAGAAATTTGCCGACATTCAAATGCTTCGTTACAAAGTAGAGGGATTCGACAAACTCACACTGAAGGAGAAAACATTTATTTATTACTTGCAAGAGGCTGCCCTTGAAGGTCGTGACATTCTCTTCGACCAAAACGGACGTTATAATTTGCGCATTCGTGCTTTGCTCGAAGCTGTGTATACAAACTATACAGGAAAGCACGACGACAAATTCTACAAAGCACTTGCCGTATACTTAAAACGTGTGTGGTTCTCATCAGGCATACACCATCACTATGGTTGCGAAAAGTTCTTGCCCGATTTTACGGAACAAGAATTGCGTAATGCTCTCCACAAGATTCCGGCAGACAAACTACCGCTCAACGGACAAAGTCTCGATGCCTTTTGCAACGAACTTTTCCCCGTAATCTTCAATCCCGAAGTGATGCCTATGCGCGTGAATCAAAAGGATGGCGAGGACTTGATACAAACCTCTGCTTGCAACTATTACGCACCAGGCATTACACAAGCCGAGGCTGAGGAGTTTTATGCACAACGCAAACCAACCAACGACCCTTACCCCATTATGATGGGTATGAATAGCCGTCTTGAACGCAACGACTATGGCATGCTTACCGAACGTGTGTGGCGTGTGGGAGGTATGTATACCGCAGCCATCGAACGCATTGTCGACAATCTGTTAAAAGCACGCCCCTTTGCCGACACGCCTGAACAACAAAAGGTAATCGACCTCTTGGTTGAAACCTATCGCACGGGCGACCTCCGCACTTTCGATGATTACTCTATCCATTGGCTCAAAGACACTAAGAGCATGGTTGACTTTACCAACTACTTCACCGAATCGTATGGAGACCCTCTCGGCATGAAGGCTTCGTGGGAGGCGATTGTCAACTTCAAAGACATTGCAGCGACTGAACGCACAAAGAAGCTCTCTGAAAACGCACAGTGGTTTGAAGACAACTCACCCGTAGCCCCCGAATTTAAAAAGGAAAAGGTTAAGGGTGTTTCGGCTAAGGTTATCACTGCTGCCATTTTGGGTGGCGACCTCTACCCTTCTACTGCCATCGGTATTAACTTGCCTAACTCAGACTGGGTTCGTCGCGAATTTGGTTCAAAGAGTGTAACCATTGGCAACCTTACCGATGCTTACAACAAGGCTTCGCACGGCAGTGGCATGGACAAGGAATTTGTGATTGACGATGCTACACGCGCTCTTATTAACAAGTATGGCGATGCTTGCGACGACTTGCACACTGACTTGCACGAATGCTTAGGACATGGTAGTGGCAAACTCCTTCCTACCACCGACCCCGACTCTCTCAAGGCTTATGGATCGACTATTGAGGAAGCGCGCGCCGACCTCTTTGGGCTTTACTATGTAGCCGACCAAAAGCTTGTAGATTTAGGTCTTACACCGAACCTCGAAGCCTACAAGAGCCAATATTACACCTACATGATGAATGGTTTGATGACACAACTTGTACGCATTAAACCAGGCAATAACATTGAGGAGGCTCACATGCGTAATCGTGCACTTATTGCGCGTTGGGCATACGAGCATGGCAAAGCCAATAAGGTGGTTGAATTGGTGAAGAAGCATGGCAAAACTTATGTAAAAATCAACGATTATGCTGCCTTGCGCAATCTCTTTGGTAAACTCTTAGGCGAAATTCAGCGCATCAAGAGCGAAGGTGATTATAACGGAGCACGTGATTTGGTTGAAGAGTATGGTGTAAAGATTGACCCTGTGTTGCACAAAGAAATTCTTACACGCTACGAAAAGTTGCACCTCTCACCCTATAAGGGCTTTATCAATCCTGTGTATCACGCTGAACGCGATGCACAAGGCAACATTACCAACGTAACTATCGACTACACCGAAAGCTACGACCACCAAATGTTGCGATATAGCCATGACTATGCCACACTCCCCTTGGTTAATGAATAATACTTGTGTTTTAAAATCACATGATTATGACAAAGAACGAGGAAAACTGGCAACGCAACTATTTGCAACTTAAGGAGTTTGTGAAAATCCACGGAAGTTTACCTAACAAGAAAAAGGTGGAAAAACGTGGTTTACTAAATTGGTGGAAATATAACCAAAAACTCATTAAGCTTGATAAAATAACCCAGGAGCGCAAACAGTTGTTGCAAGAAATCAGCGATATGCGGTTTAGCAAAAATAAGTAAATGATCTAAATTATTTATATATATCAGTACTAATATGGTTCATTTTCCGTTTTATAGAAAAAATAGAATTATGAAACCAATAAAAGTACTTGAATTATCAGAGGTTGATCGCCTCAAATTAGAGAAAGGCTATCATAATGGCCCTACTCATAGTTTTCGTATCAGATGCAAATCCATATTGCTGAAGTCAGAAGGTAAATCAGCTCCCCAAATAGCAGAAATGCTTGAGGTAACAGTACCTACTGTCTACACATGGGTAAAACGTTATGAAGAAAATGGCATCAAAGGCTTGGAGACACGTCCTGGTCAGGG
>UQQN01000066.1 GCA_900543155.1 uncultured Prevotella sp.
CCCTAACGGGGTAACCCATTAAAATAATACACGAATTGAGGCGTTTTCTGCGTTTGTTATTGTTGAATCTCAACTATTTACAATATCATTTTTTATCAAAACCATGCCGAAAAAAATCATGGATTTTGAACACCCTACCTAACGAGGTAACCCATTATAATGACACATAATCAAAGGGTTGCACATTACTTTTTTATTGAATATCGATTATTTACAATATCAGGACACCATCAAAACCATGCCGATATTCTAATGTTTTTTTTTGAACGTATGACTATAACTTCTCATCGCCCAAAATTCGGCGTAACGTGAGTAGGGCTGCCTCAACAGTAGGTACATCGTTGACAATCATGCGACGATGACCACGATTTTCATCGAGCTTACAACGTTGGTAAGAGTTGGTGGCGAAGGTGATGATGCGCTCAAAAGTGTCGCTGCGATAGAATGCACTATCGGGGTTGGACACAAAATAGAGCGACATGCGACGTTTTTTGAGTGTGAGACGCTCGGCACCCAACTTGCGACCTAAGGCACGCAAGGGGACTATGCGCAGGAGTTCTTCGCCCTCGGGTGGCAATGCGCCGAAACGGTCTTCCATGCGCTGACGGAAGGCTGAAATCTGCTCGTCGGTGCTGAGGGAGTCGAGTTCGCGATAGAGCAACATGCGCTCGGTGGCACCTGGCACATAGGTTTCGGGGAAGTAGGCGTGAAGGTCGCACTCTACGGCACAATCGTCTACAAACATTTCGCCACTGAGGTGTCCCGTCTTTTTGAGTTCGTCGGCATAAAGGTCGGCAAACTCATCGTTTTTAAGTTCGGTAACTGCCTCAGCTAAAATCTTTTGATAGGTTTCATATCCTAAGTCGGCTATAAAGCCACTTTGTTCTGAGCCTAAAAGATTGCCTGCGCCACGGATGTCGAGGTCTTGCATGGCGATGTGTATGCCTGAGCCGAGGTCGGAGAAGTTTTCGATAGCCTCAAGACGACGACGCGACTCATCGGGCAATAGGGCTAATGGGGGAGCTATGAGATAGCAAAATGCCTTTCGTGAACCACGTCCGACACGACCACGCATTTGGTGTAGATCGGACAAGCCGAAGTGGTGGGCTCCATCGATAATGATGGTGTTGGCATTGGGCACATCGATGCCGTTTTCGACGATGGTGGTGGAGATGAGTACGTCGTAGTCGTAATTGACAAACCCTGTAATTATTTTTTCGAGTTGATCGGGTGGCATTTGACCGTGGCCAATGGCTATGCGAGCATCGGGCACATATTTGTGCACAAGGTTAGCCAAGGTTTGCAGGGTTGCAACACGGTGGGTTACGATGTAAACCTGTCCGTTGCGGCTCATCTCGAAATTGACTGCCTCAGCTATCACCTCGTGGTTAAGGGTGTGTATTTCGGTTTGTATGGGGCGGCGATTGGGTGGAGGCGTTTGTATGACGCTGAAGTCGCGAGCTCCCATGAGTGAAAATTGCAGTGTGCGCGGAATGGGAGTAGCAGACATAGTTAGGGTGTCGACGTTGACCTTGAGTTGGCGGAGTTTTTCTTTTACGGCAACGCCAAACTTTTGTTCTTCGTCGATGATGAGTAGTCCTAAGTCGTGCCACTTCACGCTTTTGCCTATGAGTTTGTGGGTGCCAACAAGTATGCTGATGCTACCATCGGCAAGGTCTTTGAGCACGTTTTTGATTTGTGTGGTTGAGCGTGCACGGGTAAGATAGTCGACACGCACAGGAAAATCCTTGAGTCGTGAAGCAAAGGTTTTGTAGTGTTGCAATGCCAACACGGTGGTGGGCACCAAAACTGCCACTTGCTTATTGTCGGCAGCTGCCTTCATGGCTGCACGCACGGCTATTTCGGTTTTTCCAAAGCCTACATCGCCACAAACTAAACGATCCATGGGTTTGGCACTCTCCATGTCGTGTTTCACCTCTTGGGTTACGCGTAGTTGGTCGGGGGTGTCCTCGTAGGCAAAGCCTGCCTCGAGTTCGTGCTGCATAAAAGAGTCGGGACTGAAAGCGAAGCCTTTCTCTTCTTTGCGCTGCGAATAAAGACGAATGAGGTCGCGGGCAATGTCTTTGATTTTCTTTTTGGTTCGCTCTTTGAGTTTCTCCCATGCGCCTGTGCCAAGGTTGCTGATGCGTGGTGGTTCGCCTTCTTTGCCTTTATACTTCGACACTTTGTGGAGCGAATGAATGCTCACGTACACAGCATCGTCGTTTTTGTAGGTGAGCTTTATCATCTCTTGCATCTCGCCATCTGCCCCTGGCATGCGCACTAATCCGGCAAAACGGCCTATGCCATGGTCGATGTGTACGATGTAGTCGCCTGGTTCGAACTGCATGAGTTCTTTGAGCGATAGTGCCATTTTGGCATCGCGGGCATGGTCGCTTTTGAGATTGTATTTGTGGAAACGATCAAAAATTTGGTGGTCGGTGAAACAACATATTTTTAAATCGCTATCTGAAAAACCTGCATGCAGGGTGCGTTCGATGGGTGCAAAGAGGGGGGAGGCTGCATGCATCTCCTCGAAGATGTTTTGCAAACGCTCGGTTTGCTTGGCACTGTCGGCAAGGATGTATACTTGGTAACCGTCGGCACGGAACTGGCTAAGATTCTGCCTTAGGAGTTCAAAGTTTTTGTGATAGAGTGGTTGGGGGGTGGTGTTAAAATGTAACACGGCTTGGGCTGTGCCAAGGGGTTGGGTACCGATGTTTATACGCTGTAAGGATGCTACACCACGCAAAAAAGTTTCGCCCGTGATGAGCAACATTTCTTTTTTTAGACGCTGGTGGAGTGCTGCCTCGTCCATCTCGGAGGTGACTTCTTGGGCTTGTTCAGCTTGTCGGGCAAACCCTTCTTGATAGATGCGCTCGATGGTGTCGTGAATAAATCCAAGGTCTTTGAGCACAAGAATGGTGTGGTTGGGCAAATAGTCGGTAAAGGGCACGAGTTGTGCCGTAGCATGGGCTTCGGTGTCGGGCACGATGCTGACTTCGTCTTTTTTCTCTTTTGACAATTGGGTTTGCACCTCGAAGGTGCGTATACTGTCAACATCATCGCCAAAGAAGTCGATGCGGAAGGGATATTCGGAGGCAAAGGAATAGACGTCGAGTATGGAACCACGCACAGCAAATTCGCCTGGTTCGTAGACATAGTCTTTGCGCTTAAATCCTAAATCGATTAAACGCTTACTGAGTTCGGTTAGGTCGTGCTGACTGCCTGTGGCTATGCGCAAGGTGCGCTCTGCCATGCTTCGAGGAGGCGCCACACGCTCGGCTATGGCTGCAGGGAATGTGACTACATACAGAGGGGAGGTGGACTTTGCACTCACACTTTCTTCGCAAAGGGCAGCAAGACGGTTGAGCACTTCGGTGCGCAGAATTTCGTTGGCTGCATCGCGTTGGGCATACTTCACGGCACGACGATAGGTGGATGGGTAGAATAATGCCTGTTCATCGCCAAGCATTTGGGTTAGGTCGTGATAGAAATAGCCTGCTTCTTCTTCATCGTTGAGCACAATGAGGAATGCATTGCTCAAGGGGTGCTTGCGTGCCGACAAGGATGCCAAAACCATAGGGGCTGCAGAGGCTTGCACACCCTGTATGTGCGTGAGGGCGGGCGAATGGTCGGCAATGATTTTGGCAAGTGCTGCCACCTGCGGATGTTGAGCGTATGTTTTTAAGAGTTCGGATAATTGCATGGGAGCATGAATTGCATGGAAGGGTGCATGGGGTTGCGCAAATCCCGTCCCCTACTCTTCTTTAAAAAAGTGAGGGACGGGATTCGAGATTTTTTTTCTCATCCAAGATGTGAGGATTAAAATTATGCTTCACACACAAGGATGGGTGAATAGCTTACTGCTTTTCTTGTTCAGGAGCCTCGTCAATAAGATCCATGAACTGGTCGAGCTTGGGCGTAATGATGATTTGTGTGCGGCGGTTGCGCTGCTTGCCCACAGCGGTTGCATTTGAGGCAATGGGGTTATACTCGCCACGACCTGCAGCCGACAAACGCTTAGGATCTACACCATACTGGTTTTGCAATGCCTGTACAACAGACGATGCACGAAGGGCTGAGAGGTCCCAGTTGTTACGAATGTTCTTTTGCGAAATGGGCACATTGTCGGTGTTACCCTCAATAAGTACATCGTAGTCTTTATAGTCGGTGATGATTTTGGCAATCTTTGAAAGTGTTTCGCCTGCACGGTCACCAATTTCGTAACTACCACTCTTGTAGAGCATATTGTCTGCCAACGAGATGTAGACTACACCTTTGAGCACTTGCACGTCTACGTCGTTCATCTCTTGCTTAGAAAGCGAACGAGTGAGTTTGTTGGTGAGTGCTTGGTTAAGTGAGTCGCTCTTGCTCTTTGCATCGACAAGTTGCTTAATGAACTTGTTTGAGGCATTGATTTCGTCGACGAGCTTTGAAATGTTTACGTTGCCTTGCTGCACATTGCTTTGGTACGAGGTTTGCAATTGAGCATAGGCTGCCTTCATTTCTTTATTGCGATTTTGCTCTTCCTTAAGACGAGCTGCGAGGCTCTTTGAGTCGGAGGTGTATTCGGCTATGCGCACCTTGGCTTCGTTGTAATCGTTTTGCAAGGCGGTGTGCTCGGTTTTAAGTTTTTCGTAGTTGCTCTGCACTTCGGCATACTGCTTTTTGGTTACACAGCTTGTTAGAAGTAAAAGTGCTGCAACGGGTGCTAAAAATTTAATGTGTTTCATTTCAGTCTTGTTGTTTTCGTTTGTAAATGGCGCATTGTGACAGACGCTTTATTACTGTCTGCGCAAGGGCTTTTATGCTATGTGGCGTTGCCTTTCGGGGTGCAAGTTAACCATTTCGGCTGACGGGACAAAGGAATTCGCTTTTTTTATGTTTTTTGCGCTTTTCTTTTTCCCACCAGCCGTATGAATGTGCAACAAACTTAGATTGGTTTGCTTATTTAAGAACCAGATGTGTTACTGCTGCGGAAGCGTAACGGTTTTAAACTCGTTGACATCGGGAGTTGTGTGCTGCTCGTAAATGATCTTTACCAATTCTTTCACAACCTCGGGATGCTGTGCTGAAACATCGTGGTCTTCGTGAATGTCGTTGGCAAGATTAAAGAGTTTGCACTTACCACCATCTACATAAAGTTTCCAATCGCCCTTACGTACACCCATCTGATTGGTTTCGTGGAATTCCCAATAAAGGAAGTCGTGTTCTTTTTGACCATCTTTACCAAGGAGGGTGGGTGCGAATGAAATGCCATCGAAGTAGTCGTTTTCTACTTTCTTATTGCCAAACTTTTCGATGTAGTTTTCTTGACCAATGAGGTCGCAGAAGGTGGGCATGATGTCGTAGAATGCCAACATGTGGTTGTTTACGCTACCTGCTTTAACATGTCCAGGCCAACGCACAATGAAGGGGATGCGAATGCCACCTTCGTGGCAAGAACGCTTTTTGCCTTGCAACTTACCATCGCGACCAAAGAAGTCGGGGTCAGCACCACCTTCCTCGTGAGGACCATTGTCTGACGAGAAGATTAAGATGGTATTGTCGTCCAAACCTTTCTCTTTCAGCTTTGCCATGATTTCGCCTACATAAGCATCCAAGCGAGTAATCATTGCAGCAAACTGTGCATGGGTGTTGATGGTGGCATGGTAACGATCGGTACCGCCAAAGTTCTTATCGTTGCAGAACTTGCCATAGTAAGCCTGCAGGATAGAGTCGTTGGGCTGATAAAGCTCGGCATGTGGCAAGGTGTAAGTGAAGAGTCCATAGAAGGGTTTGTCCTTGGTTTGCAAATCGAGCCATTCAAGTGCTTCTTGATGTATCATATCACCCGAATATTGGGTACGCTTGGCGTAATCGGGATTGGTGCAACCGTCTGAATATTTTATATTCTCTTCCATGGGGATGCGAATCACATCTTTATCGCCACGACGGGGACTGTAACGATTGAGGAAGTTGGGGAAGTAACGGTGTGCCATGTACTGACAGATGTAGCCATAATACTCATCCACACCGCGGGTCTTGGGGGTTGAAACTGAACCTTCGTATCCACCTGCCCACTTGCCAAACATACCTGTGGTATAACCGTTAGCTTTCATAATTTCGGGCAAGATTACGTGATTGGAGTCGTAGGGTTCTTGACCTACACGGTCGGGCTCTGAAGTTACACCATACTGTGTTTGGGGACGGCCTTTCCAATACTCTTTGTTGCCACGTACGTGGGTGTGACCTGTGTGCTGACCTGTCATCAATGTAGCACGTGAGGGGGCACTTACAGGACTACCTGCATAGGCTTGCGTGAAGAGCATACCTTCGCTTGCCATGCGGTCGATGTTGGGGGTTTGAATGTATGGTTGTCCGTAGCAGGCGAGGTCGCCATAACCCATGTCATCGCAAAGAATAAAGATGATGTTGGGTTTATCTGTATTTTGGGCAAAAGCGGTGAGACCAACTAAGGCGGTGCTGCCCATAAGGAGATTTCGTGTGATGCTCATATTGAGTGTATTGTTTTTAAAAATAGATAGATGGGTTGGTGAAGATTTAGCGTGAGGTTATTTTACAACCTTTACGCCACCTTGTATAAAAACGCCTTTTTGGTGCTTGCTGTTTTTTACGCGTCGACCATCTACGGCATAGGTTTTGGGGTTGACACGCTTTGCATTGGGATTGAGCACTACTTGATTTACACCTGTGGCAGTGCTTGGCGCAATTGTGAATAATTGGAAGTCGTAGGTTCGTCCGTGTACATCGTCGTCGGCCTCGTCCATACCATTATCATTAACGCGTACACGCATACGACCTTTGCCGAGTGCAGCATCAATAGGTACGGTAATTTCTGCTTGTCCGTTGGTTTCGTTCATGAAGCTCTGCGAAGTTTCGAAAATGCCATCGTGGTTCCAATCGAAATAAACGGTCACGGTGTAGTCTTTGCCAAGGTTGGCTGCCTCATAGTTCAACACAAAGGTGGCACCAGGAGCAACGCCTATTGAGTCTTTACGAACCATTGTGTAGTAACCTGAAGGTTTAGCCGTTGCAGTATAGTTCATGGGATGAAGCACTGCTGTGTCGCCCGAAACGGTGAGCGATTGAAGATAAGCATCGCCTTGTTCGCCACAGGGCAGGATGTATACGCCTAAGCGCTTGCTATATTCTGAACGCTCAATGGGGGCGGGGGCTTCGTAGTCGTAGTTGCTTTCTACTATGTCCCAATAAGAATTGCCACGATTGTAACGAATGTGGTAAGCTACTACCTTACCTGTGGACTCTTGGTAGTTAAGACCTAAGGTACCATCTTTTGAAGTATCGATTGGTTGGTCGGTACTGCAAATGTAGTAGTAGCCCTTGGGCGCAGCCCCTTCGGTGGTATTGATTTTTACCTCAAGTTCCACAGGATTGGCTCCTACCTTGATTTGATTATTCTCGACAGTGTAAGTGCTTTGAATGTATTTTTTGGATGTGACGTTTTGAATGTAGTAGCGGTTTTCCTTTTCTGTGGGGATGAACTGCCAATATTGCTTCTGCGTATTGGTCTTGGGCGAAGCAAGGAGTGAGGCACCGTTTTCGTAAATGTAAGAGTTTTCATTGTTGAAACGGTGGATAAGGTAGGTCTTTCCTTTTTCGGGGAAGGTGCCTACACCATCAGCCAAGGCGGTTGTGACACAAGCAAATGTCATAAAACCGGCTACAATGAGTTTTTTGGTAATCATATTAGTTAGGGGTTAATGGTTTTCTAAGAAAGATTTTTTACTTTACAACGGTGGCACGAATGATACGTATATCATCGAAAGGACGATTGTTCTCGTCGCGGCCTGCCCATTGTATGAGATCGGTTATATCGAAACCTTCGACTACCTCACCAAATATGGTGTACTGTCCGTCGAGATGGGGAGCTCCACCAAAGGTGCGATAGATTTCTTTGATCTTAGGAGTGAGTTTTATTGTTCCCTGCGTGGTGGAATCAAGACGCTCTTGCATCTGATCGAGTCCGTCGTCGGTAAAAATGGCACCTGTCACAATATAGAATTGCGAATATGACGAACGACGCTCTGGATTTTCAACATCTGACTCGCGTGCGGCAGCTAATGCACCACGACGATGAAAGTGCTGCGGATAATGTATTTCTGCTGGAAGGGTGTATGGCTCGGGGGAATCGCCCAACAATTCGCCTTCTTTAGCTGTGCGACTGGCTGAGTCGCCCGCTTGTATCATAAAATCGGGGATAACACGATGAAAAAGTAATCCATCGTAAAAACCACGTTTTACGAGTTTCAAAAAATTATCACGGTGTATGGGGGTGTCGTTATAGAGTTTGACACGTATGTTGCCCATTGTGGTTTCGAGCAACACTTCGTGCTCGAGCGTGTCGGTCTGCGCCACGGCTGAACTTATGCAACCAAAGAACAGTGCCACAAAAAGGGTGATGTATAGCTTCAAGTTTTTCATTGCTACTTATCAAATTTTATCGAGCCCACGAGTAAACTTCAACCAATAGTACTTCAATGGATTTTTGTACTTAAGTTGCTTCCACGGACGACTTTGATGGGGACGATGAATTACCGGATTTGAAGTGAAGAGATAATTGCGGAACCCGCGTTGGCGCGACTCGTGAGAGATGGTTACGTCGAACCAATTCTTTTCAGGATTAAGTTCAGTAAAAGAGAACGCACGCAAAAATTCGGGCGTAAGCAACGAACAGCAAAAACTGCAATGCTTTTTAGTCTCGAGCACACCTTTCTCTAACTTTTTAGCAAAAAGATAGGGATAGTTTATTTCGCCTTCATCATCGACTGTTACGGATGCTGCTATGCCGCAATCAGAATGTTGCAGTGCACCATCATAGAGTTTTTGAAGTGTATCGGGATTGACCACTACATCGCTCTCGACAATACATAATGCAGCATCGGCCTCAATAGCCTCGCGTTGGGTGCGCTGAAGCACCAATAAGTAATTGGGCGAGGGATGCTGTGTGAGATCGCTCAAATTGACTAATCTAAACCCCATATCAGCAGCAGCCTGTTCAAGGCGCAGTGTGTTCTCGGGTGTTGAAAAGTCGTTGTAAACGGTATATGTATGTGGCATCGTGAGGTGACTGTCGAGCACAGCCTTCACGGTGACAAGTGTTGAGTCTATCGAGTCCTTTACAGGGGTAATGATGTGCAATTCTTTCATTACGGCAAATAACAATATTAAGTAATGGCACAAAAGTAAGTATTTTCGCGGAAAAAACCTTACCTTTGCCGTGAAAATAAAATTTGCAAGGCATTTTTTTGCTTTACAAACTTCAAAGAGATTAAAAATGACAGAGAATTATAGCTTAAGCCACCTTAAAGAACTCGAGGCTGAGTCTATCCACATCATCCGCGAAGTGGCTGCGGAATTCGAGAACCCCGTGATGCTTTATAGCATCGGTAAGGACTCAAGCGTTATGGTGCGTTTGGCAGAAAAAGCGTTTGCACCAGGTCGTCCTCCTTTTCCCTTGATGCACATTGACTCTAAGTGGAAATTTAAGGAAATGCTTGAATTCCGCGATTGGTATGCTAAAGAACACGGATGGAACCTCATCGTGGAAAGCAACATGGAGGCTTTTAAAGCTGGTGTAGGTCCGTTTACGCATGGTTCTAAGGTTCACACGGACCTTATGAAAACACAAGCACTCAAGGCTGGACTTGATAAGCACCACTTTGATGCTGCCTTTGGTGGTGCACGACGCGACGAAGAAAAGAGCCGCGCTAAAGAACGTATTTTCTCATTCCGCGATCAATTCCATCAATGGGATCCTAAAAACCAACGTCCTGAACTTTGGGATATTTACAATGCCCGCGTACACAAGGGAGAAAGCATACGTGTGTTCCCCTTGAGCAACTGGACTGAGTTGGACATTTGGCAGTATATTCGCCTTGAAAACATTCCTATTGTACCATTGTATTTTGCAAAAGAACGTCCTGTTGTGGAAATTGACGGACAACTTATTATGCCCGACGATGACCGCTTGCCCGAAGAATATCGCGACAAGATTGAAATGCGCAAGATTCGTTTCCGTACACTTGGATGTTGGCCCCTTACTGGTGCCATTGAGAGCGAGGCTGACACAATCGAAAAGATTGTAGAGGAAATGATGACTACCACGAAGAGTGAACGTACTACACGTGTCATCGACTTTGACCAAGATGCTTCAATGGAACAGAAGAAACGCGAAGGTTATTTCTAAGAAGTAAATATTCGCAATTTTTTATCATAACCAAACAAGAAAAGAGCATACAGTTTTTGTGTGCTCTTTTCTTGTTTTTGGTATTTTACATTGTGGAGGGTTGTCGACTTTTTCTTTTCTTGAAATGTTTTTATAAATCGCATAAAAATGCACCTTGTGTATTGACATCGTGACAGGGAATGTGAGCCTTCTTACATTCTGCTATCCATATCTGCCGATAAGAATAGGGGAAATCGGACGATAAGATGACTTGGCGCGGATGTATCTGTTTTGAAACATCCGAATAACACATCCAACAACCTAAACTCACCACAAGGAAGTCAATATCTATTACCTCTGAGGGATTTTTTTCCTCTATAACCAAATTGGTATTGAGCAAATACAGACTTTTATGATGGAAAATAAAAAAGCCCTTATTATAAGCAAGATACTTATTGCGAAAATGTTCTTTAGCCTTGGGGAGTGCCTCGGGAGGAGTCAGGTGAAGAGGGGCAAAATAATGATCTGTAAGATAATTCAGTTGTTGGCGCGTGGTGTCAGACGATGTTGATGTATAAATATAAGAGGTTTGCGCCGAATGCACAAAGTGGATACATGTAGCCCGAGGCATTTTGTAGACACATAGCTGTGGCACCACGCGCTGCACATAGCGATATAAAGCTTCCGTGGTTACGCCTAAAGTCAAAAGCAACACAAACATTGCAACCGCAAAACGACGTTGGTCACGATAACGCACGTTTAAATAAATATAAAGGCAAATAGGTAGGATGATGATAAGCCAAGGCAAGAAGGGGGATACATAAACCTTGAAGGTAGCAAATGGCCATTCGGTTATATTTGCCAACGCACTTGTCATAAATTGCAACACATATTGCATAACCTTTGCCACTATAGCTTGAAGACTTGCGAAAGGAAACACAAAAAAGACTACGGACAAAGATAGCAACACCATTGCCGAAGGTATTACTACAAAATTGGCAATGAATGTATATGGCGTGACAATATGAAAATAGTAAATTATTAAAGGCATGGTTCCCCATTGTGCACTTAAACTAACTGTGATGAAGGGAACTAACTTGTTTCTAAAAATTAAATAGGTGTGCTTTTGAAGCGCATTCTTGCACAAGGGGTATACATTAAGACGTAAATGTTCGCCTAACGACATACCTGCACGACGTTTCCAAGTGAATGAGCTAATCCAAGGGGCTTTTTCCCATAAAGGTAATCTAAAACGTTGCCAAATATATTGATTACAGAAAATTATTGACAACACAGCACCAAAAGATAACTGAAAGCCCACATCAAATAGAGAGAGCGGATCGGCTATCAACAAAACAATCGCAGCAAAACTCAAATTATTGAGCGTGACATTTTGTGTACGTTTAAAAAGTACTCCCAATTGTAGCATCGTTAACATCGTAACTGAACGCAACAAGGATAAAGGGGCTCCTACCAAAAAAGTAAATGCCCACAAACAAAGCACGGCAAAAAGAGCCATACTCAAACGTAGCGCACGACGCTTTATTGGATGAATTAAAAGTGCATTGAACAAAAAGAACAAAATACCTAAGTGTAATCCCGAAAGTGCTAACACATGACTTGTTCCTGTTTCAGAAAACACTTCTCGAACACCTGCATTTAGCTGTGTCTTATCTCCTAACGTCAAAGCTGAAATCACTGCTAAAGCATTGGCATCAGGAATATATTTACGATACATCTCAAGCATCTGTCGACGATAACGTAATAATTCACTTCGCCATCCAATATATTTAGAAGCGTCCGAATTTATTTTTGCCCAAGAATCTTCTGGAACATAAACCTGCCCACTAATGCCATGTGTCAATAGATAATTCGAATAATTAAAGTCTGTAGGATTTTGTGGCAATGGCTTTTCACGGAGGCGTGCATTAAAAAGAATGCAATCCCCCTCTACAATGCTATTCACATTCTCTGCTTCAAGACGCACTCTCACTTTTTTCCCTGCATATTCCCCCTCTAAACTTTTATTTTTAGGTGTTATACCATTGGCTTTATTTATATCACAGAGCTGATTAACTTTTTCCGAATCATAAATACCTTTTATTCGTACATCCACATTTACGCAAGCAGTATCTACCTTTTGAATATTTTCAACAGTAGCCACCCAACTACATGCCTCTTTTGGCCATTGCACTGTTACTTGATTTATACTATGCAAGCACCATGCTCCACTATACATAATCAAAGAAAAAACAGCAGCATACCAACTCCATTCACGTTTCTTGGCATCACGTGACCACAAAATATAAGATGACAAACCTACAAGCGCACAAACAACTCCACCAACGAGCCAAGTCCAAAAGTCCACATACGAACGAAACGCCCACCCCATAACAATGCCTACAACCATAAGCAAAGCAAAAACAAAAAGCGGACTATGACGAAATGGAGATTCAGGAAGAGGAATATTTATACGAGCTTGAAATGGCATTAAGATTTGTTCTTTATAAAAATTAAGGAGTGTTCTATATGCAAATATAACGATTATATAATTAGTCTCGAAAGAAATTCAAGAAAATAAGAAATAATAAAACATTAGTTCGATTCACATAAAACCAAAATCTTTAGCCCCCAAAGGTAGGATGTTCAAAATCCATAATAACGACACGAGTTCTCCGAAAAGTCAAAAGCCGAAAAAGCCCCACTTGAAATACATCAAGTGAGGCTTGGAAAAAAGTTGG
>UQQN01000067.1 GCA_900543155.1 uncultured Prevotella sp.
TATGTGCAACTTTTTACTCATATTTATCAACTTAAATTAATTCCGCCAACGGGTTTTAATAAGTTATATTTTTAAGCATTACATTCGCTTTTCATTAGAATGTAATACTTATTACTTAATACTTAAATAATCATTTCCTCCTTCTTTCAAACTTTCTAAGTCTTCCCAGAATCGGGGGTAGCTTTTGCTCACCACTTCGGGGTTGGCTATTTCTAAGTCTGGACAACGCATACAGGCTGGAGCAAATGCCATAGCCATGCGGTGATCGTGGTAGGTGGCAATGGGTTCGCCATTCCATTTTGGGGCGTCCTCATCATAGTGTGTCACATATACGGCTTCGTCGCCCTCCACACCGAGTTCCACGCCCAGTTTCTTTAACTCGTTTTGCAAAGCAGCTATGCGGTCTGTCTCTTTGATGCGCAACGACTGCAATCCTGTAAATCGGAAAGGTCTGCGTAATAGCGCACACGTAACCACCATGGTCTGTGCCAAGTCGGGTTGATTGGTCAAGTCGAGTTCAAACACCTTGTCGGCAGGACATTCAGTTTCGGCATTTCGTGTCAGTGTTACCGACCCGTGTGCCACATCGAATGTACTTGTCACGCCCAATGGCTCAAAAAACTTACGCACAGCACTGTCGCCCTGCAAACTTGTTTCGCGCAAACACGGCAACACCAATTTGCTACCACTATCGGCAGGCGTCAGCGCCATTATTTCGTACCAATATGAGGCAGCACTCCAGTCGCCCTCTACTGGGAAAATCACATCGTCTTTATACGCCACCTTATGCACCTGTAGGGTGTGGTCGTCAAGCCAAAAAGCACTGGTGCCATAGGTTCGCATCATGCTCAATGTCATGTCTATGTAAGGACGCGACACCACCTCGCCCGTCAGTTCTAAGGTCAACCCTTCTTCCATCAGGGGAGCCACCATCAACAGTGCCGACACATATTGCGAACTCACATTGCCAGGCAGCGACAAGTGTCCGCCCTTAAGTTTTCCACCTTTTACCCGCAATGGTGGAAAGCCCTCTTGCTCCACATAGTCTATTTTGGCGCCCAATTTTCGCAGTGCGTCCACCAAAACCCCAATGGGACGTTGACGCATGCGTTCTGTTCCCGTCATCACGTGTTCTTCTTCTCCATCGCACACGGCAAAGAAGGCTGTTAAAAAGCGCATTGCTGTGCCGGCAGCCATCACGTCTACCTGTGCGGGACGTTGTTGCAGTGCTCGCCACATCACGTAAGTGTCGTCGCAAGTAGCCAAGCGTTCTACGCTTCCGCCTGGTCCACTTAGGGCACAGAGCAGCAATGCGCGGTTGCTTATGCTTTTCGACGAGGGCAGCTGTATGGTTGCCTCTATTTTTGGGGGAATATGGGCAGTGCGGGTAGTCATGGGCATGATGTAATTTAGTTTTGTCTGTTATAGATCTGTAATATAGGCTACAAAGATAGTGCAAATCAACCTTATATTGTGGATTTTGAGAAGATAATTGCATTTTTTTGAAAAAAAATCGGCTAAAAATTTGTCAGTTCGCAGAAAAGCCGTACTTTTGCACTCGCAATTCGGGGTGTAGCTCAGCCCGGTTAGAGTACGCGTCTGGGGGGCGTGTGGTCGCTGGTTCGAATCCAGTCACCCCGACTGAATTGTAAAGCAGTTATTCAAGTTTTTGA
Organism: uncultured Prevotella sp.; assembly: GCA_900543155.1. Classification (GTDB taxonomy): domain Bacteria; phylum Bacteroidota; class Bacteroidia; order Bacteroidales; family Bacteroidaceae; genus Alloprevotella. Next base: position 1,674 of record UQQN01000067.1, read on the forward strand.
ATGACTGCTTTTTTTGTGTGCCTACCTAGGCGTGGAGGGGCGCAAGAATAGAGAAAAAAATATTAATGAAACAATTAATGGGAATTAATGGACATTAATGTTCAAATAAAAAACGCGAAGCGAATTATTATTGGCAGCTACGCTGCTTGAAGGCGAACATTAATTGTCATTAATTCGGGGACATTAATTCGGAGACATTAATTTTTTCTGTGCAAATGAAATGTATTAATGGAATAATTAATGGGAATTAATGGACATTAATGTTCAAATAAAAACGCGAAGCGAATTATTATTGGCAGCTACGCTGCTTGAGGCGAACATTAATTATCATTAATTCGGGGACATTAATTCAGGACATTAATTTTTTCTTGTTCAAATGCGAATTATTGTTGTAACCTTGTTATTTGCTTCCCCACGCCCTATTATGCTTAATACGCCACCTTATCCACATTTTGCATCCATGCCTCGAAAGGAGCTTGCGCCTCTTTGTTCATCATTTCTTGGGTAGGCAATTTGCGTTCGTGGATGGGCAAGGGGAGTTCTTGGTAGATAAAGGCATCGTCGAAACCTGCCTTTGCCGCATCAAATTTTGTGCCAGCAAAGTATAGGTGATCTAAGTGTGCCCAATAAATGGCGCCCAAACACATAGGACAAGGTTCGCACGACGAATAAATGTCGCAGCCCTCTAAATCGAAAGTATTTAATTCTTGGCAAGCCTTGCGTATGGCTTGCACCTCGGCATGTGCTGTTGGGTCGTGCTGACTGGTTACACGATTCACGCCCTCGGCTACTATTTCTCCGTTACGTGCAATCACTGCCCCAAACGGCCCTCCCCCATTGGCTACATTTGCCACCGCAAGGTCTATCGCACGCTGCATAAGTTGTTCTTTGGTCATATTGATGAGTTTTTCTTATTACATTTGCAAAGATACGGGTTTGTTTCAAATACACAAATTTTGCGATAATTATTTCCATTTTCTCCCTACTTTTCCACACTTCTCTTCCTTCGGTATGATATCGGGATGTCTTCGGAATTTCTTCGACATAAAATTTTGTGATTTTAAGGTCTGTTTTTTCTTGTTTTTATTCCACCCATACCACCCCACCCTACTCCCTTTGTTACACATTTTTCATATCTTTGATTTTCAACACAAAAAATCATACAGAGATGGAAAGATTTGGTGTCTCTTTTTTCTTAATTAGTATAAAAATTGGTCATTCTTTCCTTAACCATGTCCACTAAATCTTTAATTGGTTGCAGCCGGACTATTATATGTGTAACTTTGCATAAGAAAAGCTGCGGTTCGGCATAACATCCAAGTAAACTTGATGTTCTGCACTCACCTTGCATTTTCTTTGCACCAGAATTCATTACCGAAACAAACAACTTAAAACATTATAATCTTATGAAAACAACTTTACTTTCTCTCAAAGCTTTCTTCACTATTTGCTTGCTTTGCTTAGTGGGGGGGGTAAGTGCTTCGGCACAAAACACCTACACGAAGGTCACATCTGAAGACCAACTCGTTGCTGGCGGTATTTACGTTATTGTTAACGAAGAAAACAATGTTGCAATGAGTTCACAGGCCAAAAACAATCGTAAAGCAACCAAAATCACCATTAATAACAATTCATTTACTTTAGCTGATGCTGATATTGCAAATGCTAAAACTGATGAAACCGTTTACGAACTTGAACTCGGTGGTGAAACTGGCAAATGGACATTTTACGATAAAATCAATAACGGATATTTATATGCGGCTGGAGCTAATTCAAGCAACCAGTTAAAAACGCAACAATCAGTAACCACTAAGAGTCAAGCAACAATTTCTTTTAGCACAAAAGGAGATGCGACTATTAAGTTTATTGATAACAAAACAGAAAGAAATACATTAAAATACAATAGTAATAAATCAAACGGCAATCTTTTTGCTTGTTACAAATCAGGTCAAGACCCCGTCCAACTTTACAGAAAAGTAGGCACCTTTACCCTCACCACCGCCCAATACGGCACCTACTACACTGAAGATGCATTTGTTATGCCCGAAGGTGTGACAGGTTATACCATTACAAGCGAAGATGGTCAGACTTTGAAGTTCAACGAGGCTTATGTGGCTGGCGCTGTTGTTCCTGCTAAGACTGCTTTGGTATTGAAGGCAACTGAAGAATTGACAGCTGATAAGGAATACACTTACACCATTGTAAACTCTACCGCTGTTGCTCCTACTGACAACTTGTTGCATGGTTCTGTAGAGAACGCTACAACCAACGTAGATGGTGCTCACGCTTATTACAAATTGGCTAGCGACCCTGTAGAAGGTCTTGGTTTCTACTATGGTGCTGAAGATGGTGGTGCATTTACAAATGGTGCTCACAAGGCTTACCTTGCTGTGATGACTAAAACTATGAGCCAAATGCGCGGATTTAGCTTCGATAGCATGACTACTGGCATCAACCATGTTGTTGCAAATGCTGAGCATGCTAAGAGCACTGTAATCTACGACCTTAACGGACGTCGCGTTAACTCGTTGAGCGCTGCTGCAAAGGGCGTATACATCGTTAACGGCAAAAAGGTTATCGTTAAGTGATAGGTAATAAGTTTAACTAAAAAAGCTATTTCTCACACAATGAAAAAAATATATTCTGCACCCAAGGCTAACGCAATTAGCTTGCACATCGAAAACGAAATTTTGTCTACTTCTACTTCTGGTGGTGAAAACCTCCCAGTTCATAAAAAGTATACAGATGCTGTCCAGCTCTCTGAAGAAAAAGCATGGAGTAGTGAATCGTGGACTAACATGGACGAGGATTAATACACGCTTTCCTTGTGAGAACAAGGAGGTGGTTGAAAATATGGAAATGCTCAACGACACATTGTCGTTGGGCATTTTTTGGTTGGAGGGGGAAGTTTCAAAAATTTTTCGGCATGATTTTGTGGTTTTTTCATCAATAAGGGGCATGGTTAAATGGGGTGAGGCTGGCGCGTGAAAATTCATAAAAAAGGCGTTGGTGTAAATTTCGTTTTTTCGGGTAATAATGATTCCGATATCATTCCGAAGGAATACCGATATCATTCCGAAGGAAGAGATTTGGTCAAAATGTCGGTTTTGAGGGCGTGGGGCATTTAAAATTGGTAAAATGTTTTGTGCGAATTTATTGGATTTTAATATTGGTAATGCACGCCCTGAATTATCGTGCAAACCGAATGCAATCAAGCTTGCTTGAATTGCTGAGGTGCAGCCGATAATGCATAGCAAAGGGCAACAGGCGTGCATTCTTGGTCGCAAAACCATACAGAACATTTTTGGGATTTTGAATACCAACACTCTATACCTTTGGGAAAGTAGGTTCGCGAAGCAGAGTTGTGAAAAATTGAGAGTATAGCGAAAGTGACTAATGACCAGTGACCGCTTAAATTCTTGATAATCAGGAGTTACGCGGTCACTCGGTCATTTGAAATAAATATTAATTTGCAGTTAACGAATGTAAATAGCATATTATTAAGCAGTTACCCCCTAGGTAGGGTGTGCATTGCAAACAGAAAAAGTATTAATGGATAAATTAATGGGCATTGATGGAAATTAATGTTCAAATAAAAACGCGAAGCGAATTAGATGTTTGCAGCTACGCTGCTAGAGGGGAAACATTAATTGTCATTAATTCGGAGACATTAATTCGGAGACATTAATTTTTTCTATGCAAATGAAAAGTATTAATGGATAAATTAATGGGCATTGATGGACATTAATGTTCAAATAAAAACGCGAAGCGAATTGTTGTTGCAGCTACGCTGCTAGAGGGGGAACATTAATTTTCATTAATTCGGGGACATTAATTCGGAGACATTAATTTTTTCTGTACTAATGAAAAGTATTAATGGATAAATTAATGGGCATTGATGGAAATTAATGTTCAAATAAAAACGCGAAGCGAATAAAGGGATATATATTTTTTGTAAAAATATTTTTGTAAGAAAATGCGCTAAAGCACACAAAATCAGATGTTTTTTTGTCGTTAAAATCAATGTGATTAAAACATTTGTTTTCTTAAAACAAGATAAAACGGAACAAAATAGCCGATAATAAAGAAAATGTGCGTATTTTTGCAGAAGATTGGCTGCACCTCAGCAATTCAAACAAGTTTGATTGCATTCGGTTTGCACAATCTTTGTAGAAGATTGGCTGCACCTCAGCAATTCAAATAATTTTGATTGCATTCGGTTTGCACAATCTTTGCAGAAGATTGGCTGCATCTCAGCAATTCAAATAAATTTGATTGCATTCGACTTGCACGATAATTTAGGTCTGCATTATTGGCTGCACCTCAGCAATTATATCAATCTACAGCAAAATGAAATTGCACAAAAAACGACACATGAATAAAATCACGATATGGGCAATGTTGGCAACATTCTTTGCTGCATTCGCCTTCACAGCTTGCGACACCTCGTCGGATGTGACCGAAACAGAAACATCGAGAGACTGTCTTATCACCTCTGTAACACTCGGAAACTTGGTGCGCGATGTACATACTAAAAGTTCATCGACAGGAAACGACACTACCATCACTTATAACGTGACGGGAGGTGCCTTCTTAATGTACATTGACCAACTAAAAGATAGCGTCTATAACCCTGACCCCCTGCCCGTAGGCACCAGAATGAATAAAATAGTGTTTGCCACAAATGGAATTGTTAGTTCGGGCAAGTTGACGATTGAGAGTTTAACTACCCACCAAGACACTCTGTTTACACCTACCGATAGCACAGACTTTAGCGTGCCCCGTAAGGTAACGGTGTATTCGGTTGATGGTAGTCTGAAGCGCACTTATACCTTCAATCTTCGCGTTTATAAAGAATATCCCGACTCAATGGTGTGGGACACCGTGGCACAAAGTCCGCTAAACGCTGTGGCAAATTTTGTGAATAGCCGCACAGTGGCTACAAACGGCATGGTGTATGTGTTTGGCGAACATGCTGACGGCACAACACACGTGGTAGAAACAAATGCTGAGACACCCAACTTTGATGCGCGTGCAGACGTGGATGCTGCTAACGGCAAAAAGATTGACGTGCGCTCTATTCAATATTTAAAAGGCAACTTCTATGCCTTGGCAGGTGGACAAGTGGTGAAGTCGGCACAGGCTGCTGGCACATGGCATCGCACACAAGCCACACAACAATTTACTGCCCTTGCAGGTACAAGCACCGACAGCATTTATGCCATAGGTGGTGGCAAGATGTGGGCTTCTGCCAATGGCGATGACTGGAAACTTTGCACCATTGACACTGAGGGCGCATTGCCCACACAAAATATTACGGCAAGTACCATTGCTGCACCTCGCAACAAACAAAACGAGATGATGATTATGGTGGGACAAGACGCTAAGGACAGTGTTTGCGTATGGAAACACGACATTAACTTGCAAGGCGACTTTAGCTATCCCTGGATTTTGTTGCCACAAACAGATGAGTTGAAGGGCTATGCTTGTCCTAAATTGAAGCATGCTTCGCTCTTTGTGTATAACAACAAAATGGTGCTTGCTGGCTTGAAGAAGGATGGCACTGTGGCTCCCTTCTATGTGAGCGAGGACAATGGCAGAACCTGGAAGACCTCGTTGCTCTTTAATCCCACTCCCAGTGGGGCTACCTCGCTGTCGGTAGCCGTAGACAATGATCAGTTTGTATGGATGGTTTGCGGCGGAACAGGCATGGTGATGAAGGGCAGACTGAATAAGTTGAAGGACGCACTGACTGCCCAATAAAAATAGTTTGGGGTGGTTCTAATTTTCTGAAGAGGAGAATCGCTCTTGCATATCCAACAAAGACATGCTCCGTACATTTGCACATAAAACTACACGGTCACGCTCCCCCAGAGCTTTGCAAAAGGGGGCGCGTGGTGTGCTTTTGTTTGCACTGACCTTGGGGGCTTTGCTCTTTGCGCCACACCAGGCTTTTGCCCAACAAGAGGAATTGCAATACAGATTAGAGTTGGGCGCAGGCATCGGACTTAGTCGTAACTTCACGGATGTGAAAGATGCTATGGGCATTGCTGGAGCATTGGTGGCACGTTTTCCACTGAATCCGCGCATGGCGGTGAAAACACAGTTCACCTATCACACGATGAAGGGCAAAACGGCTTCGATAAAGGAGTTTTATCCTGCAAACACGGGGGCGGCTGGGGCTGAACGCTTGCAATATAGCGTGAACAGTGGCATTTATGACCTTTCGGCACTCTATGAATTGCACTTTCTGCCCTATGGCTACCAACGCGACTATCGCAAACATGTGCGTTTTGTGCCCTACTTGCAAATGGGCTTTGGATTGAGCTATGGCGCTGCGGGAAAGGCTTTTACGGCAAATATTCCCATTGGCGTAGGTGTGAAATATAAGGTGGCACCACGCCTTAACTTGGGGCTAGACTGGATGGTTCACTTTAGCTTGAGCGATAAGTTGGACGGATTGGATGCTCCCTTGGGCATTAAGTCGGAGATGTTCCGCAATAAGGATCATTATTCGGCACTGACGCTGACGCTGACGTATGACTTGAACCCTAAGTGCCCTACTTGTAACAGGGACTGAGACCTGTAAGCCCCATACGCGCTCTTAAAAAAGGCAAAGGCATTCCCTATTGAAAAAGAAAACTATACACTCTCTATATATGGAACTCGACAAATCAAGAATTCCTGCCCACATTGCCATTATTATGGATGGTAACGGACGTTGGGCCAAAGCACGCGGCATGAACCGCAGCATGGGACACCAACAGGGCGTTGTGGCTGTACGCGAAATTACCACAGCCTGCTCGAACTTGGGCGTGAAGTTCTTGACGCTCTATACTTTCTCTACCGAAAACTGGAACAGACCGGCTGAAGAGGTGGCAGCACTGATGTCGCTTATCCTGACGTCGCTCGAAGAGGAACTGTTTATGAAGAACAATGTGCGGTTGCGCATTATTGGTGACTTGAGTCGTGTGCCACAGGTGGTGCAAGACTCTATTTTGGCACTGCAACAACGCACGTCGGTGAACACGGGCATGACCATGGTGATTGCCCTGAGCTATAGCTCGCGATGGGAGATTACGCAGGCGGTTAAACACATTGCTCAGGAGGTGGAAAAGGGTGAGCTGAAACCCGAAGAGGTGAACGAAGAACTGATTTCGAAACACCTGACCACAAACTTTATGCCCGACCCCGACTTGCTGATTCGCACTGGGGGCGAGGTGAGACTGAGCAATTACTTGCTGTGGCAATGTGCTTACACTGAATTTTACTTCTGTGACACATTCTGGCCCGACTTCCACGAAGAGGACTTGTGCCAAGCTATTTCGTGGTTTCAAAACCGCGAAAGACGCTTTGGAAAGACGAGTGAACAGGTGAAGTAGAACCTATCATTGAAACACAAACTAAGAATGAAATATATATCACGCAAACTGCTTGTTGTGGCTGCCTTGGGGCTGAGCATACATGGCAACCTTTGGGCACAAGAGCAGGTGACCGACAAAGATCAAAACTCTCCCGTGATAACCTACACGGCAAACCACCCACGCTATGTGTTGGGCGGTATCACTGTGGACGAAATGAAGGGGTATGACCCTGAATACCTTAGCAGTATTTCGGGGCTCGAAGTGGGAGAGTCTTACGAAATTCCTGGTCCTGACATTAGCGAAGCAGTACGCAAATATTGGGCACAAAAGATTTTCTCGAATGTGGAAATCGTGGCTGATAGCATTGTAGGAAATAAGGTGTTTCTGCACGTGAAACTCACCGCACAACCGCGTATTTCGAGCATTCACTATAATGGTGTGAAAAAGTCGGAACGCGAGGACTGCGAAAAAATTATTGGTTTTCAGCCGGGTAACCAAATTACTACGGACATGGTGAACCGCGCTGAACACTACATTAAAAAGCATTTTGAAGAAAAGGGCTTTAAAAACTGCGAGGTTCACATTGTGCAACGCGAGGACGTGACGGGTGATAACCGTGTGCTCGTGGACATTAACATCGATAAGAACGCGAAGGTTAAGGTTCAGAAGATTTTTATTAACGGTGTTGACCCAAAGCATGTGGCAAAGCTGAAACGTGCCATGAAAAAGACGCACGAAAAGAGCTTTGTTAATATGTTCCGCTCTAAAAAATTCTTACCCGAAAAATATCTGGAGGATAAGGATTTGCTCACTGAGAAACTGAACTCATGGGGCTATCGCGACGCCTTGATTACATCGGACAGCATTGAAACGGTGGACGATAAGCATGTGAATGTACACCTAAACGTGTATGAGGGTAAGAAATATTACTTGCGCAACATATCGTGGGTGGGCAACACGGTTTATAACTCAGACCTTTTGGAACGTATCTTGCAAATGAAGCATGGCGATGTATACGACCAAACATTGATGAACAAACGCTTGACGAGCGATGACGACGCCATTGGTAACTTGTATTATAACAATGGTTATGTGTTCTACCGACTGGACCCCGTGGAGGTGAATGTAGTGGGCGACTCTATCGACTTGGAAATGCGTATTCAAGAGGGACGACAGGCTACGTTTAACCATGTGAGAATTTCGGGTAACGACCGTGTGTATGAAAACGTGATTCGTCGTGAGTTGCGCACAAAACCAGGCGACCTTTTCTCAATGGATAACATTAAGCGTTCTATTCAAGACCTTGCACAAATGAACCAGTTTGACCCTGAGGCTTTGCAGTCGCAGTTTGGACAAAATGGTATTAAACCCGACCCTGTGAGTGGTACGGTGGACCTTAACTATCCGCTGACCTCGAAGGGTGGCGACCAAATTGAACTTTCGGCTGGTTGGGGACAAACGGGTATTGTGGGACGCGTAGGTTTGAAGTTTACAAACTTCTCTGTGCAGAACCTTTTCCGCAAGGGCTATAAACGTGCAGGCTTTATTCCTCAAGGCGACGGACAGACTTTGTCGCTGCAGGTGCAAACCAATGGTACGTATTACCAAAACTATGCGCTCTCGTTCCTTGAACCTTGGTTGGGTGGCAAACGCCCGAACCAACTTTCGTTTAGCATCTCATATAGTAAGCAGAGTGATGTAAACTCGAACTACATTAACCAGAACTACTATAACCAACTTTATAACTACAACTATGGCTATGGTACAAGTTCGAACTACTACACGGATGCTTACGACCCCGATAAGTATGTGAAGATGATAAATCTGAGCTTGGGCTTTGGTAAACGCTTGCGCTGGCCAGATGACTACTTTACATTTATGGCAGAGGCTTCGTATACACGCTATATGCTGAAGTCTTGGCAGTACTTCTTGATTACGGATGGTAATTGTAACAACTTTAACATTTCGCTTTCATTGCAACGTAACTCTACGGATCATCCTTTCTACCCTCGCTCGGGTTCTGAATTCTTGTTCCAAGTTACAGCTACTCCCCCCTACTCTCTGTGGGACGGTCGCAACTATAAGAAATTGGCTACCGACTACCAGAGTGCAAAATACCAAAAGGAGTTGCAAGAGAAGTATCGCTGGATTGAATATCATAAATGGAAGTTCAAATTCCGTAACTTTACTGCGCTTAGCAGTGCTGTGAAGGCTCCTGTGTTGATGACTCGCATTGAGTTTGGTCTTTTGGGTGCCTATAACCGCTACAAGAAGTCGCCCTTCGAAACTTATTACGTGGGTGGCGACGGTATGTCGGGATATTCTACGGGCTATGCTACTGAAACTATCGGTTTGCGCGGTTACGAGAATGGTTCTCTCTCGGGTAATAACTACTATATGGGCGATGCTTATGCTTATAGCCGCATGACCCTTGAGTTGCGCTACCCCTTGATGCTTGAAAACTCTACTTCGATCTTTGCTCTTGCCTTTGTTGAAGGTGGTAACGCATGGACGGATGTGAAGAAGTTTAATCCTTTCGATATGAAACGCTCTGCGGGTGTGGGTGTGCGTATCCTACTTCCCATGGTGGGCTTGATGGGTATTGACTGGGCATACGGTTTCCAGAAAAATATTGCTGGATATAGCACCAATAAACGTGCTGGTGGCTCACAATTCCACTTTATTATCGGACAGGAATTCTAATTTAAGTATTAAGTATTACATTCTTTTTGAGAGACTGAGTGATACGCACTAATACATACTTAGAACACACATATATATTATAAGTAGGGCTTAGGGGCTATAAGCCTTTAAGCCCTGCTTGGTTAAAAGGCACAAACGAAAAAAATTGGAAATATGAAAAAGTTATTGATTCTTTTCATTATGCTATTGGGCACAATGAGTATGCAGGCACAAAAGTTTGCCTTGGTTGACATGGAATATATCTTGAGCAATATTCCTGCCTACGAACGTGCGAACGAACAGCTGAACCAAACGTCGAAGTCGTGGCAGGCTGAAGTGGAGGCTCTTAACACGAAAGCACAAACGCTCTATAAGAACTACCAAAACGAAAGTGTTTTTCTGAGTGACGCACAAAAGAAGGAACGCGAAAAGGCTATCGTGGATAAAGAAAAAGAAGCTGCTGACTTAAAGAAAAAGTACTTCGGTCCTGAAGGCGAACTCTATAAAAAACGCCAAAGTCTTATTCAGCCTATTCAAGACGAAATCTATAACGCGGTGAAGGGTATTGCTACAGCACGTGGTTTTCAACTTATTTTGGACCGTGCTTCGGACAATGGTATTATCTTTGCCTCACCCAGCATTGACATTAGCAATGAGGTGTTGAGTAAATTGGGGTACGCACAATAACACAAACACCTCTTTCACCCTATCACATTTAGCTGTGACAGGGTATGCAAAATCAAAGAATAGATTTTGTTAACACAGAATTAAGATTTATTTCGAGTGACAAAGTGACCGCGTTCCTTCTGATAATCAAGAAGTTGCGCGGTCACTTGTCACTTGTCACTTTCCCTTTCACCCTTAATTACGGGAGATGTTGTTAGTATGTGATATGGGATTAGTCATTAGGTAGGGGGGCAAAATCCATGATATTTTCGGCATTGTTTTGATAAAAAATTGATATTGTAAATAGTTGATATTCAACAATAACAAACGCATAAAACGCCTCAATTCGTGTATTATTTTAATGGGTTACCCATTTAAAC
>UQQN01000068.1 GCA_900543155.1 uncultured Prevotella sp.
CACCTCAGCAATTCAAACAAGTTTGATTGCATTCGGTTTGCACGATAATTCAGGGCGTGCAAGCGTGCAGTTTTGATTGCAAAACCATGCAGAACATTTTTGGAATTTTGAACACCCTACCCGTTAGGGGTGAGGTCTTGATAAATCTATCAAATAGCATGCAGAAAAAAACATGGATTTTGAACACCCTACCTAACGGGGTGAGGTTGGCGCGTGAAATATTAATCTTATTCAAATAATCAAACACTGGGTTTTAATAGTGACCCCATTTTTTATCCTATATCCGATATGCGCTGAATTGCATCCACATCGAGCAACTTGATAAACTTGCCATCAATTTCTATCAAACCTTCATTAGCAAAAGTCGACAATGTGCGAATGGCATTACTTGTGGTCATATTCGACAAATTCGCCATATCTTCGCGCGTAATATGCAAGTCGAGCGTTTGTCCGTCGCCATCATAACCATACACATCCAGTAAATCGAGTAAGGTTTCTGCCATACGTCCACGCACATGTTTTTGCGTAATGCTCACAATGCGTTGATCGGCTTTGCCTAAGTCTACCGCCAATAAATGGATAAAGAATTGACACAGATGCGTATTTTTTTCCATGAGTTTAAAAATCGTACGCATAGGCACAAACACTATTAAACTCTCCTCAAAAGCCGAAGCAGCCGTAACATAAGGCTCACCAGCCATCGCAGCACGATAACCAAAGTATTGGATAGGACGAAGCACGCGGTTAATCAAACTGCGACCTCCCACGCCATTACGATAAATTTTTACCTTTCCAGACAATAAACAAAGTAGGTGGTCGGGCTGATCGCCTTCTTGATAAACACTCTCACCTTTTCTAAAACGTCCCACCCAACAATTAGCTGCCAAGACGGTGCGCTCTTTATCATCCAAAACGCCCCAAATGTCCTCCAATTGGGATGCTGCATTCACATTATCAATTTTGTCGAATCTTGTCATGGCATTCTTCAAGCCTTGAAAATTTCAATTAGATAGTTTAGCTATAAATGTGGTTCTAAAAATTGGATTAACAACCACTATTCACATTTTTGTCATACTCACCACTTTTTTGCCTTTGGCAAGTATTTTTGCAGACTTGCTTACAAGTCCCTATTACGTGGCAAAAATAGCAATAATCTTAAAAAGTAACAAGTTTTTTAGGCTATTTTGCTGAGTTGACATATAAAAATGCGGTTTAGAGCCGATTCAAAATCAGTTAACCAAATGCTGACAAAAGGCAAAACAGTTCGAGCGGAAAATCCGTCCGACATAAACGAATTTAAACCTTAAAATCACATATCGCCATGTGCTATCTCAGATTCGATAAGGCTCAGATGACCAATCTGCAAGATTCGCTCTATAAGGAAATGCTTATCACTAACAGATCGGGTGCCTACTGTTCTACTACTTTAGTAGGATGTAACATCCGAAAATATGATGGCTTACTCGTTATTCCTGTTCCCGAATTGGACGACGAGAACCACGTATTGTTGTCTTCGCTCGACGAAACCATTATTCAGCATGGTGCTGAATTCAACCTCGGTCTACATAAGTATCAGGGTGAAAATTATAGTCCTAAAGGACACAAATACATCGTTAGCTTTGAATGGGAACAAGTGCCCACTTGGACCTATCGCGTAGGTGGTGTTTTGTTGAAAAAAGAAATTAGTTTCGACACCTCTATCCACCGCATTTACGTGCGCTATACCTTGCTCGATGCTCATTCTGAAACGACCTTACGCTTGCGCCCATTCTTGGCATTCCGTAGCGTACGTCAATGGACACACGAGAATAATGTGGCTAATCGTAGCTATGATGAGGTGGAAAACGGCATTCGTATGTGCTTGTATCAGGGATATCCCGACTTGTACATGCAAACGTCGAAACCCGCTCAGTGGAACTACTGCCCCGATTGGTACCGAGGAATGGACTATCCTAAAGAACGCGAGCGTGGCTATAATGCCACAGAAGACTTGCTCGTGCCTGGTTACTTTGAAATGCCTATCAAAAAAGGCGAAACCATTACATTCAGCGCAGGCATTGCACCTATCAAGCCTGAGCAAATCGATGTAATGCTCGAAAAAGAAATTGCTAACATCGACCATCGCGATAGCTTCTACCATTGCTTGGTAAATGCTGCACACCAATTCAGAGCAACTAAAGACGACGAGTCATACATCCTTGCTGGCTATCCTTGGTTTAAGCCTCGTGCACGCGATACATTTATCTCTATGCCTGGTCTTACATTGGCCATTGGCGAGAAGGATCGCTTTGAAGCCTATATGGCTACTGCCGAAAAGGCTCTCTACAACTTTATGCACAAAGAACCCATGTCGGTTGACATTTACGAAATGGAACAACCCGACACCTTGCTTTGGGCTACTTGGACCATCCAGCAATATGCCAAATACACTTCGCGCAAAGCGTGCTACGAAAAATATGGTAAGTTGCTGAAGGACATCATGGCATTCATCTGGAAAGGATTGCATCCTAACCTCTTCCTTCATGAAAATGGTTTGCTCTATGCCAATGGACGTGACCATGCCATTACATGGATGAACTCACAAGATGGCGGACGTCCTGTGGTGCCTCGCTCAGGCTATATTGTTGAATTTAACGCTCTTTGGTATAACGCTTTGAAGTTCTTCGAACAAATGCTCGAAGAAAATGGTAAGCAAGAGGACGAAGACATTAAAAACACAATTAAGAAGGACGCCGACAAGTTTGCAAGATCGTTTAAAGAGGTATTCCTCAACGAATATGGATACTTGCTCGACTATGTAGATGGTCAAATGATGGATTGGAGTGTACGCCCCAACCAATTATTTGCGATTGCCTTCGACTACTCTCCGCTCGACATGAAAGAGCGCAAAGCAGTGCTCGACATCTGCACCAAAGAATTGGTTACTCCTAAGGGTATTCGTTCACTCTCACCCAAGAGTGGTGGCTACAACCCCATGTATGTAGGTCCACAAACACAGCGCGACTTGGCATACCACCAAGGCACAGCATGGCCTTGGCTCACAGGTTTCTATCTCGAAGCCTATTTGCGCGTATATCGCATGAGTGGCGTTAACTATATCGAACGTCAACTCATTGGTTTCGAAGAAGAGCTCTTCTACCATTGCATTGGTACTATCCCCGAACTCTTCGACGGTAACCCACCCTTCCACGGACGCGGCGCCATTTCGTTTGCCATGAACGTAAGTGGCATTTTGCGTGCATTACGCCTCCTTGAGAAGTATAACAACGCCATGGAATAATAACAATAGTGTCTGAGGACTTTACTGCGGAATGCAGATGCACTCCACACCTTGCCCGCACACCAGCCCCAAGACTAACCAACCTATCATATCTATGAAAGTTCTCATGTTCGGTTGGGAGTTCCCTCCCCATATCCTCGGTGGATTAGGAACTGCCAGCTACGGCATAACAAAAGGTCTGTCTGCACAACCTGACGTTCAAATCACCTTTTGCCTTCCCAAGCCTTGGGGCGATGAAGACAAAAGCTTTATGAACATCATTGGTCTGAGCGAAACTCCCATTGTGTGGAGAGACGTTGACTACGACCATGTGAAAGAACGTTTGGGCAATCGCATGTCGCCCGAACTCTACTTCCAATTGCGCGACCATATCTATGCCGACTTTAACTATCGTCTTACAGACGACTTGGGATGTATTGAATTTTCAGGACGCTATCCCGAAAATCTGCAAGACGAAATTAACAACTACTCGATTGTAGCTGGCGTTATTGCACGTCAGCAAGAATACGACATCATTCACGCTCACGATTGGCTTACCTACCCTGCAGGCATCCATGCCAAGAATGTGAGCGGAAAACCCTTGGTCATCCATGTACATGCCACAGACTTCGACCGTTCACGTGGACACGTTAACCCCACCGTTTATGGCATCGAAAAAGATGGTATGGACCATGCCGACTGCATTATGTGTGTGTCTGAGTTAACCCGTCAAACGGTTATTAACCACTACCACCAAGACCCTGCAAAGGTCATCACTATGCACAATGCCGTGTATCCGCTTTCACAAGAAATTCTCGACATGGTTGAGGAAAAAAGAAAGGAACGTGCACACCGCAAAGAAAAGGTAGTTACCTTTCTCGGACGCATCACCATGCAAAAGGGACCTGAATACTTTGTTGAAGCAGCCTCACTTGTGTTGCAACGCACACACAACATCCGCTTCTGCATGGCAGGTTCGGGCGATATGATGAACGACATGATTAACATGGCTGCCGATAGGGGCATTGCCGACCGTTTCCACTTCCCTGGCTTTATGCGTGGCAAACAAGTATACGAGGCTTTTGCCGACTCTGATGTATACGTTATGCCTTCGGTAAGCGAACCCTTCGGTATTTCTCCACTCGAAGCTATGCAATGTGGCGTACCCTCTATCATCTCTAAACAGAGTGGCTGTGCCGAGATTCTTGACAAATGCATTAAGACCGACTATTGGGACATCAATGCTATGGCAGATGCCATGTACTCTATCTGCACCAACGAGTCGCTTCATGAATATTTGAAAGTTGAAGGCAAAAACGAGGTGGACCAAATCACATGGGAGAAAGTTGGAAAACGCATCTACGACGTTTACAACAGTCTTATCCACTAGAAGGTGGTTCTAAAAAATTTTCCTTCACACCATTCAAACAAAAAAACTGCAACATTCCGCTGTAAAGCACTCAAATACTACACATCATGAAAACAGTTTGTTTATATTTTGAGATACATCAGAATATTCACTTGAAGCGCTATCGCTTCTTCGACATAGGTACAGACCACTACTATTACGATGACTACGAGAATGCACGCTCTATTGCCGAGACTGCCGAACGCTCATACGTTCCTGCCTTGCAAACTCTCATCGAAATGGCTGAAGCTAATCCCGGTGAGTTTAAGTGTGCAATTTCTCTCTCTGGTTGCGCCATCGAACAACTCGAAAACCACGCCCCACAGTGTATCGAACTCTTGCAAAAGCTTAACGACACTGGTTGCGTAGAATTTTTGGCTGAGCCTTACTCTCACGGTTTCTCTTCATTGGTTAACGAAGAAACATTCCGCGACGAAGTACAGCGCTTGTGCAAAAAGGTGAAGTTGCTCTTTGGTCAAGAGCCCAAAATCTTCCGCAACTCTTGCCTTATCTACTCCGACGATATTGGCGAACTCGTTGCATCAATGGGCTTTAATGGTATGTTGGCTGAAGGCGCAAAACACGTGTTAGGATGGAAGAGTCCGCACTTTGTTTACAACTGCTGCCGCAATCCTAAACTCAAACTCTTGTTGCGCGACTACTCTCTCTCTGAAGATATCTCGTTCCGTTTCAACGACTCTTCATGGAGCGAATATCCCTTGTTCGCCGACAACTATGCCGATTGGATTGCACAACTCCCACAAGAGGAGCAAGTGGTTAACATCTTCATGGAACTCTGCGCACTAGGCATCTTCCAACCACTGTCGTCTAATATCTTGGAATTTATGAAGGCACTTCCCGCACAATTCAAGCAGCGTGGCATCACCTTCAGCACACCTTCCGAAATTTGCCAGCGCGTAAAGTCTGCAGGCGACCTCACCGTTACCTACCCCACTTCATGGGTAGACGAAGAGCGCGACCTCTCACCATGGTTGGGTAATGTAATGCAGCGCGAAGCCTTCAATAAACTTTACTCTATTGCCGATCGTGTACGCATTTGCCGTGACCGTCGTTTGATGCAAGACTTCGACTATCTGCAAGCTTCTAACAACCTCCGCTTTATGAGCACCAAGCCCAATAGCTATGGCGGTTACATAGGTATTTACGATTCGCCCTACGATGCCTTCACCAACTACATGAACATCCTTGGCGACTTCATCACACGCGTAAACGAACGCTACCCGCTCGACATCGACAACGAAGAACTCAACTCTTTGCTCACCACCATTAAGAATCAAGGTGATGAGTTGCAGAGAAAGAACCTCGAAATCTCTAAAATGCAAAACATGCTTGCCCGTTTTGAGAAGAAGGAAGCTCCCGAGGCAGAAGTAAATGCCGACGAAAAGCCCGAAGTTCCCAAAGCTCATGCAAAACGTGGACGCAAGCCCGCAGCCAAAAAAGCTGCAAAATAAATAAGATGTTTATAGGGTAAAACTTTAAACTAAAGATTTCTGTATGTAAGGAATGCATCCTCTATGGGGTGCATTCCTCTTTTATTATGTTAGATTAGATTTATTCTGCGCATCCAAACTGATTTTAAACGAATACACACAAATATTTACTTCGCACATCCTAAAAAAAATGTAATTTTGCACAAAAGAAAAACTACATAACAATGGAAACTATTTGCGCCATAGCAACCCCCTCGGGTGGAGCACTCGGCATCATCCGTGTGTCTGGTCCCAAAGCCATAGCTATCACATCACACATATTCAAGCCCAAAGGGAATGCCCCCTTGCACGAAAAAAAGAGTAGCACACTCACCTTTGGCAATATTATCGCCCCGCAAAACCAAGAGATTATCGACGAAGTGTTAGTGAGTCTGTTTCGTGCGCCCCACTCCTACACCGGAGAAGACAGCACCGAAATATCATGCCATGGGTCAGACTACATACTCAACCGCGTAATGCAACTACTTCTGCAAGGTGGTTGCCGTTTAGCTCGTGCAGGCGAATATACCGAACGTGCTTTTTTAAATGGTAAGATGGACCTCAGTCAGGCAGAAGCCGTAGCCGACCTCATAGCCTCAACCACCGAAGCCAATCATCGCATGGCTATGCAGCAAATGAGAGGTGGTTTTAGCAGCGAACTCCGCCAACTGCGTGACCAATTATTACACATAACCTCCTTGCTCGAACTAGAACTCGATTTTTCCGACCACGAAGAATTAGAGTTTGCCTCACGCCCCGAACTACTCAGTTTAGCACAAAAAATTCACGACCACATACAAGGACTTTGCCAATCATTCCGTTTAGGCAATGCCCTTAAACGCGGTGTACCTGTAGCCATCGTGGGCGAAACCAATGCAGGCAAATCCACCTTGCTCAATGCTTTGGTTGGCGAAGAACGTGCCTTAGTGAGCAACATTCACGGCACCACACGCGACACCATTGAAGAAGCTATCAACGTAGGTGGCACCCTTGTACGTTTTATCGACACAGCGGGTATCCGCGAAACTGACGACACCGTTGAACGCATGGGCATCGACCGCACTTTTACAAAAATCAGTGAAGCCGACATTGTGCTGTGGCTTATAGACCTCACTGCCTACCGCGAACAATACACCGCCCTTGCTCCCAGCATTCTCCCTGCCGCACAAGGCAAGCAGTTAGTTATTCTACTTAATAAGCAAGACCTTGTAGATGCCCCCACCCTAGCCCAAGCCCAAGCATATTTAAAAGAGCAATTAACAAGTGCAGCGTCTTCCGAATCCCTCCAACCATTCACCTTGCTTTCGCTCAGTGCCCAACACAACAAAGGCATTCAGCAGTTGCGCACCCTCCTTTCAAACACCCTTGCGCAATTAAGACAAACGCACAACAGCACAGGTACCATAGTGAGCAACTTGCGCCATTACGAAGCCCTATCCTCAGCCCTCATTGCCATAGATCGTGTCATCGAAGGACTCAACCAAGGTCTTTCAGGCGACTTTGTGAGCCAAGACCTCCGTGAATGTATCTACCACCTCAACGACATTGCAGGCGAAGTTACGACCGACGAAGTGTTAGGCAATATATTCAAACACTTTTGCGTGGGAAAGTAACCTTTCTGCATCGGAAAGTAAAACGAAGTTAGAGAGATTCGATATTATCCGTATATAAAAAAGTATATAAAAGTACGGGATAAGCTGAATATCAATCACTTCGAACGATTTAAACATACCGTTATAATACGGTTTTAAAATTGCTCCAACAGCATTAAACCATTGATTATCAACATCTTAATTTCCTTACATTTAATATATTCCAATATCTAAAACAACCATTATGAAACAATATAATCGTATAATGCTTGGTGAACACAGCATGTATATTAGCGACTGCCTTGAACACAATTATATAGGCGCAAGTTTTCTTAAAGATATTAATCTGAACGACACGCCATTCACTCAGGAAAATGTTTGGCGACAACAGATGATAAACAAGTATCTTGAAATACATCCTGATAAATCTGTCCAAACTGCAAGGAACTGCATAGGCTTTTTGTGGACAGTATGCTTCGGTTTGAAGAAAGGCGACATTGTGTTGGCTTCAAATGGAAATGGTGGCTACCACGTAGGTGAAATAACGGGTGACTATTATTTTCAACCAAACAAAGAATTACCACATAGACGAACTGTGGATTGGAAAGACATAGTAATTCCAAGAAGGTCAATGTCACAAAAGCTACAAAACTCTACAGGTTCCATCGGCACATGTTGCAACATAACTAAATACGCAGAGGAATTGGATTCGTTGATGAATGGTGAAATCCCTTCTACCATAGTTTCACAAGTGCAGACGATTAGAAAAGGACAATATAAAGAACGTAGTCTCCACAAATTACTTGCAACCTATTTATCAAAGCGCAACATACTTTCGAAGACCATATTTCATGAATCTTCAAATCGTGTAGACCAAGCTCAGAAATGGGTTCACCCTGACATGGTTGGAGTCGAATTTAATGAGTTTCAAGAACCGACAACAAGGTCATTGTTAAAGGCAGCTGAGACCAAAGAATATATGGACTTGTACTCTTATGAACTGAAACGTAGCATTGACAACGACCATCAGTTGAAAGAGTACTTTTTTCAAGCTTTGTCAAACAGTAACTGGGCAAATTATGGTTATCTGGTTGCATTTGAGATAAACGAGGACCTCATGGAGGAAATGGAGAGATTAAATAGGTCTTTTGGAATAGGAGTTATAAAATTATCTCCATATCAGGATGATACTAGAATTCTGTTCCCTGCTCGCAAAAATGAGTTGGACTATTACACAATAGATAAACTCTGTAGGATAAATCAAGACTTCAAGGATTTTATCACGAAGACAACAAAAGTGATAATGGCTCAGACTGATGTATTAGAAGATGTAAAAGGAGGTTTACAGAGGTATTGCGACAAATGCCTTGCCTCTGATGATGAGATTTTATCATATTGTAATGAAAACCATATACCTTGTTAGGTAGAGGGACATTATCTTTGCATCAGTATTAAAAAGAAAGTAACATTTTGTTACGATGCATAGAGCCACATTTACATTCCATCAAGGTTCTTTGCGTGGAAAAGTAGCCCTTCGGCATCAGTAACAATCTAAGTAGTTGATTCTCAAAAAAAATACAGAGAAATGAGGCTAAATCAGATCATTCTTACTACCACTGAATAGTTACTCATTTTAAGATTTTATTTAAAATACATTAAACCAAAATTCGTAAGTATCTGATATAGCCAATTCTAACCTTTAGGTAACTGAGGCAACAATAAGTACCTTCTTGTATAATCTGCTGTAAGTCATTAACTTTGCAGAGCAATTTTGCAGAAACAAAACATTAAAGACAACAGAAAGACATGAAGAATTATGCAATCAAGAACCTAAATGGTTGGCAGAACGTAGAAAGCAAGATTTTCCTTGGTAAGGAACTCGGCATGACTGGTGCAGAAGCATCGTTGCAGCGTATTGCAGTAGGCGAAGGCGCACCCTTCTTCCATTCGCACAAGACCCACGAAGAGCTTTATGTGATCATCTCGGGTAAAGGCGAGTATGAGGTAGACGGCGAGAAGATAGCCGTAAGCGAAGGCACCATCATCCGTGTATCTCCAGCAGGCGTACGTGCATTGCGCAACACCTCAGACAAAGACATGGTGATGATGTGCATTCAGTACGAGTCAAAGCCTATCACAGACTTCATGGAAGATGCCAACATCATCCCATCAGACAAATAATGAACAAAGAAAAAGAACAAACCCAAAGAGACATAAGAGAAGCATTATTTATCGGCTGCCCTATCCGCAATGTCCTTGCGCGTGTAGGCGACAAATGGTCGCTCCTTGTGCTGTACAACCTACAGCACAAGGAGCCTATGCGTTTTAAGGAACTGCAACGTCAGATTCCCGACATTTCGCAGAAGTCGCTCACGCAGACGCTCCGCACCCTCAAGGAAGACGGCTTCATAAGTCGTAAAGTATTCCCTGAAATCCCCCCACGTGTGGAATACAGCCTAACCCCACGCGCTCTCTCCTTCCTGCCGCTCGTGGAAAAAATAATAAACTGGGCCAAGGAAAACATGGAAGAGATAATGGCAGACAGAGCGAAGAACGGAGGATAAATGACGATTTCGACGCTTTCGGGTTTACTAAGACTGACGCTGCAAAACTTTATAGTATAGCAAGTTGGTTAGAGCTTGTTAGGGTATTTTTATATAAAAGAATATAGCCGTTTTATTTTAATTGCTGTTTACGTAATTCTGTTTGCATGTTTAGGTGCTGCGGTGTTCTTTCATCTTTTACTTACAGGTGTATTTGAAAGATTTACAATCGATTTGGCTATGAGAACTAGTGTGCCTTGGCATAATGAGACGAATAAGAACAAATAAAGTTTTAGTGGAAAATGAAAAAATATTTTAGATTAATGTTATGGATAACGGGTATTACCATTTTGGCATGCCTAAACATTCTTATTGTCTGTAACCAGATGATAGTGAATAATGCCAAAGAAAAAACATTTTACGAGATAGATAGCATTCCTCCTTCTGACTATGGTTTACTATTAGGAACTACGCCACAAACCAGGATAGGAAGACGGACAAACCTCTTCTTTAAGTATCGCATCGATGCGACAGTACAACTCTATAAAGCAGGTAAAATAAAACGCATTCTCATTAGTGGTGATGAGAATAGCCTTGACGGAGTTAATGAGGTTGAATGTATGAAAGATTCTCTCATTGCTCATGGAGTAGATATCAACAACATCATCTTAGACGGAAAAGGGTTTAGAACACTCGATTCTGTGGTCAGGGCTGTAAAGGTATATAATATTCACAGTTTTGTAGTTATATCACAAAAATTCCATAACGAAAGAGCCATTTATCTGGCAGAACATTTTGGACTTAAAGTACATAACATTAAGGGCTACAATGCTGTCGCCCCCACATCAAAAATGGCTCTTATGACATATATCCGCGAATATTTTGCAAGGGTTAAGGTTTTTGTTGACATACTCACAGATAAAGAACCTTCATCTTACGAAAAAATAGAAACAAAATAATGGTTTATTTTATGCTTGCATGCCATTAAATCTAATTATATTTGCATTGTTGAATTATTACTACAGAAGAACAAAGAATTAGAGAACTGGTGTTCTCTGTTTTGCCAAACAATCACATGAAAAAGATAGCATATTCAATCATAGCGACATTTATGATAATGTCCATCGTCGGTTGCACGCAGAATAAGCAAGTGACACCTAATGAAGAAAAAAGCAACGCATCAGACAGTTTGATTGATGACACAACTAGTACTTGTGCGATAGAACAGACTGCCAATCTGAATGCGTATTATCCAGAATACACAAGGATAGATTTGGTATGCGGACAAATGCCAAAGACTTCGCAAAAGAATGTTGTGTTTTGCTGTGAGGCAGATTTCACAGGCGAATTGCTGAAAGAGTTTAAGCACAGAAACATTGCCGACAACCATATCTGCAATGGCGAAATGAAAAAGGGCTTTCGCTGCAAAACAAACACTGGAGGATTTGTTTGGAAAAAAGGGAAATGGAAATTCGTGATGAAAAAGGATTTTCCCACCTCCGCTAATGGTTGGAGCATGGGATTCTGCCAACTGCTGATAATAAAGGACGCATCAGCTAGAAGTATGAGCACCAAGATGGCAGACAAGAAAAACATCTACAGAGCTTTGTGTGAGAAGAACGGGAAACTATGCATCGTCGAGTCGAATAAAGTGATGACTTACAAATTCTTTGTAGAGTCTCTGAAAGCTTATAAGGTGACAAACGCCCTCTATTTGGATATGGGCAGAGGATGGAACCATGCCTGGTATAAAATCAAAGGTAAGGCGTATGTGCTTCATCCTAAAACTCATGATTATTGCACAAACTGGATTACTTTCTACAGATAAGGGAAGAAGGACAAGATGAAATAATCTGCCATAAAGGTAATGTCTTCCGAAAAAAAGGTACAAGATAATGCCGTGAACGTGCGTACCTTTGCATAAGATAGGCTGCACCTCAGCATTGCATTCAAGTAACACTTGATGCACTGCATTCGGTTTGCACTATCTTTGCACCATCAAAATAGAAATTGATAAAAAAAATCTCATGAAGGAATTATTCTTTAATACCATACAGGAGTTCAACGACTTCATAGGGGTTGAAACGCTTCATCCCTTGGTAAGTGTAGGGCGTGTAGAGAACACCTCTCCTATACAAGAGGCTGTGCATCACTACGGACTTTACGCCCTCTTCCTGAAGGAAAACAAGGGCTGCAAATTGTCATACGGCAGAACAGAAT
>UQQN01000069.1 GCA_900543155.1 uncultured Prevotella sp.
TGCACCTCAGCAATTCAAGCAAGCTTGATTGCATTCGGTTTGCACAATCTTTGCATCGTTATACATTTTATATAAACCTACTCACACAACTAATATATACAGAAGTAACCATGAAAGATATTTTCAAGTTTTTTGTTTTGGCTTTTATGCTGCTTGGTTTGTTGACTTCTTGCACAAACGAAAATAAAAAATATGTGATTGGCGTGTCGCAATGCTCGGATGACTCTTGGCGCACTAAGTTGCAACAGGAGCTTGAGTTTTCGACTTATTTTAATGACGAGGCGAAACTGGTGTTTTGCTCTGCCAATGACGATGTGAAGAAACAATGCGAACAAATAGATTCGTTGGTGGACATTGGGGTGGACTTGCTTATTGTTTCGCCTATACAACTCGACCCTCTCTCTGCTACAATTCATCGTGCTACGGAGAAGAAGATCCCTGTGATTCTCTTTGACCGCAAAAGCGGTGTGGCGGATTATACGGCTTATATGGGTGCCGATAATTACAAGATTGGGAAGATGCTGGGCGAGTATGCTGCCACGTTGCTGAATGGAGAAGGACAGATTGTGGAGATTGGCGGTGAACATGGTTCGTCGCCTGCCATTGAGCGCCATAATGGTTTTAACGATGCGCTGAAGGCTTATCCTAAAATTCGCGTTGTGGGCTATGCGGAGGGTAACTGGAAGGAGAAGTCGGGCGAGAAGGCGATGCGCAAGATTCTGGATAGCCTTGAAAGGGTGAACCCTGACTTTAAGATAGACTTGGTGTATGGCGGAAATGACCGTATGGCTGTGGGGGCACGGGATGCGGTGGAGCATTATATTTCGCTCTGGCCGGACGGTGCGTTGGCGCAACGTATGCCGGTTTATTATTTAGGTATTGATGCGTTGCCTACTCCGGGTGGGGGCATGGAGATGGTGCGCGAGGGGCGGTTGACGGCTTCGGCTATTTATCCGACACATGGTGACGAGCTGATGGCGTTGGCACTGCAGATTGTAAAGGGTGAGCCTTTTGAACGGAATAACTACATGGAGACGAGTATTGTGACTGCTGAGAATGCGAAGGTGCTGTTGATGCAGTATAAGGAAGTGGAGAATCAGCAGAGCTACATTGCGCGTATGCACGCGCGTGTGGACAGTATTTTGTCGCAATTTAATTTGCAGCGCCTTTTGCTGTTTTTCTTTATTTTATTGGTGGGCATTGTGAGTACGTTGTTGGTGGTTTCGGTGCGGGCATATCGTACGAAGAAACGCCTGTATGAGCAGTTGCGTATAAAGAATGAGGAGGTGAACCGCGAGAAGGCGATTGTGGAACGTCAGCGTGACGAGTTGGAGGAGCAACGCGACCAGTTGCTTGATGCTACGACGCAGGCGGAGGAGGCTTTGGCGCATGCGGCTAAAGGTGGGGATAAGGACGAGGTGTTGAAGCCTGAGATGCGCAAGAGTGAGTTTATGAAGCATTTTGAGGAATGCTTGGAGAAGCGTTATCAGAATCCCGATTTGTCGGTGGAGGACATTGGGCGAGATATGTGTTTGTCGCGTGTGCAGCTGTATAGGCGTGTGAAGGCCATTAGTGGGAAGACGCCTGTGGAGTTGATTCGCGAGAAGAGATTGGCGCATGCACACGCGTTGTTGACAGATGAATCGCTGACGGTTTCGGAGGTGGCTTATCGGGTGGGGTTCTCGGCTCCGTCGTATTTCACGAAGTGTTATAGGGAATTTTACGGGATAGCGCCTTCGGAGAACAAAAAATGATTCAAATATGGGTAAAAATGTTGCAACGACCGATTTTTGGCAGTCGTTGCAACATTTTTTTTTGCGGTTCGGGGGTGGTGGTATATAATTTTGTCGCAGAAATTCGTTCGGGAGGAACGGGTTTTAGAGGTTAGAAATTAGGGCGTTGCCCTGGCTAAAGACGAAGGCGTTGCCTTGGACTTGATGCCTACCCCTTAAAGACAAAAAAATCCTATCTACAAATCCTAACAGTTATGAAAGCAACTACTAAGAAAGCACTACTCACTTGTTTGCTCTGCACACCTATTATTATGAATGCACAGAGTGAAGAGTCTGCCAATGGAGCAGGCAAAAGTAACAAGGAGGAGGGAAACCGCAATGTGATGCTGAACGCTTCGAGCGCAAATGGTCCGCGTGAAATTCAAATAGGACTTCCGTCGACGGACGTGAATGTGCTTGAGAACGGACTGCCCGTGACTTATGCCACAAATCCGCACAGTGTGAACTCGAATTGGCGTATGGACGCCAGTCATAGCCACGTGGGATTGTTGAAGATTTCGGAAACGGCTATCACAACAGGTAATATTGGTTATGCCGTGAACTCTTGGACCAAATTGGGCGAAAAGGGTTTTCATGGCTCGCTCAACTACAAAGCCAACCACTTTGGCATGCAGGAGTTTTCGCTGAACATGAATGGTTCGGTGACTGACAACTGGCTGTATAGTGCCAACATTTATCAGGACTTTGACCCGGGAACTTTCGACATTAAGAGTTCGAAGTTGCAAGATCGTACACAAATCTATAAACTCGCTTTAACTCACCTTTATGGTAAGGGACGTGGTCAGTTCTCTGCCATGTATCATTATAGCAACAGTCACCCTGTGAGCAATTATGCGACGCAGTCGGCTCCCTTTATTTATGTGGGCGATGGCAGTGTGAAGGAGTATGGCAAGTTTAAACTCGGTACGACTTCGTATTTGCCCGTTGATGCGAACATGACCTATCGCGATATGCGCACGGGCGAGATTGGCAGTATTTCGCTGTATGATGCTGCTGAAAATCGGTCGAGCCAGGTATTTTTGTCGAACAAATATGCTTGGGACAATGGGTTGACTTGGACTGCCTCGGCGCGTTATGACCATGCTCGCGGTGCTTGTGTGTATCAGACACCGATGAGCTTGATGAATGTGAAAAACAACGCTGCTTATAACTATAAGATGATTAACGCCCTTGGACAGACTGAGGCTTACACGGGCGATTATGTGCAGTCGCGTATGTCGTGCTTGAACACTGGCGACATTGACGAGATGTTGTTTACCACCGAATTGAGCAAGAAATTTAACCGCAGCACTTTGCGCGTGGGTTTGAATGAGTGGGTTTATAACATTGACTATGCTTCGAACACAACGATGTATGACCAAAGTGTGCCTGTGGATGGTAGCTACCCCGTGAGAGTGTTTGATGCGAACAAGCGTAACTCGGTTTTCTATGACTTTAACAAGAATGCTTCGGAATATTATAAGGGCACTGAAAACAAGTTGGCTGCTTACTTGACCCACGATTGGGACATTACGGACAAATTGAATGCGTATTATGGAGCTCGCCTTGAATGGCAAAGTCTTAATGGTAAGAATGCTGCTGTGCGCAATGCTGCTGGTGACTATGTGGGACGCTTTGCCGACTACCACCTTGGCGCTACGGCTACCGATGGTACGGTGATTAAGCCTGCGAACTTGGATTATAATTGGTTGAACTATGACCTGACAGCTGCGTTGACTTATAAGCTCACAAAGCAGTTTGGTTTTACGGGCGACTTCACTTATATTGTGCAGCATCCGCGTTTCGACAACTTTGCCCCTGCTACCTTGCCCAATACGGACAAGATTACTGTGCCTTTGGCACGTGGTGGTGTGTATTATAACAACAAGTGGATTAGCTTGACTTCGCTCTTTACTTACATTTCGAAGACGAACAATAACTCTACGCTGAATTTGCAGCATGGTGCCGAGATTATGGCTGCTCCGATGAGTTATGACATTCAGACTTGGGGATGGACGACCGACGCTATTATTCGTCCGTTCAAGGGCTTTGAGCTTCACGCTTTGTTTACTTACCAAAAGCCGACTTACAAGAAGTATGAGACTTCGGTTACCTTTAGCGATGGTTACAAGGGTAGCATCAATGCTACTGGCAACATTGTAGCTGAGATTCCGCAGGTGTTGATTGAACTTGACCCGAGCTATATGATTACGCCCGACTTGAAGTTGTGGATGAGTTTCCGCTATTTTGGCAAGACTTATGCTAACATTAACGATGCTTATTATTTTAACGGTCGTTGGGAGAGTTTTGGTGGTGTTGACTGGAAGGTTAACAAGATGCTGAACTTGGGTTGCACGGTTGTGAACTTCTTGAACCAAACAGGTGCTAAGGGTAGCATTGCTGGTGCCGAACTTATTACAAAAGAAGAGGCTGGCAATTATAAGAATTGCTTGATGACTGGTAGCTACCTGCGTCCGCTCACCGTGGAATTTACCGCAAAATTGAATTTCTAAATAATTATAAATTATAAATCATCCTCCTCTAACAGTTATAAAAAATGAAACGAATTGTAACCGCTATGGCTGCTGCACTGACTTGTGCTGGCCTTTATGCTCAGAAAATGAACATTGCTACTGTGGGCGATACTGCAGTAATTACCATTACCAATCCTACAAAATACCTCATTCTGCCCGTAGAAGAAAATATGCCCGAAGCTCAGGTGGTGCTTGATCAAGGCAAAAAGACGGACACTTGGATGGATGTGCGTTTGGCTGTGAATGGTGTGGACTATGAGGTGCCCTTTGCACTGAACAAGGGTAACAAAGCTGTGGTGAAGATTGCGAATTTGGCAAAAAACGCATTGGCACTGCAAAAATTGCGCCTCAGCGACACTTGGAATGTAACAAATACGGATTATTACCGTCCGGTATATCACCACACGCCTGCCTATGGCTGGATGAACGATGCGAACGGTTTGACCTATAAAGACGGTGAGTATCACCTTTACTTTCAGTATAACCCCTATGGATCGAAGTGGGGCAACATGCACTGGGGACACTCTGTGAGCCGCGACCTTGTGCATTGGCAACACCTTGACCCTGCGATTGCTCGCGACACCTTGGGACACATTTTCTCGGGTAGTACGGTGGTAGACAAGAAGAACTCGGCTGGCTTTGGCAAGAATGCTATTATTGCTTATTACACCTCGGCAAGCGACAAGAATGGACAGATTGAGTGCATGGCATATAGCAAAGACAATGGCCGCACTTTTACGAACTACAAGGGCAACCCTGTGTTGCGTCCGTTTGACGGATTGAAGGACTTCCGCGACCCGAAAATCTTTTGGTATGAGCCCGCGAAGTCGTGGTATATGATTGTTTCTGCCGACAAAAATATGCGTTTTTACAAGTCGAAGAACTTGAAGAAATGGCAATATGTAAGTCAGTGGGGCGAGGGTTTCGGTGCACAGCCTAACCAGTTTGAATGTCCCGACTTCTTCCCCTTGGCTGTAGATGGCGACAAGAGCAAGATGAAGTATGTGATGATTGTGAACATCAATCCTGGCTTTGTATTTGGCGGTAGCGCTACACAATATTTTGTGGGTGAGTTTGATGGCAAAGAATTCCATTGCGACTCAAAACCCGAAACCGTGAAGTGGCTTGACTGGGGTAAGGATCACTATGCAACAGTGACTTTCTCGAACCTTGGCGAACGCATTGTGGCTGTGCCTTGGATGAGCAACTGGCAGTATGCGAACATTACACCTATCCGTCAGTATCGTGGTGCCAACGCATTGCCCCGCGAACTGAAGTTGTTCTCGAACAATGGCGAGACTTATCTTTCTGCCAATGTGGTGGAAGAAGCCCGTGCTTTGAGAAAGGAGACTAAAGAAATAGGAAAGGTGGAGGTTGACAATGCAAACCCCTACGTGCAGCGTAACCTTTTTAGCAATAACAATGGTGCCTTTGAAATTGAAGCCGACATTAACCCTGGCAACAGTGACGTGGTGGGCTTGAGCCTCTTTAACGACAAGGAAGAACGCACATTGGTTTATCTTGACTTGAAAAATAAGCGTTTGGTGATGGACCGCACTGAAAGCGGATTGACTGACTTTGGCAAACAAGCCGAACGCCACAACATTGAGAAGGCTGCCGAGGCTGCTGGACAAATGAAGGGCAAACTCTCGCAAGACATTGCGCTGAACTATAAGAACGATTTTGCACTTGCTACATGGGCTCCGCTTTCGCTCTGCGGTGACGCGCAGGATATGAACCGTTGGAAGGAAGACGGTCAGAGTGCTGCGAAGGAAGGTGCTTATCACTTGGATATTTTTGTGGATAAATGCTCTGTGGAAATTTTTGTGAATGGCGGACGCATTGCCATGACCAACCTTGTATTCCCCACACAACCTTATAACAACTTGAAGGTGTGGGCTGAAGGTGGCAAGGCGCAAATTGCTAACGCTAAGGCTTATTCGCTCGGATTGTAAAACTTTTTCATTATAGAAATGTTATTGTGACTATCAGGGGGGGCGTCTCTGAGATGTGTTTTTAGGGCGTCCCCTTTTTAGTTACCCTTTTCTCTCCTAACTTCCTCGAAAAATGAAACAGACCAATAAAATGGCAATCATCTCGGTGATGTTTTGCTTTTTCTGCATGGGTTTTGTGGATCTTGTAGGTATTGCCAGTAACTATGTGAAGGCTGACCTCCACCTCAGCGACTCTGTAGCTAATATTTTTCCCTCGTTGGTATTCTTTTGGTTCCTTATTTTTAGTGTGCCCACGGGGGTGCTTATGAATAAGATTGGACGTAAAAAGACGGTATTGCTCTCGCTTGTTGTGACTGCCATTTCGTTGTTGCTCCCTCTCTTTGGCGAAAATTTCGGCATTATGCTTTGCGCTTTCTCGCTCTTGGGCATTGGCAACGCATTGATGCAGACCTCGCTCAATCCACTTGTGACTTGCGTGATGAATGGCGGACACTTGGCAGCCGTGCTCACCTTTGGTCAATTTATTAAAGCCATAGCCTCGTTCATTGCTCCCTATCTTGCCATTTGGGGTACTACACAGGTGATCCCTTCGTTTGGCTACGATTGGCGCATTCTCTTTGCTGTTTTCCTTATTATTGGTATATTTGCCACAGCGCTACTTGCTACGATTCAGATAGACGAACCTGAAGCCACAGCAGCTAACATGAGTGTGGGAAACCAATTTGCTCAGGCTTTTGCCCTGTTAGGCAAGCCCCTTGTATTGCTTACCTTCTTGGGCATTATGTGTCATGTGGGCATTGATGTGGGCACAAATACTACGGCTCCGAAAATTTTGATGGAACGCCTGGGCATGACGCTAAACGATGCTGCCTTTGCCACCAGCCTCTATTTTATTTTCCGTACCATTGGTTGTTTTACGGGCTCCTTCTTCTTGCGCATAATGAAGGCTCGCACCTTCTTTCTTATCTCGGTGGTGCTTATGGCTGCCTCGATGGCATGTTTGTTGTGGGGCGACAGTAAGTGGGTGCTCTATGCTGGCATTGCCCTTGTGGGTTATGGCAACTCGAACATTTTCTCTATCTGTTTTTCGAATGCCTTGATGGCTGTGCCCGAAAAACAGAACGAGGTGAGCGGACTCATGATTATGGGTTTGTTTGGCGGTACGCTCTTCCCCCTCGTTATGGGTGTAGCCTCCGACGCGATGGGACAGGCTGGCGCTGTGATTTGCATGGCTGTTGGCGTAATTTATCTTTTTACTTATATCACTAAAATTAAATAACCTCCTTTCATGGAAAATTATATTGTAGGTCTTGGCGAAACGCTTTTTGACTGTTTGCCCGATGGTAAGAAATTGGGGGGTGCTCCTGCAAACTTTGCTTATCACGTGAGTCAATTCGGACTGAACGGTATGGCTCTCTCGGCTATTGGCAACGATGAAGATGGTAAACAAATTATACGCGAACTGGATGCACACGGATTGAAGCACCATCTTGAGGTGGTAGATCAACCCACGGGTACGGTGCAGGTGACGCTGTCGGGAGATGGCATTCCACAATACGACATTTGCTTGGGTGTGGCTTACGACAACTTGCCTTGGACACCCGAAATTGAACGCATTGCCCATAACACACGTGCCGTATGTTTTGGCACTTTGGCACAACGCACGGTGACCACACGTTCTACGATTTACCGTTTTTTGGATGCGATGCCTCCCTTGGGCACGTTTAAACTTTTCGACATTAACCTTCGCCAAAATTGGTATTCGAAGGAGGTGATTGAGGAGTCGCTCTCTCGTTGCAATGTGCTTAAAATTAACGATGAGGAGATTGTGAAAGTGGCTCACCTTTTGGAGCTTGGCGATATTGTTGATATCGACCCTACTCAGGAACTTTTGCAGCCCATAAATTTTGAGGATCAAGTGCAGCAGTTGATTAGTCGCTATAATTTGCAAATGGTGGTGCTGACTTGTGGTGCCTTTGGTTCGTATGTGGTAACGAAGGAAGAAATGAGTTTTCAGCCTACGCCTAAAGTGAAGGTTGCGGATACGGTTGGCGCTGGTGACTCGTTTACGGGTGCCTTTTGTGCAGCGATTCTCGCGGGCAAGTCGATTGGCGAGGCGCACAAGATTGGGGTGGATGTTTCAGCATTCGTTTGTACGCAACAGGGGGCTATGCCTGCTTATCCGCAGGAACTGAAAGATAAAATAGACATTAAACAATAGACATTAAATTTTTTCATACGCAATGAGGCAGGTAACCAGAAGCACCAATCTGGTTGCCTGTTTTTTTGCGTAGACATTAAGAGCTCGCTCCGCGAGTTTGGGGAGAACATTAATGTCCATTAATTCCCATTAATTGTTTCATTAATATTCTTCCTCTACATTGTGAAATAAAGTTCTACCTTTGCAATAAACATGGTATGTGCTCAAAACATTTACAAACTCCACAGTGCCTGTGCTTGATGCCTTTACCAATGCACTGAGTTTTGTGGGCTTATGGGCATTGGCACGGAAGTATGTAGAACAATGGTTCTTTTGGATTGTGGTAGACGTGGTTTGTTGCTATTTATATGTGGGAAAAGGCATTCCGTTTAAGGCAGCTCTTTATGGCTTATATGTAGTGATAGCCATTGCTGGATATTTTAAATGGCATAAAAAAGTTGTTTCTCAAAAAAAAATAGTAATTTTGCCGTCAAAATCATAAGATAAAACAAAATATATACATTACTCCAATGATTAAATCACAAGACATCAAGAAGGGTACTTGCATCCGCTTGGACGGCAAACTCTACTTCTGCATTGACTTTTTGCACGTAAAACCCGGTAAGGGTAACACCATTATGCGTACCACATTGAAGGACGTTGTTTCTGGCCGTGTGCTCGAACGTCGTTTCAACATTGGCGAAGCTCTCGAAGACGTACGCGTAGAACGCCGCCCCTACCAGTACTCATACGCTGAAGGCGACCAGTACCACTTCCTTAACCAGGAAACTTGGGACGATGTAATCATCGAAAAGGACCTCATCACTGGCGTTGACTTCATGAAGGAAGGCGATGTTTGCGAAGTTGTTAGCGATGCCTCAACAGAAACTATCCTCTTCGCTGAAATGCCCGTTAAGACTCAGCTCAAGATTACTTATACTGAACCGGGCTTGAAGGGTGACACCGCAACTAACGCTACTAAGCCTGCTACACTCGAAACAGGTGTTGAAGTACGCGTTCCCCTCTTCATCAACGAAGGCGAAGTTATCGAAGTCGACACACGCGATGGCTCTTACTTGAACCGCGTTAAGGCATAATCATTAAGCGCCTTTTAAAAAATTAGGAGTTAAGAAGGATGACTTGCTCATGTGGCAAGACTGCTTCTTAACTCTTTTTTTTATGTCATTTTCTTCTCCTACTCCCTCTCTCCTCCTCTGCATCTTCACACAAATTTAACACCATATATTACTAACGATTTTAATAAAAGTCGTAATATTGCACTGAAATAAAAAATCTACAATATGGAACCTTACAAAATTTTAGTAGTTGACGATGAGCCCGACTTGCGCGAAATTTTGCAATGCAACCTTGAAAATGCTGGTTATAAAGTAGAAACAGCAGAATCGGCAGAAGAAGCCTTGCATAAATTGCAACCCGACGTGAACTTGATTTTGCTCGATGTGATGTTGGGGGGCATTTCAGGATATAGAATGGCGAATAAGGTGCGCAACGAACTGAAACTGAAAACCCCTATCATATTTCTCACGGCTAAAGACACTGAGAACGATATGCTAACAGGATTTTCGGCAGGGGGCGATGACTATATCTCGAAACCCTTTTCACTGCACGAAGTGTTGGCACGTATTCGCGCTGTATTGCGCCGCACAGAGACCGAACCACAACGCACTGAATTACATGCTGGCAACTTGACCATTGACTTTGTAAAGAAATTGGTATTTACCAATAACGAGGAAATTCGTTTCTCGCCCAAAGAATTTGGCATTCTCAGTTTGTTGGCCATGCACCCTGGACGTGTTTACTCACGCGATGAAATATTGGCAGAAGTGTGGCATGGCGATAGTTATGTGCTGGACCGCACTGTCGACGTACACATTGCCCGCGTACGCCGTAAGTTAGGCGATGACGCTTATCACATTGTGAACAGACAGGGATATGGATATTGCTTTGAGGAATGAGACGACTTACGTATAAACAAAAATTGCTGCTGAACTTCACACTACTCTTTGCTGTGTTTACGGCATTGTTGGTGATATTTCAGTATAACCGCGAAAGACAATACAAACACAACTTGCTCGACTCGCGTTTGCAGAGTTATGCCGACATGGTGGCAAGTGCTACTGAATATTCAGACACCGTAAACTATGACACGCTGCTCCATGTGTTGCCTGCCGACTTGCGCCTTACAGTGATTGGTCGCAGGGGCAAGGTGCGCTTTGAGTCGACACACCATGCTGTAGACAGCATGGACAATCACTTGGACCGTCCCGAGGTGCGTGCAGCTAATGCTTCGGGGAATGGTAGCGATGTGAGATTTTCGGAAACAGACAAACGCGAATTCTTTTATTACGCCAAGTCATACGGTCCCTACATTGTGCGTGTGGCACTGCCCTTTGATGCCTCGGTACAAAACTTTATGAAGGCAGACAACGTCTTTCTGTGGTTCGTGCTGATGCTATTTCCCATTGCATTGGTGGTGCTTATTTACATCAGCGACCGCTTTAGTAAGGCGATAACAGGTTTGCGCTATTTTATGCAGTCGGCAGATAAGGGGTTGGTAGACTATGAACACATTCAATTTCCACACTCTGAGTTGGGCGAGATTGGACGTGCCATTGTGGAGAAATATAAACTGCTTGAGGAGTCGAACCGCCAAATCACATTGGAACGCGAACGCCTCATGCGCCACTTTCACTATTTTGACGAAGGTATTGCCATCTTTACACCCGAACGCAAACGCATCTATGCGAACCAGCGTTTTATGCAATATGTAAATGTATTGCTCGACCATCCCACCCCCGACATTTGCGCCATTTGGCAAGCCAAGGCATTTGCACCTGCCATACAGTTTTTGCAAATGAACAGTAGAGTGCGCTCTACCACAGAGGAGGCTCCTGTGTTCCGCTTTAACACCCAGGCAGGTGGAAACACCTTTGCCGTGCAGTTGCTAATTTACACCGATGGCAGTTTTGAAATTACATTAGCAGATGTAACAAAGGCTGAGAAAAACCGCAAACTGAAGCAACAGATGAGTAATAACATTACACACGAGTTGCGCACACCAGTAAGCAGCATTCGTGGTTACATTGAAACCATACAAGAATGCCCCACACTGAGCGATGAACGCAAAAGGTATTTCTTAGACAAGGCACATGCACAAGTATTGCGTTTGACAGACTTAATTCGCGATGTGGCATTGATTACAAAGACCGAAGAGGCAGCAAGCCTTATGCCACGCGAAACTGTGCTGATGCCACAGGTTGTGAAAGATGTGGAAGAAGAATTGCACGAAAAGTTTGTGCAAACTGGCATGCAACTTTACACCTCAGTGCCTGCCGACCTTAAAATTGAAGGTAACTATACGTTGCTCTTTGCCATTTTCCGCAACTTGATGGAAAACAGTCTGCGCTATGCTGGCGAGGGTAAAGACATCCATGTGGAGTGTTACAACGTGACAAAGGAGTTTGCTTACTTCTCGGTTTACGACAATGGACAAGGCGTGCCCGAAGAACACCTACCTCGATTGTTCGAACGTTTTTATCGCGTAAGTGACGGCCGTACACGCAACGATGGAGGCACAGGCTTAGGTCTGTCAATCGTGCGCAATGCCGTGCTCTTTCACCAAGGCGACATCTCTGTGCGAAATCGAAAAGACGGTGGCTTGGAGTTTTTGTTTACGCTGCATCTGTAACGAGGTCTTCAATATTTTTACGAGTTGTTAAAAAGGAAATCTTTTGTTTTACCACAAACAGGAACAAGGACTTCCCTTTTAAAAGCTCGTAAAAATATTAGGAAACCTCGTTTTTTATATTGTGTATTACGTATTTTTTATATAAAAATTATTGCTGTCCGGTAAAACTTTTTTAAGCAAAATAAATTAGGGCTGTCACTT
>UQQN01000070.1 GCA_900543155.1 uncultured Prevotella sp.
GAAAAATATTATAGATTTTGAACACCCTACCTAACGGGGTAATTCCTTATAACAATATATTGCTATTTTGAATTTTAGTGGATAGCAATATAAATAATAAGATTTATAACAGGCAAAATGACTATGAACACATCAATTGCTTGTTTCTTCAATGCTAATTTTAGACTTTTGCAAATTCTATATTTATAATACACTTGCAAAATAGTACTTATTACAAATAAGAAATATACACTCCATACAACATAATACATCCAACTCCATTTACTTATATACAGAATCAGACCACTTATACAAAAGAACGTTGATATTCCTTCGTGTATTTCTTCCTTAACCATTATTCTTATCCTTCATACATTTAGAAAAATCTATAGCATTACTAATTGCACTATATATACTACTAGGGCGGGAAACTTTAGTCAAAAAACATCCTCAAAACCATGCAGAACATTTTCGATTTTTCCCCTACCCTAATGGTAGGCTAAAAACTTCTACTTAAATGGTTTGCGCCAATCGCACCCTTCTTTCCAACGCGAACAGCCATAGGCGGTATTGCCTTTTATGACTTTGCCTTGTCCACACTTGGGACAAATGCTACCGGCACGGATGATGCGTTTGCGCGGTTTCGATTCTGTAGCCTTCTGCTTTTCTGCTTGTGCTTTTGCATCGGCAGCATCGGCTAAAACCTTTACCTTTAGTGGAGCAGCAGGGGCAGACTGCGTGACATGACGATTGCTATTGTCTTGCAACACCTGATTAACCACCTCTGTTACCATTACCTTCAACTCGTTAATAAACTGTGGGGCACTGTATTCGTGATGCTCTATCTGACGCAATTTTTTCTCCCACAAACCCGTGAGTTCGGCACTCTTCAGTAATTCTTCTTTGATGAGCGAGATAAGCTCTATGCCTGTAGGAGTGGCAATAATTGTTTTGCGCTGACGACGAATGTACTGACGACGGAAGAGTGTTTCGATAATGGCTGCACGCGTTGACGGACGCCCAATGCCATTCTCCTTCATCGCATCGCGCAACTCTTCATTATCCACCATTTTGCCTGCCGTTTCCATGGCACGAAGCAAAGTAGCTTCGGTATAAGGCTTGGGTGGTTGTGTCATTTTCTGTGCCAAGTCGGGCACATGCGGACCGCTTTCTCCCTTCACAAAGTCGGGCAAAGTGCGTTCTGCATCGTCTTTTTTGTCATCCTCATCATTGGTCGTAGTTATTTTTGCAGCCGAGGCTGGCACGGCTCTCCACCCTGGTTCAAGAATAACCTTACCCGATGTTTTAAATTGCACATCGGCAGCTTGACCCTGCACCGTGGTTGTTGCAAATTTACAGTCAGGATAGAACGCCATAATAAAGCGTCGCACCACAAGGTCGTACACATTGCGCTCCATATCGGTCAAGTTATTGGCAGCAACCCCTGTGGGAATAATGGCATGGTGGTCTGTTACCTTTGAAGAGTCGAACACCTTTTTACGTTTTAACAACTGTGCACCACGCAAGGGCATAAGCAATTCGCCATACTGCCCACTCACCCCATTGAGTATGTTTTTACATTTGGGATAAATATCGTCGGAGAGATAGGTAGTGTCTACACGCGGATAGGTTGTAACCTTTTTCTCGTAAAGCGACTGAATGAGTTGCAATGTTTGGTCGGCTGAATAGCCAAACTTTTTGTTGCAATCTACCTGCAGCGAGGTAAGGTCAAAAAGGCGAGGCGGTTGTTCTGTGCCACGCTTTTTTTCTACAGAATTAACCACAAAGGGTTCATTCTTAATTTTCTCGAGTGCAGCCCGTCCTTCTTCTTCGGTGGTATAACCACGTCGGGCAGGTGCTGCATTTTTCTTTTTATCGGCATTATCGCCTTCGGTGGGCACCTCTTCGTCCTCGTTAGGGTCAGCCATAATGGCATTAAACGTCACGTCGCGATATTGCGTAGTGAGCACCCAATAAGGCTCAGGCTTGAAGTTTTCAATTTCAAGTTGTCTGCGCACAATCAGTGCCAAAGTGGGCGTTTGCACACGACCTATTGAAAGAGGGGGCGCACCATAGCCTCCGCCATATTTTATTGTATAAAGGCGCGTAGCATTCATGCCCAACAACCAGTCGCCTATTGCACGACAAAGACCTGCTTCGTAGAGCGATTTATAGTCTTCTTGCGGTTTTAGGGTTGAGAAACCTTCGCGTATACTTTCTTCTGTCAACGATGAAATCCACAAACGGTCTACAGGACATGTAGCACCTGCTTTCTGCATCACCCATCTCTGTATGAGTTCACCCTCTTGCCCAGCATCACCGCAGTTGATAATGCGATCGGCATTTTTCATGAGTTTTTCAATCACCGCAAACTGCTCTTGCACTCCTCTGTCGTTTTTCAGACGAATGCCAAAGCGAGCAGGCACCATGGGCAAAGCCCCGAGACTCCACCTTTTCCATAAAGGTGTATAGTCCTCGGGGTATTTTAGTTCGCAAAGATGACCGAAGGTCCAAGTTACTTGGTAACCGTTTCCTTCAAGATATCCTTGATTTTGTTTTGTGGCACCAAGTATATTGGCTATATCGCGTGCCACACTGGGTTTCTCTGCAATGCAGACTATCATTGTGTTGGGATTCTTTATGCGGGGTTCTTATAATTCTGTTTTTTAATTTCGTACATAGAAAATAAAAATACAATCGCACATAATCAATTTGTCAGAATTATTAAAACAGCCCTTATTTTTTTACCGCTCTTGGGATTTTCGTAACTCCCGATTCTTAAAATTCAAAGCGCATTTGTTCAGCGTTATAGCACAAACCATCGCGTGCAAAGAAGTGTGCAATCGCCCCTTCATGCGAGAGTTGGGCAGGTGTACCGCTCACTATGCCATCGGCACTGAGCAACCATAAGGTGTCAGCAAAACGCAATGCCAATTCCACATCGTGTGTAGAAAGCAGAATGCTTTTACCCTCGGCATGTGCCAATTCGCTCAACAACTTCATGGTATGCACTTTGGCAGGAAAATCGAGGAAAGCCGTAGGCTCGTCGAG
Source organism: uncultured Prevotella sp. (assembly GCA_900543155.1). GTDB lineage: Bacteria > Bacteroidota > Bacteroidia > Bacteroidales > Bacteroidaceae > Alloprevotella. Next base: position 3,031 of record UQQN01000070.1, read on the forward strand.
CAATATGATGGGCGTGTTTTGTGCCAGAGCTTTGGCTATAAACACACGTTGGCGCTCGCCATCACTCAATGTGTTGACAAAGCGGTGTGCCAAGTCTTGCGTTTGCGTAAGCTGCATGGCACGCTCTATGGCTTGCGCGTCGGCAGGTGTGCTTTTTGCAAAGAATTGTGCATAAGGCATTCGCCCCATTTCTACCACCTCTTGCACAGTCAGTGCGTCGGCGGTAGGACGAAATGTGAGCACCACACTTAAAGTTTTTGCCAATTCTCGCGGTGTGAGATGAGTGATGTTGTTTTCGCCACAACACACGCTACCGCTTATTGGACGGATAAAGCCTGCCAATGTGCGCAGCAAAGTGCTCTTTCCTGCACCATTTGTGCCCATCAGCACTGTAAGCGAGGCTGTGGGCAAGGTGCAAGAGAGTTGGCTACTTACCACTGTTTTACCATAGCCCGTAGTTAATTGTTGAAGCCTCAGCATGTACGCTTTCTATGAATTTTAATGAATTTTCTTGCCATGAAGCAGAATGCCTATGCGCTTTTTAATGGCATTGAAAATATTCTTCCACTGACCATGGCGTATGTTGAGGTAGAGTTCCTCGAACGAGCGCCACACTTTAATCCAAGGGTGACGCCAACCCGCAATGCGATATACGCGTTGACGATGGCGCACATGCTCTAAGATGTGGTTGGGATGACGCAAGGGAAATTCAAGGTCGTAACGCTTCATGGTAAAGAAGCGACGATAACCCGAGGGCAACAGCTGCACACTTCCTGAGAAGTGTACAGAGTCCTCTAACACACCTATATTATTTATCAAATTCAGGCGTGGCACAATGGCCAACTGTGAGTTCAGCAACAGGTGCGCCATAAATATGGTTTCGTAATACGCCTTTCCGCTTGCCTTGTGTGCACGAGCCATGGGGAGAAAATCATCGCGCAAATTACGTTCTTCAATCAAATTCTCTAAACGCTCTACAGTGCGCGGTTCGTCGAGCCAAGTGTAATGCTCATCCCACTGGTTCACCACCCTACTCCATGATGCCCAACCCGAAATGCAGAAGTTGGTGCTAAAAAAGTAGTCGGCATCATCGGCATCATCCGTACGCTCTTCGAAATTACAGCCCTGAATCATACCTATGCGGTCATCGTTTTCGTAACGGTCGAGCATTTCCTTACAAAAACGGAAGAACGACTGTGTGGGCACATCATCGTCTTCAAGCACAATACACTTGTCTACTTGCGAAAAAGCCCAACGCTGCGATATAAATTCAGAGGGGTCGCAACCATAGTTTTTTTCTTGGAACATGCGGTGTACCTCGCAGGGCCAGTCTACTTGTTCCACAATTTTGCGACATGCCTCAATGCCAGGCATATCGCGCTCGCCACGAGGTCCGTCTTGGTATAAGAACAGACGTGCGGGCTGTGCTTTGCGCACCTCGTCAAACACAGGCTTCAACACTTCGGGACGGTTGAAGAAAAGAATGAGAACTGATATATCCATATCGTAGTGTATTAGCTAAAGGATTATAGGGAGGCTAATGATTCTTTTATCGTATAACAGAATCATTTACAAAGACTCTGCATAGAACACGGCATGTCCACCCCGTTTATCCTCGGGTGGCAACTGCATGTAATTGCGATAGAGGTCGGTTAGATAAGCATCGGGGTTAGCAGGTGCGCTAAACTCGGCATCTTCAAACTTAATACGTTGTGTGGGGAATATGCTATCCGTGCGGTGCATAATTCCGTAGCCATTGTTGTTGAGCGTGTTCGATGTAAAATCACCTTTTTTCTTCAACAAACATGCCACGTTCCACTGCAATTTGCACCAAGCACGTTTCATGCCGAAGTAGAAGAATTCGACAAACGAACGCCACGAATAATAGTGCTGACTACTCAGTATGGCATTGGCACGACAATAGCCCTTTGTTACGCGTTTAATAAACGACTTTGAGCAACTGGGATAAGGAATCATGGGAAAGATGTCTACATAAAGTCCCTTTCCATAAGCACGTGCAAAGTCATCGCCACCTTCCACCAAAAAAGACTCGGTATCGCGCACCTTATAAATAGGCATACGCACATTCGGATCGGTGTCGGGAGTTTGAATATAGAGTTGTTTAGGCAATTCACGTCGTGCAGCCTCCACAAATCGTGGCAAATCCTCAAGTCGCATGGCAATGTCTATGTCATCGTCCCAAGGAATAAAACCGCCATGACGCACCGCACCCAAAATGGTGCCGCCATCAAGCCAATAATCTATGTGGTTGCGACTGCAGATGGCATCAATTTCTTTTAATATGCCGAGTTGTTTAAGCTGCACAGCACGGCGGTGCTTGTCAAGATACTGTGTGAGCGCAGAATTATCCATGAATGAGCTAAATTTATTCGTTACGTGTGAACACCCCTTTTTTACTTATTGCTTCTTTTTACGTCAATTACCTGTCCGGTATAGTCGGCAAGCAAGCAACGCACGGTAGCGTCTGCCACCACTTCTGAGCGCAGCAAGGTGTCATCGGGTTCAATGCCAAAGTTCTTTACGCGCATGGGGGTTTTGGTACGTTCGGGGTTGATGCAATTTACGCGGATGCCCACCGACTCCCACTCTTGCGCCACAGCTTGCACAAAATTCACAATGGCAGCTTTGGTTGAAGAGTAAATGCTGTAGAAGGCACGACCACGTGTATAACTGCTCGAAGTAAAGAAGATGAGTTGACCTTGCGTTTCCTTCAAGTAGTTATATGCCTCGATAGCCACATTCACCGTACCCATATAATTGGTTTGCACGGCTGCTTGAATGATGCCATAGTCCATTGCACAGAGGGGTTCTTTATTGAGCACACCCGCAGTGTTTATTACATAGTCTATTTGACCCTCTTTATCGTAGACCTCCTTTAAAGCACGCGCCACATCCTTGCGATTACCCACATCGGTTTTTGTGAGCGAGCGCGAAAAACTATGTACGCGTGTGCCTGCTTGACGCAATTCGTCTACCACGTCCTTGCCTATGCCATACGAGCCACCAAACACCACAGCCACACGTCCTTGCAATTTTGTGCGGTCGAGTGTTTCGGGCGCTTGCGAGCCACGAAGTTGGAAGAGTTTATCGAGCAAGAAGGTGTCTTCTTTGTAGGTCAACTTCATATTGCTTTCTTCGCCTTCAACCAAGTGTACAGGCACCTCGGGCATATATTTTACGACCACACCACAGTCGTCGGTCACCTTAAAGTCGGGATCTTTAAACGCACGTTTATAAGCCTCGCTAATTACCGACAGACGGAAGGCTTGCGGGGTTTGTCCACGCTGCAAACGTGAGCGGTCGGGGATGGACGCAATATGGTCACCTTCTGCCTCGATAATGGTGTCGACAGCAGGTACAGTCACATCGATTGCCTCGTAAGTTTTAAGAGCTTCGCACACATCGTCGATGATGCGTTGCGACACCAACGGACGTACGGCGTCGTGAAACACTAAGTTCACTTCTTCGCCACCTTCGTAGGCATGAATTGCCGAGAGACTTGAGTCGTAACGCTCTTTGCCTCCCTTCAATATTTTCTTCACTTTTTTCCAACCGTTGCGCAAAACGATGTTTTCTACATCCGATACATAAACGGGGTTCGACACAACTACAATTTCATCGATATGTGGATTGCGTTCAAAGGTGTCGAGGGTATGTTCAATGACCATTTTGCCCGCCACCTTAAAGAATTGTTTGGGAGTGCTAAGCCCAAGACGGCTTCCTACACCGCCGGCCAGCACAATGGCTATATTGCGTATCATGTTTTTTGATTTTTTTCTGAAATAGAGGATCACATCAAGGGCGAGAATCAAACCACCCTTTTCAGTTATTTTTCAAGATTAAACAAGTCGTTACCATATGCCGATATCATGGGATAGAAAAATCCGTGTATACGTCCTGACAGTCCGTGAGGTTTCCCGGGATAAACGCGGTCGTAATATTTGCAGCATAGGCAACACAGTCTGAACAAGGCAAAAGGTTTGCGGCTTGTCATTAGACTTGCCATTTTTGCAGGCACAGGCAAGCGTTTGCGGTCTGTGTGCTGACTTATATACTGATAGAAGAAACGAAAATTGCGCTTACGCAACAAGTGTAACCGGTGCACGTAGCCCCACACATAGGGTTGCCAAGTGGGGTGCGCCACAGGTTCAAAGAATCCCTTCTTAGGCACACGCGTGGTCACAGACCCTGCATAATGGCGATGCCAATTCAGTGCTTTTTCTGCCTTTACCAATCCGTTGCCCATTAAAGCATGCACACTGAGCCACCAATCATAAAAAATGGTATAATCCCATTGCTTAATGCCTTTTAAAAATTCGGTTTTCAGCAACATGGTGTGCCCTGGTGTACAGTCATAAAAGATGATATGCTCAAAATCTGTACGCGGTGAAATGTAATTTTTTAGTGGCAATGTGTAAGTTTCGTCCGTGTAATAGTCTGAAAAACACAAGTCTGCGTCACCAATTTTCTCTACCTGCACACGTATCTTGTCAGCGAACCAAATATCGTCTTGATCGCTAATGGCTATCAAGTCGCCCTTGGCACGTAGCATGGCGGTATGAAAGTTGCGGTTAAAGCCCAACTGTTCTTCATTACGATAAATTTTGAACAAATTGGGGTGTGCGGCACAATAAGATTTTAGAATATCCCATGTGTCGTCGGTAGATCGGTCGTCTTGTACAATTATTTCATACAACGGGTAGTCTTGCGCAAGTATAGAATTTAACTGTTCGCGCAAAAAACGCTCTCCGTTATAGGTACACATTACCACCGAAACTTTCTTTATGTCGGCATTCATCTTGTTCATAGTGAGCAAAGGTATACAATTTTTGTCTATTATGACTTCGAAAATCCCCACATTTTTAATTTGTGTGTAAAAAATATAGGCATCGGGGCATGCTCTCGCAAAAAAACACTACCTTTGCTTGCGCAATAAAATGCAATTAAACAAGCTTAATCTCAGTAAATGAAACGAATACTTACCTTATTTTTGCTTGCCATGATGTTACTGCCTATGGCGGTGGCACAGCAAGTTATGCCTAAACGCGAATTTCGCGGGGCATGGATTCAAATAATCAACGGGCAGTTTCAAGGCATGAGTCGCGACCAAATGCAGGCAAACCTTACCCACCAACTCGATGTGTTAAAAAAGTGTGGGGTAAATGCTATCATTTTTCAGGTGCGTGGCGAAGCCGATGCTTTGTATGCCTCTCCGTATGAGCCTTGGAGCCGTTTTCTCACAGGCAAACAGGGCACACCCCCTAACCCCTATTGGGATCCCTTGGCATGGATGGTAAACGAGTGTCACAAACGTGGCATGGAGTTGCATGCTTGGATCAATCCATTTCGCGCCAAAACCAAAACTACCAAAGAACTTTCTGTAACGCACCCTTATGTGAAGCACCCTGAACGCTTCTTTGAGTATGATGGATTGTATCTTTTCGACCCAGGATTAGACGTAAACCGCGATTACATCTGCAAAGTGGCAGCCGACATTGTGCGCCGTTACGACGTAGATGGTCTGCACATGGACGACTATTTCTACCCCTACCCTGTGGCTGGCGTATCAATTCCCGATGAGCGCACTTACGAAACGCACAAGAACGGTATTAACAACATCGATGATTGGCGTCGTTACAATGTGAATCTCTTTATCAAAGCCATGCACGATAGCATCCGTGCCGTGAAGCCGTGGGTAAAATTTGGTGTAAGTCCGTTTGGCATTTACCACAATGCCAAAGAGGGTTCTAACTTGCCAGGTTCTAAAACAAATGGTTTGCAAAACTACGACAACCTCTACGCCGACGTGCTTTATTGGATTAACCAAGGATGGGTGGATTATAACATTCCACAGATTTATTGGGAAATCGGACACAAGGCTGCCGACTACGATGAACTTATTAAGTGGTGGAGCAGATTTGCTGGGGGACGTCCACTCTTTATCGGACAAGACGTGGAACGCACCGTGCGTGCTGCCGACTTGAAGAATCCGCAGATTAACCAAATGAACGAGAAGTTCCGCCTGCAACGCTCTTTACGTGGCATTCAGGGCAGTTGCCTTTGGTATTCTGCAGCCGTAGTACGCAACGAAGGCAACTATGCCACCGCCTTGCAACAAGTTTATCATCGCACCCCTGCCTTGCAACCGCTCTTCCCCTTCCTCGACAACAAGGCGCCCGGCAAACCTACAAAGCTTAAAGCTCAATGGATGCCTAATGGCTACTACTTGTTCTGGAAGGCACCTAAAGATTCTAAAGAAATGGACAAGGCGCGTAACTACGTGATATACCGTTTCAAAAAAGGCGAACGCATCGACTTGTTCAACCCCGAACACATCGTTGACATCACATCCAACACTTGCTACCGCTTGCCCTATGCGGGTGGAAAAAACAAGTATGTGTATGTGGTCACTGCGCTCGACCGTTTGCAAAACGAATCGAAGGCTGCAAAACGCAAGATTAAGTTATAATTTTTCCTGAAGTTTGAAGAAGGTGTTTCAAGAGTTAAAGAAAACATTTTTTTAAATTAGAGGAAGTTATTTCAAGAATTAAAGGAAGTTAGAAGAATTGTTACACAGCAAAGTATTTGCTAAACTACCATTCCTCTAACTTCCTCTTACTTCTCCCTAACTTCCCCTAACTTCTTCCAACTATCTCTTACTCCTTCTAACTTCCTCTCAAAATTTCTCCGATGAAAGTACTTAAATTTGGTGGTTCATCTGTTGGCACAGCCGAGTCCATCCAATTCGTAAAAAATATAGTTGAGCGAGCAGGTTCGCCCACCATTGTGGTGGTGTCGGCACTGGGCGGAGTTACCGACCAACTGCTTGCCCTCACCCGCCTTGCCGCAAAAGGCGACGAAACCTATGTGGCACAACTCAACGAGTTAGTAACACGACATCACGACTTGATAACCCAAGTTATCGATGCCGATAAACGTCCCCAACTCCTTCAGCGCGTCAACGCACTGCTCGACGAACTACGAAGTATTCTGCATGGTGTATGCCTCATTCAAGACCTTACCCCAAAAACGTCTGACGCGATTGTGGCATACGGCGAACGCATCTCGTCTGAAATCGTTGCGCAACTCATTATGGGAGCTACGCACTACGACTCACGAAAATTCATTAAAACCGAACATAAGGCTGACAAGCACTTGGTGGACTTTAATGCCACGAACGTCTTAGTAAAGCAAACCTTTGCCTCGTTCAACAAGGGCATTGCCGTGATGGGCGGTTTCATTGCCAAAGATGTTGAAACGGGCATTACCACCAACCTCGGACGTGGTGGTTCTGACTATACCGCTGCCATTCTTGCTGCGGCTCTCAACGCCGAAGCTTTAGAGATTTGGACCGACGTAGATGGTTTTATGACTGCCGACCCACGCATCATTCCTGGTGCCTTCACTATCGACGAACTGTCGTATGCCGAAGCCATGGAACTCTGCAACTTCGGTGCCAAGGTGGTTTATCCCCCTACCATCTACCCCGTTTGCCAAAAAAACATTCCAATATATGTAAAAAACACCTTCCGTCCTGAAGGTAAATATAGCGTAATACGTCGCGACGCAGCTCCTAGTGGACGCCCCATTCGTGGCATCTCGTCTGTGAGCGACACTTGCACCGTTACCGTGAGCGGTCCTGCCATGGTGGGTGTCATTGGTGTGAACCGTCGCATCTTTACGGCATTGGGCAATGGGGGTATTAGCGTGTTTATGGTAGCGCAAAACTCCTCAGAGACCAGTACCACCCTTTGCGTCACACCGCAAGACGCACAACGTGCTTGTGCACTGCTCGACGAGGAATTTGCTGCCGAGATTGCCGATGGCGCTATGAATCCTGCAACCTTGGTTACAGGACTTTCGAGCGTGGCTGTTGTGGGCGAACGCATGCGCCACATGCCAGGCATCGCGGGTCAACTATTCAGTGTGCTCGGTCGCAATGGTATCAGCATCAATGCAACAGCTATGGGTGGACAAGAAATGAACCTTTCGTTTGTTGTAGACCGTAGCCAACTGCGCAAAACCATCAACGTGCTTCACGACAGTTTCTTTTTGAGCGAACACGAAGAACTCAACCTTTTTGTTTGTGGCACAGGAACTGTAGGTGGCAGTTTGCTCGAACAAATTGCTGCACAACGTGAAAAGCTCTTCCGCGAACGAGGACTTAAACTCAACATTGTGGGCGTAAGTGGTCGTAGTCATGCTGCTTATTGCGCCGATGGCATTGACCCTGCTCACTATCACGAAGCCATGCAGCAAGGGGGCGACGGAGGTGTAGAACGCATGATGCACGAAATTGAGGAGATGAACATCTTCAACTCGGTGTTTGTGGATTGCACTGCGAGCCCCGAAGTGGCAAAGCTTTATAAACGCTTGTTGCAACACAATGTGAACATTGTTGCAGCCAACAAAATTGCAGCATCATCGGCATACGATAGTTATCAAGGACTCAAACATACGGCTCGCGAAAAGGGTGTAAAATTCTTGTTCGAAACCAATGTGGGTGCAGGATTACCCATCATCAGCACCATCAACGATCTTCGTGGTTCGGGCGACCGTGTGCTAAAAATAGAGGCTGTGCTGAGTGGCACGCTAAACTATGTATTCAATACTCTCTCAGCTGAAATTCCTTTGAGCAAAGCCGTAAAAATGGCTCAAGAGAATGGATATAGCGAACCCGACCCACGCATCGACCTTTCGGGCAAGGATGTGATTCGCAAACTCGTTATTTTGGCACGCGAGAGTGGTTACCGTCTTGAGGTAGACGAGGTGGAACGCAATCTCTTTATTCCCAATGAACTCTTTGAAGGTTCACTCGATAATTTTTGGGAACAACTCCCCTCACTCGATGCCCAGTTTGAAGCTGAACGTCAACGATTGGCGCGCGAAAACAAACGATGGCGTTTTGTGGCAGAATGGGCTAACGGTAAAGGCAGTGTAGGCTTGCGTGAAATCTCGCAAGGTCATCCGCTCTACGACCTCGAAGGTTCTAACAATATCATTTTGTTGACCACCGAGCGCTACCACGAATATCCCATGCTCATCAAGGGTTACGGCGCAGGTGCTGCTGTCACCGCAGCCGGTGTCTTTGCCGACATTATGCGTGTGGCAAATGTATAAAGGCTGGTTCTGAGGTACAGCTGATAATGCACGCCCTGAAAGGGCTGCACGGTTTTAATGATGTTCTGATATTGTAAACAGTTGATATCCAACAAAAATCGTAATATGCGACCCCCTAATTATGTGTCGTTATAATGGGTTACCCCGTTAGGGGTGAGATAAGGTAGCCAGGTATG
>UQQN01000071.1 GCA_900543155.1 uncultured Prevotella sp.
TTCAATATCTCAAACACCTTGTTCTGTGTGAGGCGTAAGTCATAGTTCTGCTCCAGATAGTCTTGAATCTTCCCTACGGATTCTTCATCCACCTTGTTTCCATTGACGTTGCGGAACAATGGAGAAAAGGAGATGTCGTCTTGGCAGAAGGTGTCAAATCGAATCTGACGGAGATTCTCATCATGCGTGAAAATCATCCTAAGATTGCTGATGGTCTTCAAGGTGTTCCCCTTAGCATCAGTGGATAGGTTGTCTTTCCAATCTTCTTCCATACTACTTTCTGATAGATGCAAAGCCACCTGCTTTTTTGGCAAGTTCCAAAGCCAGTTCCACATCAATCACTATCTTGCGAGCGACCTGCGTGATGGCAGGGTCTATCACTCCGCTTTTCTTGATACGGTTAGCCGTAGGAATACTACAACCAAAAATCTTGGCTATTCCAGCAATACCATGCTCATAATGTCTCTCTGGCACCACCTCGGCAGGTGCCTTTGCCGTTCCTTTCTCTGCATTTTGGAGGAGCAGGACAAATTCTTCTCCCGACATCATGCAGACAGGCTTCTCTAACAATTGTTCTATTGTAACGAGTCTTGTCATACTATTCTTGCTTTGTGGTTTGTCAGTTGTACTTCCTGACATCCCGATTACACATCTTCTGTTGGCTCATGAACCATCTTTGAAATTCTGTGATTGAAAATCCGTGGGCAAAGGTAGTTTGTTTGGTGTAAAGGAACATTACAGGCGCTATTCGCCAAAAACTGATAGAGTTTTTTATGTATGGTTTCTTAGCAGTCGTTAACGGAAAAGCATGTTTTTATGAAGAAAAAAAGAATGTGTTAAAGGTGGGTTATGACATAAAAACAAAGAAGCCATAAAACCCGAAAATGAAGTCTTATGGCTTATGTAATTTTGTGGAATCGTTGTTTTCCCACGTTGTTCTGATATTCAGAGAAACCTTGTTTACATGCTTTACTTGGAATGATATGATGCCAAGTATATCGAAAAATCAAGGAGTTTTCAAAATCAATGTGTTTTCCTATTGTTTTCCGAGAAAAAGAAAAAGCAGCTACGATTTTGTCGTAACTGCTTGATTTCTAATGTGGACCAGCCTGGGCTTGAACCAGGGACCTCCAGATTATGAGTCTGTTGCTCTAACCAACTGAGCTACAAGTCCGTGCAATGTGAGCTGGGTGCGATTGTAAAAAAGCACTTTGGTGCTGATTGCGTATGCAAAAATACGAGTTTTATTTTAATTAGACAATTATTTGAGTAAAAAAACGGCAAGTATACTAAAAATAGCGTACTTGCCGTTCATTGTATGCTGCTTACTTTGTGTTTTAGCCCGTTATTTCAGAGCTATTGTTTAGCAGTTTTGCGTAGAATGTTTGCTTCGCATTTTAGCATGGTGCTATTGCTTAGCGTACCACCTTCTTTCCACCAATGATGTAGATGCCCTTGCCAGGGATATTGACGCGACGACCTGAGAGATCGTAGATGGGATGCGCATTGATAGAAGCGGGGGTATCGATCGTAGCACCATTAATAGTGTCTACCAAACCCTCCATTTTGCTAAGAGGGTATTGTGTAAGCGTAAACGACTTGACAGACAAACACTGCTGACCTGCTAAGTTTGCCAAGATGCCAAGGCTGATAGTGGCAGGTTCGGTGAGCACAAAGAACAAATCGTTTTGACTTGCATTAGATTTGCTTTCCATTGCCTTATATGCAAAAGCCTTAGAAATATCCTTGGTGTCGGGCAGACTGTTGCCATTGCCTACAACCAAGTAGCAACCATCAGCATCGCCATCATAGTTTCCGTAATGTGCGCTAAACATATAGGCACCTGCGGGCAAGTCGATGGTTTGATATACCTTGTGGTTTTCAAGGTCTGCCTCAAAACCAAAGTCACCTGTGCGGATGGTGAAGTCGCTGCCATTTACTACGTCGACGTGAGCACCTGTGTTGTATTTGGATACGTTGATGTTCTCGAGTTTCCAATCCTTCAGGGTCATGAAGCGACCTTGATAAGCATCGCTAAACATTTTGCCTGTGTTTTCGAATGGTTCTTTCGTGTTTTTGAGATAATCGTTTGTCACATCTTGGGCACCATTGTTAAAGTTGAGTGCAAACACACCCTTAGAGTCTGCAAAAGCATCACCATCAGGTCCAAAACCACTGCGAACGCCTGTATTTTGGTTAGAGGTAGCGTCCTTCACGTCGCCACCATTTTGGTTAAATTGGTAGTAGAGTTTTAAGCCTTCGGCTTCGGCAGCACGAACCTTGGCTGCATCCATGGGCTCGGTGATGTAGGTGCGAATGGTTGCTTCGTCTAAATCCTTGTCCCATACACGGAATTCATCGATAATGCCACACATGGGGGCATCGTCGCTACCTAACTTGAAGGTTTTGAGCGCAGGCAATGCGTTTTTGCTCATGCCATTGCGACTGATCATCATGCCATCGCGATAGAAGATTGCCATGCCCATGTAGTAGGTCACTGCATAGTGGTGCCATTCGTTGGGAATGACGTAGCCTTCGACCGACTTGGCGCAGCTTCCTTCAACGAATACCAGCATCTGCCCTGTGGGAGCTGTTTGGAGTTGGAAGGTTGAGGTGCTTTCGCCAATGCCGTTGCATAGGGTCTTGAGTTCGTTGGTTCGCATCCACCAATCAATGGTAAAGTAGTTTTGACCCTTTGTAAACGGCACTTTGTTGGCTGTGACACGTGTTGCAGCAGCGTGTGCAAAGCTAAGGCCTGTTTTGCTGTCGGCATTGCACACTACGAGTGCGTGGTTCTGTGTAGCCTCGTCGCTACCAGCAGAGTTACTTGCTTTAAGTGTGACATCGTAAATGCCCGAAACTGTCGGTGTAAAGCTTACGTCGAAACCTTCGCCCTGCATTGCAGTTTGCGGACTCACAATCGTCCACTGACATTTTTTGGCATGATAGAGCGAGCGGTTCGAGAGTGTTACAGTTTCGCCCTTCATTACAACAGCAGGATTCACGTCGAATGCAGCCTTTGGAGCCTTTGTAGACACGTAAACGGTTTGCGTGCTGCTTTGGCTATGACCTTGCAAATCGGTTACGGTGAGTGTCACATCGTATGAGCCACTATTTGCATAGCTTACAGCCACGCAAGTGTTAGTAGATGAGGTTTTTGATGCCCCCGGCATACTCCACTTATAGCGACATCCGTCTACAATTTCGGTCGGCGTAAATGTAATGCGGTCTCCTGTGCCTAATTGTTCTCTGCTAAGTGTAAAGGTTGCCTTAGGCGCGGTGCTTTCAATCACCTTAATCGTTGTGTTAGCTGTTACGGTTTTGCCATTTATGTCGGTAGCAACAACCGAAATAGCTTGTTCGCCACTCTTGTTAAAAGTGAGGATGGGCGATGTGGCACGTAAATCTTTAATGCCTGCACCTGCAGCCGTCCAATGCAGCGAAGCGATGTTCGTAGATCCTTGTGCGTGGAAGGTTGTGGGGCGACCAGCCATTACAGCCTCTTCTGGTTGTACAATGCTAATCTGTGTGTTACTTTCGTATGCAAGATCTTGAGAGTATGCTCCCGCATTGGTGTATTTGCTATTTGCCAAAGTTGCGTGGTGTGCTCCTACAGTGTGGTCGCGCATCATTTCTTTGCCGTCCACATTAATCAAGTCTCCGCGATAATAGGCAATGAGGTCTTCTGGCAACAAGGCATCGGCAAATTGTCGATTATAGTTATCTTTAATCTCTTGTGCCGTGCGTGCAGTCTTCCAAATGCGAATGTCTTGGTAGTAGGCATGTTGGTCGTTGCTGTTGCCATTGCTGCTAAATGTGAGGTCGCCAAAACCACCTAATCCACTAAATTTTTGTGAAGTAAAGTTTGTGCTCTTCACACCATTAATGTAGGTAGTCATCATATTGCCGTCTACAACGATAGCCACATGTTTCCATTTATTAACTTGCAGTGCCCCTGCAGCTTCACTGCGGTCTTCGAGTCCCCAACCCGCAGTTAATGAACCATTTGCATTGGCATGGAACATAAATGTGCCCCAACCAGGACCTGCACTCTGGTTCCAATTGGTGAGCGACATGGGGCGAATCCAATATTCAATGGTCGCTTTGTCGTATTTGCTTGAGAAGACGCCAGGAATAGTAAATCCGGAGTGAGTTAGTCTTAAACAAGTATTTGAAACCTTGTCCTCGGGTACTGTGGCATTGATCTTTCCAGAAACCTTTTTGCCGTAAATAGCTTGCACGGCATAGGTGCCTTTAGCGTCCTCGGGCAATGCGTAGCTTGTGGCTTTTGCGTCGAGTGTAGCAATCTCCTCGGTGCCTTTATACACCTTGTAACCCGTTAGCGTATAGACGGTAGCAACGGGCGCACTCCACACCAACTTGCCATTGTCGATAGTGACATTCGAGGGCGACTTTACACCACGACCGGGAACCACCACGCTAATAATGGTGCGGTTTCCTTGGTTTTCAACGGTTACACCATCCTTTCCTATGGTAAAGGGAAATTCAAGTCCTTCGGCATCCTGTTCATAGTCAAGAATCGAGGCGTTATAAATGTGACCGTTACCGATGGCAGATTTTTTGGTTTCGATGATAAAGAAGTACTTCATCGACTCGTTTGGATCGAGGTTATCGCTCAAGTCTGTGAGGTCGTAACCAAACTCCATGGGTTCGTTGTGCAACTTACCATCTACCCATCGTCCTTGCATAGGCACAGCAGGTGCAGGGTCCGTATTGCCATAGTTACCATCGCCCGCATACTTAAAGTGGTCGAAAGCCTGTGTGTATTGGGGTGAGGTAGCGTTAATATCTTGCGAAACGCCCGCCATTAAGTAAAGTTCAGAGCGGTGCGAGTAGTCCATCTTGATTTTAATGGTGCGCAAAGGTCGGTAATTTTTGCGTACGTTGTAGACTTCGGGGGTCCACCAATCGCCTGAGAATCTGCCATTGGTAAATGTAGGTCCTGCATAGGCATAGGGCACATATACCGCACCCTCGTTTTGCCAATCGGCACCCCACGAGTTCATAACAATCCAGGCACCACGTTCGTCGGCTGAGGCTTCGCCACAAATGCCGTTTCCGTTCAAGTCGAATTCAATGCGGTCGTCATATCCCACAATGGTCATGGCGTGGTCGGTAATGGGTCCCCACTGAATGAGGTATTTTTTACCTGCAACGCCTGCATCTCTGTTGGCGGGCGTGTCTTTAATCCCCTTAAAGTCCATGGCTCTTGATGAGCAACCAATGCCCACAATACCACCCGAATGGAAATCGGGGTCGCCATTGTGGTTCCATAGGTAGTTCTTTACAGCCTCTCGTCCTTCTTCAGTGCCTACGTTTTTTGTGAAGTGCGTGGGTTTGAGCATACGGTTAAACATGGCCTCATACCATTTGTCGTAGCCCGACATCCAACCAAAATCTTGCTGATTGGTGTCTTGGCTGCCAAATAGTTTAGAGTAAGTTTGTCCGCCATAGGTGGCTGCAGAAGGCACACCTACATACTGAATGAACGCATCTTTGCCCGAGTTTCCGTTAGTGAGCAACCACACAAAGTGCGAGGGGTAGTAGTTTTTGGGGTCTTTGCCATCAAGGTCTCTGAATGAGTTAAGCTCATGGCTAAACATGTAGCAAATGCGCGAGGCTGAGCCACACGATCCGCCTGCTTGGTAGAACACGGGAGGAAAGTAGCGCGACTCGGCATTGTTTACGTGGTCTGGGCGCACAGCTTGTGCCTTACCCTTTGCTTTGCGAGGCTGCATAAGTTGAGGGTCCGGATTGCGTTGTGCTGAATAATCAGGGTATTTGCTACGATCTACGTTTTGTGCCCAAGTAGCAATAGGCAACAAGGCAGATGCGAGCAAAAGTTTGCGTAATTTTATACTCATGAGGTATTAGCGTAAAATGATAATTTATGTTTGCAAAAGTAGGTAAAACTTTTGGTTGAGACAATATTTGGGCGGGTTTTATAAGTAAGGAAAATAAAAATCCCTTGGTAGATATTTCTTTTACAAAATATAAACCAAGGGGAAAAAGGGGAACCCATGTAGTAGTGTGTGTTACATTGCTGCCAAAATTTTATCGGCAGTTTGCTGCATGGTTTCGGCGCTGAGTTGTAATTTTTCTTTGCGGAAGTCCATATCACCTTCGCTTTGCAGCGGCACCAAATGGATGTGTGCGTGGTTCACTTCAAGCCCGAGTACAGCCATGCCCACCTTGCGGCAGGGGAAAGCACGCTGAATGGCAAGTGCCACTTTTTTAGCAAATACTACCATGTCAGCCAATTCTTGGTCTGAGAGGTCGAAGATGTAGTCAACTTCGTGCTTAGGCACTACGAGTGTGTGACCCTGTGCCAAGGGGTTAATGTCGAGAAAAGCATAGAAGTGTTCGTTTTCGGCACACTTGTATGAGGGAATTTCGCCCGCAATGATTTTTGAGAAGATAGTCATGAACTTTAAGTATTAAGTATTACGTTCTTGGTGAATGCGAAATGAAAAATGAACAATTAATAATTAATGCTTGGTGGTCAAAACTTTTTAGGACGCCCAATTATTCATTATTAATTGTTCATTATCTTAAATGCTGATGTTAAGAATTTCGAGGTTGATAGTGCCTTGTGGAATTCTCACTTCTACCACATCGCCCACTTTTTTGCCAAGTAAGCCTTGTGCAATGGGGGTCGTGCTCGAAATTTTTCCTTCGCGAAGGTTAGCTTCGCTTTCACTGACGATGGTATATTTCATTACCATGCCGTTTTTCACGTTCTTCATCTCGACGGTAGTAAGAATCTGCACAGTGTCGGCTTTGATTTTCGACTTGTCGATGATTTTAGCCTCGGCAATCGCCATTTTCAAAGCAGCAATTCGTCCTTCGAGTTTCGACTGATTCTCTTTCGCAGCATCATATTCGCTATTTTCTGAAAGGTCGCCTTTATCGGCAGCCTCTGCAATGGCTGCTGAGGCAGCAGGGCGCTCAATCGATTCCATGTGACGGAGCTGGGCTACCATTTTGTCGTAGCCCTCTTGAGTCATATAAGCCATAATAAAATTGGATGTAGTATGTTTTTAATTATTTTTCTTTTGGGTATTGGAAGGCGTTAAGGCGAGGTTGCAAAAAAAAACCGAAAGAACTCCAGCGCCGTTTTGCTTAGGAATCCTTTCAACTTCTCCTTAATAACTATTTCCGTGTGCAAATGTAACCCTTTATTTTGGATAAGCCAAATTTCCTTTGGTATATTCTGTTAAAATTGCGTGCAGTATAAAAAAGTTATGGCTGTAGCAAGCGCAAGTTGATGGGGCGAGGAGGGTATTTTTTTGTTGCGCTGAGCCTTCGGTATGATATCGGAATGCCTTCGGAATGGCATTGGGTTTTTATTTGCCGAAAAATGGGGCGTTTAAGGCATGCTTGCGCGTGCAAAAAAAGATGAGTGATTTTTTGTGAATCTGGACGATTTTGACCTTTCACCCAACACGCACGTTGCGATAAAAAAAATCAGCACTTTGATCAATATTCTCCGTTTTTTGTAAAAATCGTAAGAAAATTCATGATGGTGCAAAGTTAGTATTAAAATTTTAGAATAATGTATTTTGATTGAAAATCAGTTCTTTTTTAATTTTAATCTGTAAATTATGTTTTATCACAAAAAAGAAGTTATGAAGAGTCTGTAAACATTCTTCATAACTTCTTGATAAGCAAATAAATTAGAACGTAAGGCGGAACATGCCTCGGATCCCCCATTTTTGTGTACCTGGTTTGATGTAGTTGAGGCGGTGTACGTATTCAATGTGGAAAATCTTGAATATGTTGTGTATACCTGCAACGACTTCAACATAGGGGCGCTTGGGATTCATAACGCGCGATTGTGGCACAAAAACGCCTTGTTCCCAGTTGCCAGGGAAGTAGAGCAAACGGCTGTCGTTGGGTCTTTTAAAGGGGTCGTTTTTGCTTGTAAGAGTGCCCCAAAGCACGTTGCAACCTATGTACTCGCGCCACTTGAGTTTTTTGATAAGTGGAATACGATTTAAAATTTTACCATTCAAGTCCCACGCATACATGAGTGACACATAACGGTCGTTGAGGAACTCCATGTTGTCGATGAGGTTGAATGTGTTATCCTCCATAATGTACGAGAGGTTGGCAGCAGGCATGATGAGCAAGGGGTAGGGAACCTTGTTCCATTGCACACCACCTTTCACCGTAACGTCCATCTTACCCCACGAAGCTAACCAAAAGCGTTTGTAAATGCTGGCTTCGGTAAAATTATACATGTTGTTGTCGGTACCTTTGCCAAAGTTATACACACCCGCTGTGTGGTTAAGTGTAAAAATCGGAGCATCGTTGTTGCTGGCAATGCGTCGTTGCTTGGTGTTAATCCATGTAACACCAGGTTGGAAACGCAGACCAACCATGCCATCGTACGTGCGGATGTAGGGCATGTTGAGAGAGGCATCTTGCGAAATACCTTCTGCGTGGAGGGGCTGATAGAAGAGACTTGCAGTAGGCGAGTCTTTTGAGGTACGGGCTTGCAGTGTAAGGCGCAGGCCATTTGCCCACTCACGATCCCACAATAGTTTGTAGGTCTCGAAATACATCATGTGGTCAACCTTCGTCCACTTAAGTGAGGTGAACACATTATCCTTATCAGTAGGCAAAAACTTATCGGAGGGCGACATTACATCGCGTGTGTAGTTAAAGGTGAGGTTGTTGACGGGGAACTCACGTGGTAGGTATGCCTTTTTGTTGAACGAGTAAGTAACCTCGCCCATACCTTTCCATTTTTCGTCCTTAAAACCATAGGCTGCGTATCCCTTTAAGAAAAGGTGCTTGTTGAAGTTTGCAGTGGTTTGTGCCGAAAGACGTAGGCGCAAGCCGTCAACAAAGTTTTGTGTAATCATCGTGTTCACCGGTCCAATATCCACTTTCGAGGGCTTATCGGGGTTGACACTAGTTTCTACAAAGTTCTCGATGAAGGCTTTGGCAATCCATAATACGGGTTTAAAGCCTTTAACTTGTTCAAGCTTGTGAATGAGCTGGCTCATAGAACTTTCGCTCTTGGTGAGCGAATCGGCTCGGTGGGTTTGCCAAAACTCTTTGTCTTGCATCTGCGCATTAGCCTCAGTGAGAGTCTCGCCCTTAAACTTAAAGGTTTTGTCGGGGATGGGCTCGAAACTGAAGTTAGAATATTCAGTGGCACGCTTTACTTGGAACTTGTTCAAGAATTTGGCGAGCTTAATTTGCACCAACATATCGTCCTTTGTGAGCACTTGTTCGCCTGTGGGCAGTTGTTTGAACTCTTGCATAATGCGCATGCTCTCTACAAAGTTTACATCGCTGCGCACAGGAATACCCATTTCTACGCGGTGTACGCGGTAGGTGCTATCTGCCATGATGTAGAGACTGCCTGAGAAGCCAAAGTCTTGTGGATTATTGGGTGTGAAGTCTACTTGTATGCACTTGTTGCCAGCCACTTGTAGGGTGTCGACAATGAAGTAGCGATAAAAACTAATGGCTGTTTTCGACGAAATGGGGCTTGTGAATGGATATTGCAGCAGTCTTACCTCGTCTTGATAAATGTCCACGTCCGTAAAGCAGTCCTTCAGCATGGTGGTAACAATGTCACCCGTGTTGAGCAAGTCGTTAATACCATTTGAGCGTTGACCAAGTATGATGTTCTTTTCGCTCTTAGGTTCTTTTCGGTAGATGAGACGTGTTACGGTTTCGTCGACCGAAATAGGCAAAATGAGTTTACCCGTTTCATTGCACACCTCGACATGGTCTTTGAGGAAGGGAAACTTCTTGAATTTGCCGTCCTCAAAAATCTTGTCGGTAACCTCGTTGAATGCGAAGGTTATTTTAGAGTATTTATCGATGCTATAATAGTCGTGGTGGTGCAAGTCGCTTTGCTTTTTAGCAGCAATGACCTTACGCATGAGCTCGACTGCGGGATTATTTTTGCGCGAATATTTAGCCTTTTTGCCTACAACAACCTCAGCCGTGTTAAGTGAGCGGTCCATTGATTTGAGCTTAAACACTAAGGAGTCTGCGCTTTCTTTTACCGTTACGGTTTTGGTTTCATAGCCAAGCACCGACAGACGTAAGCGTCCAGCCTTAAAGGGCAACGAAAAATTGCCATCAAGGTCGGTTTGCGTGCCCCCTCCGTTAACGTAGACTACGTAAACAAAGGGAATTTTCTCTCCAGTCTTTGCATCGACCACAGAGCCTGCCAACTTTTTTTGGGCAAGGGCGGCGCTGATGCCGGCAAGTAACAGTATGAATAGTAAGAAAAGTCGTTTCACGATTGAAGAGTTGTGTGGAATAGAAAAAGTGTAGTTTTTAGGGTGGTGCTGTGTGTGCTACGAATAAAAAGCCCCACGCACAAGTGTCGTAATGCACTGTGCGTGAAGCTTTTCATAGCAAAGAGTGAAGGATTTTAAGAACATTTATGCTTAAAAAGCATAATACGACTTATTGTCCTTTTTTTGTGTTTAGTCGATTTCCTCGTCAGCCTCGTAGCCACCCATTTCGCGGATAGCATTCTTGAGCATAACATACTGTTGGAAGAGGTGGTTGATAGGAATTTCGCCCTGTGTATAGTCGTGCATCGGGCTCTTGAGGAAGAAACTCAAGAAGCGCTGTGTGCCATAGCGTCCCTTACGAGCAGCAAGGTCAGAAAGGAGCACGAGGTCGAGCAAGAGCGGGGCAGCGAGGATTGAGTCGCGGCAGAGGAAGTTAATCTTAATCTGCATGGGATAGCCCATCCAACCAAAGATGTCGATGTTGTCCCAACCTTCCTTATTATCGTTGCGAGGCGGATAGTAGTTGATGCGAACCTTGTGGTAGTAGTCTGAGTAAAGGTCGGGTTGCTTGTCGCCTTCAAGGATGCTCTCGAGGGTAGAAAGCTTAGAAACCTCCTTAGTGTGGAAGTTAGCAGGTTCATCGAGTACAAGACCATCACGGTTACCGAGGATGTTTGTAGAGAACCAACCGCTCAAACCTAAGCAACGTGTGCCGATGATAGGAGCGAAGCCCGACTTAACGAGTGTCTGACCTGTCTTAAAGTCCTTACCAGCGATAGGCATCTTGGTCTTTTCTGCCATTTCCCACATAGCAGGAATGTCGACAGTTGTATTGGGGGCACCCATGATGAAGGGAGCACCTTCAGCCAAGGCGGCGTAGGCGTAGCACATAGAGGGAGCTACATGTTCGCGATCGTCAGCCTTCATGGCAGCTTCGAGTGCTGCGAGTGTACCGTGAATTTGCTCGTCAACGGGTACGTAGATTTCGGTTGAGGCAGCCCAAATAACAACGATGCGGTCGCAGTTGTTTTCAGCCTTGAAACGACGGATGTCTTCGCGTACGGCTTCCATCATGTCCCAACGAGTAGCGCAATCTTTTACGTTGTCACCATCGAGGCGCTTAGCGTAGTTTTTGTCGAAAGCAGCCTTCATGGGCACAATAGCCTTGAGTTCATCGCGAACAGGCTCGATGTCACGATCGCGGAGCACCTCGGCGTTGAGCGCGCTTTCGTAAGCATTTTCGGGATAAACGTCCCATGCACCAAACACGATGTCGTTGAGTGAGGTAAGGGGAACGATTTCGCCGTAGTGAAGGTATTTTTTGTTTTTGCCACGACCCACGCGAATCTTATCGTATTGAGTCATTGAGCCAACAGGCTTGGCCAAACCTTTGCGTGCCATGAGCACACCAGTCATGAAGGTAGTGGTAACAGCGCCCAAACCGACGCACATTACACCTAACTTTCCTTTTGCAGGTTCCATAATTTGTGATGTATAAGTAGGTTGTTATATTATATGAGTTGATAAGCTTGTTTTGTAGTCGCCTCTTTTTATTTTCCTCTTGTTATTTTGAAGGATGCGAAATGAAGGCTACACTTTCAAAACTACAAAAGTGCAAAAAGTTTTCGAGCAAGGCAATATTTTAGACTCACTTTTTTGATTTTATAAGAACAAATGAACTACAAAGCATACATTTTGACCACTTTTATGGTGTTTTTTGGTTGTTACGTAGTCCATCTTGTTGTATGTTTGGATTTGTAAACCTACAATATATCTAATACATCTTATCAGAGAAACAAACTTTAAATATGTTCCTTGAAAATTTATTCAAAAAATGTGTAAATGTTGCTTTTTCTCTTGACTTTTTTACATACCTTTGTGATATAGATTTAATTTTGTGGTATTTATTAAGATTTACCCGTTGGCGGAATTAATTTAAGTTGATAAATATGAGTAAAAAGTTGCAC
>UQQN01000072.1 GCA_900543155.1 uncultured Prevotella sp.
CACATACCTGGCTACCTTATCTCACCCCTAACGGGGTAACCCATTATAACGACACGTAATTAGAGTTTTGTATATTACGTTTCTTGGTGAATATTAATAATTTACAATATTAGAATGTCCTCAAAACCGTGCAAAAAAATCATGGATTTTGAACACCCTACCAAACGGGCTAATTTTAAAACCCTTCTGTCGAAAAAATTAAATTTTTTCGAGCGCTTGTTTAATGTCATCGAGAATGTCTTCGATGTCCTCAATACCTACCGACAGACGCATCAAGTCGGGGGCAATGCCAGCCTCGCGCAGTTGTTGTTCTGAGAGTTGACGATGAGTATGACTAGCAGGATGGAGAATGCAAGTGCGGGCATCTGCCACGTGAGTGACAATGTTAATCATGTCGAGCGAATCCATAAAGCGAATAGCTGTGTCGCGGTCGCCCTTCAAGCCAAATGCCATTACGCCACAAGAGCCGTTGGGCAAATATTTCTCAGCCAATTCGTGGTAGGCATCGCCCTTTAAACCACTGTAACGCACCCAAGCAACACGCGGATCGTTTTGTAAAAATTCTGCTACGCGCTGTGCATTTTTGCAATGCTGCGGCATGCGCAAGTGCAAGGTCTGTAAACCGAGGTTAAGAATGAACGAGTTCATGGGCGCAGGGATAGAACCTAAGTCGCGCATAAGTTGCGCCACGAGTTTGGTGGTATAACCCATTTTACCAAAGGTCTTCACGTAGGTCAGTCCGTGATAACTCTCGTCGGGTGTGCAGAGTCCAGGAAATTTTTCGGCATGTGCCATCCAATCGAAGTTGCCACTGTCAACGACCACACCCCCTACTTGGCTAGCTGTGCCATCCATATATTTGGTGGTGCTATGTGTCACAATGTCGGCGCCCCACTCAAACGGACGACAGTTAACGGGGGTGGCAAATGTGTTGTCAACAATCAAGGGTACACCATTGTTGTGAGCCAACTGAGCAAGTTTTTCAATGTCGAGCACGGCACACCCCGGATTGCTCACAGTTTCGCCAAACACAGCCTTTGTGTTCGGTTTGAAAGCCTTTTGCAATTCGTCGATGCTATCGTTTTGGTTAACGAAGGTGCATTCGATGCCTAATTTTTTAAGAGTAACACCAAAAAGGTTGTAGGTTCCGCCATAAATCTCGTTGCAGGCAATGATGTGGTCGCCCGCCTCGCAGATATTGAACACGGCATAAAAGTTGGCAGCCTGACCACTGCTAGTAAGCACGGCACCCACACCGCCTTCGAGTTGTGCAATTTTTTTTGCTACCACATCGTTAGTGGGGTTTTGCAGGCGTGTATAGAAGTAGCCCTCTTTCTTTAAGTCGAAGAGCATGGCCATTTCTTCAGAGTTGTCGTATTTGAAGGTAGTGCTTTGAATGATAGGCGGTTCAATGGGTTCGCCGTTTTTGGGTTCGTAGCCTCCTTGTACGCAGATAGAGGCTGTTCGCAGATTTTTCTTCATCGGCTGATGTGTATTTATAAGACCTATTCGTGGAATAGAATCTTGGGGTAATTTAAAAATTCGTGTTGCAAATGTACAAAAATGTTGCTGAAAAGGTTGATAGAAGTAAGGATAAATAGCATTTTATGCCATTTTTTGTTTTCTGTAAGGGCATTCTTGAAATTTAGGAAAGTGGGGAATTTTGTGCGTGGTGTAAGGTGATAGTTGCTGTCGCTTTCTTGTTAACGAACCTTGTAAGTAATTAAAAGAAACTTGGGAAGTTGCATAATCATGCATCATTCACTATCTTTACACACTCAATGGCAATGCCTTGTAGCTTGTGTTGCTTTGAACATAAAAACTCCTTCAATTAATCATTTACTCAAACAATTTTTTTAAGCATGACCTCCCCAAAGTACCTCCTATCATTCGTGCTATTTTTGCTTGCAGCTATTGGCTGTTGGGCAAAAAACTCAGTAAGCCCCATGACAGTTGGCAATGTCTTTGTTAAACTTAATGATCCCCAAGCTTTTGCTCCTGTGAATTTTATGAATTGGGGTGATACCGAAGTGAAAAGTATCATGTATTCTCTTTGCAACATGGATACGCAAGAGTGCATGGATCCTGTTACGCTGAACTTTGATACGCCACTTGCTATTGATGAAATACGCAAAATAAATATTCCAATTCCAGCAGGCACCTCGCTTGGAAAAGTAGATTTGATGCTTCATGTGCAAGAAGTAAATGGTGAATATAACGAATATTCTTTGCCCATTACTTACATTACCCGTTGCACTGTAAACAAAGTACCGCACAAACGTGTGTTGATTGAAGATTACACCGCCTTGTGGTGCCAATGGTGTCCTGTGGGTATGGTGGCAACCGAAGCCCTTGTGCGCGAACATCCAGACGACGTGGTAGCTGTAAGCATTCACAAAGGCGATAAATTGGCAACAACCGCAGCCTATCAAAATGGCATGCTTTATGATTATGCAGCCACTTTACCTTCTGTATGGTGTGCACGTAAAGGAAAAATTGCGGGCTATGATGGTTCAAGTATGTACGAAAGCGAAAAGAACAACTTGACGTTTATGAACATAGATGTGAAAGCCACTTGGGACGAAATGGGCAACAACATCAGTGTGACCACCGAAGTAGAGCCTTGTGCCAATCCTGAAGAAGGAGCTACCTATGCCGTAGGCTATGTGTTGACGGCAAGCGGACTGAAGAACGATAAGTGGTTGCAACAAGCTAATTATAGCGACTACATGAGCGATACCTATAAAGATGCACCGCCTGAAATGGACTTCTTCCGTGACCCTGCAAACTATGTGGGCGATAATTTTTATGTGAAAGGGGTAACCTTTAATCACGTAGCCATAGTGAGTCAAGGCATACGCAATGGGGTGGCAAACTCACTTCCCGGTGTGTTGAAAGCCAATGAAGTGCAAACGCATACTACCACATTCGATAATATAAGCCAATATAGCTTGATTCAAGACCGCAATAAACTGCAAGTGGTGGCAATACTTTTCAACACAAAAACCAATGCAGTGGAGAATGCTGCCGTATGCACTATAAGCAAAAAGGGTGAGGTGGCAGATAAAGATTTTAGTTTGTGTTTTGAACAAAGTGATTGGGCAACGCTTTATACCGACCGTGCCTACAAGGTGCCACAAGGTGTTGAAACCTATCGTGTGACAGAAGAAGGCAAGGTAGTACAAATTTCGGATGGAACAAGCGCCACAGTGAGCATAGCTGCTAACACTGCTTTATTACTTAAGAGCAAACAAGGTGAAACTTATACCTTTGAATATACCGATGTTGCAAATACAACCGTAGAAACAGCCTTGCGTGGTTCAATGAACAATGAATTGACCACGACGGGGGATGCCACACTTACCGATGCAGATGTGTATTATTATAAACTGAGTTACGATGAAACACAAAGTAACTTTGGTTTTTATTGGGGTGCCGAAGAAGGTGCTACTTTTATGAATAATGCTGGTCGTTGTTACTTGGTATTGCCACGTAAAAGTGTAAGCGCAAACCGCAAGAAAGGTTTTGCCTTGGATGAAGATGAGAATACGGGTGGTGACAATGGAAACATAGGTGGGGGTGATACTCCGACAGGTGTGAAGCCGTTGGATGAGGCTGCTTCTAAAAAAGTTCCCGTAATCTATGATGCAATGGGACGTAAGGTAAAAATAATGAAAGCTCCCGGCATTTATATTGTAAATGGAAAGAAAGTAGTAATGGAGTAAGGGGCATAGGTTATGCCTAATAAAAGCATTTCTCAAAGATTTTTATCCCTCTTAAAAAGAAATTCAAGTATGAAGATATATTCCTTAATAGTTTCAGCATGTGTGGCAGTAGGTGCCCACGCTGGACCTGTAGATGTAAATAAAGCCAAGGCTTTGGCACAAAAATATTTGACTGCGCCCGTGAGCGTGGAAACGGTTCCGGCTGCTGCAATGGGCAAAGGAAAACAAGCACAGGTGGCAGAGCCCGCTTTGCACATGTTTAATAACGAAAGCGGTGAAGGTTTTGTGATAGTGTCTGCCGACGATCGTGTGGGTAGTGTGTTAGGATATAGCGACCATGGCTCACTCGACCCACAAAATATGCCCGCACCACTCGCAGCCTTGTTGGCAAGCTATACACGTGCGGTTGAGGCGGTGAGAGTAGACAGTGTGAGTGTAACACCCAACTATGCCAAACCGCCAAAGGCTTATGTAAAACCCTTGGTAAGCACCCTGTGGAGCCAAGAATATCCCTATAACTATTATACCCCTAGAAGTAGTACTTCGGGACGTCCTACTTACACAGGTTGTGCGATTACAGCTACAGCACAAGTGCTTGCAGCCCACAAGTGGCCTAAACAACGTCCTGCTGCAGCCAAGAGAGGAGAAGGCGCCTTAGGGCTCGACCACTATGATTGGGACAATATGCTTAACGACTATAGTCACGGTGGATATAATGAAACACAAGCTCAGGCTGTGGGCGCATTGATGTATGACTTAGGATATTTGGCAAGAGCAACCTATGGCGTGAATGGCACAATCTGCGATGAAGGAAAGGTGTGGAATACCTTGCAAAAATATTATGACTGTACTGTGCGTCAGTTAGAAAAAGATATTTTGCCTGGTGGCGAATTTGTGCAAGCCATATATAATGAACTGTCTATGGGTTGCCCCGTGTTTATGACGGGAGGTGACCATGCCTTTGTGTATGATGGTTACGACGAAAACGGTTTGATACACGTAAATTGGGGGTGGGCAGGATTAGACGATGGCTATTTTGACATTAACACGGCAGCTGTGGCAGGTGGTGGCTATGGTAGTGACGGTTGTTACTATGAAAAACAATTGGCACTATTTGTGCATCCCAACAATGGTGTGATTGAGCCTCTAAGTCCAAAACCTGTGGTGCTCTCTATTAACAATGACCAAGGATTGCAGTTCCAAGCGAGCGAAGGTTGGACAACCTCATCAAGCATTCCAGCACAATTAAAAGGAGTGGGAGCGCGTAATTTGGCACAAGACGAAAATGGATCATATACTGGACAAGTGGGCATTGGACTCTTTGCACAAGATGGTACTTGTTTGCACGTGTTTGGCATAATGGGCAAGCAAACCTGGACTACCTATTACCAATCCTATAACTACGACTATGGTTTTATGGCAGTTGACTTGAGCGAAATAGATGGACCTGCCAATGGAACTTATTATTTGCGTCCGTTAGGTCGTCGTTTGCTTAATGCTGATAAAGACGAGTGGGGAAATTGGACCTACATGATTAATGGAAACAGTGTGCCCATGATTGTGAAAGACGGCAAGGTAACTCTTGTACAGGCAGATAACAAACCTCATCTTTCGGTGGTGGGTATGCCCGAGGTGTTTGCCCCTGCTTATGAGTATAGCAGTCAGTTAGCTGGCATCAGCTTGAATATTGCCAATTTGAGTCGTTACCAAGCACGCGGTGCGGCACAAGTGGTGTTTACGGGAACGGGGAACTTAGAAGGCGAAACTTATGAAGCACCTGTGGCATATCTTACACACATGGTGGCACAACGCCAAGATACAACGCAATGGTTGCTGAGGTTTATGACTTCATATTCGGGTACAACGGGGTCGCATGCACTCAAGGCAGGAAAATATAAAATGTCGTTGAAGTTTAACCACAACATCGAAACAAAAAATCCAGCAATTTATGATATAGCCATTCCTGAGGACTTTTTACTTGAGGTGTTGCCAAGTAGCTATACAGGACGAGTAACAATAACCTCGGTGAAATTGCTTGACGAAAAGGGTGAGCCTGCAGCAAGTCATTATTTCGATTTAACACAGTCGCCTACGGTAACTTTGGGCATTTCGGCAAGATCTGCAAATTTGACACAAGGTACATATAATACGCAAATTCGCTATCGTTTGGTAAATGTGGCAACGGGAGCAACTGTTTACACAAGTAAGGCTTACAATGTGGGAATTCCGCGTAGTAATTATGAATCGACCGACCTTACAGGGGCAACACGTAATACCATAGACCTTAGACAACTGGGCGAAGGCACCTATGAGGTGCATGTGGATGTAGAACGTGATGGTGCTTGGTTGGATCGATGGAATGCGGATACCTTCCGTCGTAGATTTACTGTATATACAGCGGCTCCTACACAAGTGCAGGTAAATACAAGTGTAGCTGAACAAGTGCAAGGAGTAGAACGTATCGCTACTTTTAGTGCTCCCTTTGATGCGGCTGTGCCTGAAGGTGTAAAGGCATGGTATGTGAAAAAAGTGGCAGACGACTTTGCACAATTAACTGCAGTGCCCGAAGGTATGGCTATTCCTGCGGGAGAGGGTGTATTGTTAACTACATCGTCAGACAATGTGACATTCGACATGGAAAAGGCTTTGGGTACGATGAGGGTGGCAGACTTGGATGGTAACTTGTTGCGTGGCAATGCCAAGGTTGATTATACCATAAATTCAGACGACAACGCATACGTGTTGGGCACAATGAACGAACAGACGGCTTTCTATCGCGCCAAAGTGGGCACTACGTTAGGGCGCTATAAGGCATATTTGCAATGGAGTGCTACGCTGCCAGCATTGTTGTTGGACTTCTCGGGTACGACAACGGGGGCATGCAAGGGTGTAACCGTTGATTCGCAAAAGCCCACTGTGGTTTATGGCATTGACGGATGTCGATGTGCACCGAATGACGCACGCGGTGTGGTGATTGTAAATGGTAAAAAGCAAATATTGCTTGGTAAATAAGATTGGTAGTTGGGTGTTTGAAATTTGATATTGAACACCCACTACTTAAATTGAAATTCAGTAAAAATCGAATGACAAAAAAGAACTACAATGCACCTCGCACTCAGCGTATGGATGTAGAACCTCAATGTATGTTGGCTTCTTCTCCTGTTAAGATAGGAGTTGATAGCGACACAGAGTTGGACGCAAGTATGTCGTTCTCAAACAGCAAGGCGTGGAATTGTGAAGAATGGGACAAATAAAGAAACCGCCCACGAAATGCAAATGCGTTTCGTGGGCGGTTTTTAGTGTATGAAAAGAAAAATTACTTCAACTTCGCTTCAAGTTTTTGAAGCATGTCAACGGTCATTGAATCGAGGTTGTACTCGGGTTTCCAATCCCATTCTTGACGTGCACAAATGTCGTCGAGGCTGTTAGGCCATGAGTCGGCATTGGCTTGCTTCAAGGGATCTACCTGATATTCCATCTCGAAGTTGGGCTTGTACTTGCGAATAGCAGCGAGCACACCTTCGGGGTCGAAACTCATAGAAGCGATGTTGAATGCGTTGCGGTGGATAAGGCGTGTGGGGTCGGCTTCCATCAATTCGATAGCAGCACGGAGTGCATCGGGCATGTACATCATGTCCATGTATGTGCCCTTAGCAATGGGGCAAACAAACTTTTCGCCACGTACGGCAGAGTAGTAGATGTCGCAAGCATAGTCTGTAGTACCACCACCAGGCAATGTGACATAAGAAATCAAACCGGGGAAACGTACGGCGCGTGTGTCAACACCATACTTGCGGTAATAGTAGTCAGAGAGCAATTCGGTGGTAACCTTCGACACACCATAGATGGTGCGTGGACGCTGAATTGTGTCTTGCGGCACATTGTCGGGGGGAGTTTCGGGACCAAATGAACCGATAGAGCTGGGAGTAAATACAGCACACTCGTGTTCACGAGCCACTTCGAGTACATTCCAAAGACCATCGATACCAATCTTCCATGCCAACTGGGGACGGCCTTCAGCTACTACGCTCAACAATGCTGCGAGGTTGTAAATGGTGTCAACTTTGTGCTTTAACACAACTTCGGCAATCATCTCGCTGTTAGTAACGTCGCAAATCTCAGCAGGACCACTTTCGGCTAATTCGCCCTTGGGGGCAGCGCTGGGAATGTAACCGCAAACAACATGGTTGTTGCCATAAATGCCGCGCAACTTCATGGTAAGCTCAGAACCTATCTGTCCTGTAGCACCAATCACCAAAATATTCTTCATTTTTTACTTGAAAAGGAATAAATGTTAGATTTCTTTCTATATTCAAATTAGATTATAATGCGTTTGCATCGCTCTTGCAAAGCAAAGAGCACAATCGTAATGCAAAGGTGCAATCTTTTTTTGATATTTATGGCAGTAAGAAGACTTTTTCTCAAAAAAAATCTGTTACTTTGCGGTAGAAACTGAAAGCGGTGCTTTGATGCCCTTGCTTTTCATAAAAAAAACTCTTAAATAAAACATATAAACAACAATGTACGGTAAATTTCAAGAACATCTTCAGCAAGAGTTGAAGGATATCAAAGAAGCTGGTCTTTACAAGAGTGAACGCCTTATTGAAGGTCCTCAGCAGGCTGCTATCCAGGTAAAGGGACAAGAAGTGCTTAACTTCTGTGCAAATAACTACCTCGGACTTTCTAACAATCCTCGTCTTATTCAGGCTGCTAAGGATATGATGGATCGTCGTGGCTATGGTATGTCGAGTGTGCGCTTTATCTGTGGTACGCAAGATGTACACAAAGAATTGGAGGAAGCTATTTCTAAGTTCTTCAAGACTGAAGATACCATTCTTTATGCTGCTTGCTTCGATGCAAATGGTGGTGTGTTTGAACCATTGCTTACTGCTGACGATGCTATTATCTCTGACGCTTTGAACCATGCCTCAATTATCGATGGTGTGCGTCTTTGCAAGGCTAAGCGCTATCGCTATGCAAATGCTGATATGGAAGACTTGGAACGTCAGCTCCAAGCTGCTCAAGAACAGCGCTTCCGTATCATCGTTACTGATGGTGTGTTCTCTATGGACGGTAATGTGGCTCCTATCGATAAGATTTGTGACTTGGCTGAAAAGTACGATGCATTGGTAATGGTTGACGAAAGTCACTCTGCTGGTGTTGTAGGTCCTACAGGTCGTGGTGTGAGCGAGTTCTTCAATACTTACGGTCGTGTGGATATTTACACAGGTACACTCGGTAAGGCATTTGGTGGTGCTATGGGTGGCTTCACAACAGGTAGAAAAGAAATTATCGACATGTTGCGTCAGCGCTCACGTCCTTATCTCTTCTCTAACTCTGTAGCTCCTGCGATTGTTGGTGCTGCACTTGAAACATTCAAGATTCTTGACGAAAGCAACGAAATTCACGATAAGCTCGTGGAGAACGTGAACTACTTCCGTGATAAGATGATTGCTGCTGGCTTTGATATTAAGCCTACTCAGAGTGCTATCTGCGCCGTAATGCTTTATGACGCTAAACTTTCACAGGTTTATGCAGCTAAACTTCAGGAAGAAGGTATCTATGTAACTGGTTTCTACTATCCTGTTGTTCCGAAGGATCAAGCTCGTATCCGTGTACAAATTTCTGCCGGTCACGAACGTGAACACCTCGACAAGTGTATCGCTGCCTTTATTAAGGTGGGTAAGGAACTTGGCGTGTTGAAGTAATTCACGCTCTTGTGGATATAGAATTTTGATATAAAAATAACACCAACGAAGTCGGTATGGCTTTGTTGGTGTTATTTATTTTTAGAAAGATAAGGGAATTTTTTATTGCGGATTATTTGGGTCACTAGTAAAACCCTGTGTTTGATTATTTGGGTAAAAATAATATTTCACGCGCCAGCCTCACCCCTACCTAACGGGGTAATCCATCATAATATGCCTTTATCGACAACAAATATCCTTATCGTTTCCGTATCAATCCCGTATCGTTTCCGTATCGTTTCCGTATCGTTCTCCTATTGTTCTCCTATTGGGAAGCGGAAACAATACGGAAACAATACGGAATCGAACGGAGAATGAACGAATGAGGAACGGTGGAACAAGGGTGGTTAATCTTACTATTGTCTAAATCCCAACGACAATGGCAAGACTCAAACAAACTATTGTGGGTGTCAACATGTCATCTATCGACGACGACAAAATCCGATAGACTCATGCAGAACATGTCTCGG
Source organism: uncultured Prevotella sp. (assembly GCA_900543155.1). Taxonomy (GTDB): domain Bacteria; phylum Bacteroidota; class Bacteroidia; order Bacteroidales; family Bacteroidaceae; genus Alloprevotella. The sequence goes on from UQQN01000072.1 coordinate 9,943, forward strand.
ATTTGGAACTCTCTACCTAACGGCGTAACCCATTTATCATGCCCCTTATCGACTTCAAAATTCGATAAAACCATGCATAAAATATCATGAATTTTGAACACCCTAGGCATTGCGCCAAAGTGTGTCTTTGTCCCATTCCTAATTTTCGGCATATTTTCATATTCGGCATAACTTTCGGCTTTAGGAATTTAATTTTATTTTTTTTCTCTGCGTTAGATTCTTCCTGATTCTCATGTGGTTGCAACGAAATGATTTTCAAACAATACGTCTGACAATGTTCGGCATTCGGCAGTAAAGTCTTTATTTGCCGAATGCTTTGCAGTGTATTATAGAGGTTGTCATCTAAAAGAAACGTCCCAAAATCGACTTTTATTAACTCTTGAAAAATCATTAACAATGAAACAGCCTCGCAGTTCGCCCAACAATTCCGACGGTATATTTTCCGTATCGTTCTCCGTTCATCTTTCGTTCGGTTTTCGATCGATTCTCGTCCATCCTCCGTTCATCCTCCGTTCATCCTCCGTTCATCCTCCGTTCATCCTCCGTTCAACCTCCGTTCGAGCTCCGTTCAACCTCCGTTCGAGCTCCGTTCGAGCTCCGTTCGAGCTCCGTTCGGGCTCCGTTCATCCTCCGTTCGAGCTCCGTTCGAGCTCCGTTCAACCTCCGTTCGAGCTCCGTTCAACCTCCGTTCGAGCTCCGTTCAACCTCCGTTCATCCTCCGTTCGTTCTCCGTTCATTCTCCGTTCATTCTCCGTTCGGGAATCGAAGATTGATCGAAGAACGAACGGAGAATCATCGGAGGCAAAACGGAGATGTATCGAAACTCTAATGGGAAACCAAGGGAAAGGCGATTCGAACAAAAGCTTTATTTTAAATCACTTAAATTCAATTTATTATGGCAAGACTTACCCCTGACTTTATCACTTTTCTGCATCATCACATAGCGCGTATTGAAAATCTATGAGTTACGTCAAACTAATGGGTGGCTTTGGGTGGTGCATTGACGAAGTCCGGAGTAATTCACCGCTTTTGTGATATAGAATTTTGATATAAAAATAACACCAACGAAGTCGGTATGGCTTTGTTGGTGTTATTTATTTTTAGAAGGATAAGAGATTTGTTTATTGCGGATTATTTTTTCTCGTTATCTTTTTCTAAATTTTCCTTGAGTTGCTTCATGAAGCGTTTATATTCGGTAGGGGTAATATCTACTTTGCCTGAAATGCGCTTTTGGGGATGACGCTTTTTGTAAGCGTTGCGAATCATCTCGTGGCTCACAATGTTGGACATTGGAATGTCGTATTTGGCAATAATGGGACGCAAATACTCGATAGCACTCTTAATTTGATCTTTGGTGAGTGGCTTTTCGAGTGTGTTTCCCTGAAACTCGATGCCAATGGTAAAGTTATTACATCCTTCGCGACCATCTAAGTAAGAGTAGCCTGCATGATAGGTAACCACTGTCGGGTCGCACATTATATAACGCGTGCCATCGGTGTCGATAACGCAATGTGTGCCTACGCCTTTTTCTTTACTGGTAAGCACAGCAAGGGAACGTTCGATGGTGGGCTCGGCAGTGTGGTGTAAAATTACACCGCGCACTTCGTTTACGCAGTCGCGCTTATAGTTAGGGGTAGGGTAGGAAATTTCTTTGTACTTGTTTTTGTCGGGTTGTGCTTGCGCATCGTTGTCTTCGGTCTTATAGGTCGTAGTGTCGGCTTGAGTGTCGGAATCTGTGGCCTCGTAGGCTTCGGGTTGAGATGTGATAGCATTGTTGGCTTCGTGTTGCTTGGCATTCATGTTGCAAGCCAACAGGGTGGGTAAAATGAGTGTACCCGTCACTTTTGACCAATAGAAGTTCATGTGTTTATTTGTTGTAAATCTTGTTTGTAGTGCAAAATTAAACATTAGATTTTGTCCGTCAAAAAAATATTCAAAAAACTTTTGTTTTAAAATTCTTTGATTATCAAGCGTTTTTGGATTTTGCTTAAAATTTTCTTCAAAAAAACTTCGCAAAACATTTGGTCATTATTGAAAAACGCCGTACCTT
>UQQN01000073.1 GCA_900543155.1 uncultured Prevotella sp.
TGTGCAACTTTTTACTCATATTTATCAACTTAAATTAATTCCGCCAACGGGTTTTGCTTACAATTATTAATCTTTTGAGCTTATTTTTTGAATAAATTTTAATAGAATACAGAGATAGTTGTTTGGTAATATTTAAAGTCGTATCTTTGACGAGTAATTTAAAGTTTCTGCTGCAGAAAATATTCTTTAGCAAGCAGATAGGTAATTAAATCATCACAATGAAACTCATATATTTTCATGGATTTGCCTCTTCGGGGGCTTCGGGCACAGTGCAACTTCTTCGTAAAATGTTACCTTCAGCTGAGATTATAGCTCCAGATATACCTGTTGATCCAGAGGAAGCCTTGCCAATGTTAAAAGATTTGGTTGAGACTGAACAGCCTGATGTGGTAGTGGGTACAAGCATGGGTGGTATGTATGTACAGCAAATGCATGGGCATTTGCGCATTTGCGTGAACCCAGCATTCAACATGTCGTCATTAAGCAAAGTATTGCATACGGGCGAGCACAAATGGTTGAATGGTCGTAAGGATAGTGCTAAGACATTCAAAATTACGGCCGATATTATAAAGCATTTCAACCAAATGGAGCGTAAGCAGTTCGATGGCATTACCCCCGAGGATAAGGACTTATGCTACGGCCTTTTTGGTATTAACGACAAGACGGTTAACCCCGTAAACTCTTATGCCACATTTACCAAGCATTACAATCATGCTGAGCGTATTGAGGCTGAACATCAACTCAACGAAAAAGTATTGCGCAAATACATACTGCCTTTGATAAAGGATTTGCTCGGTGAGAAATACGAGGAAGCAACCCACGAACCTCTGCCTGATTATATGAAATATTAAGTTATAAGGTTTATTGGTGTAACCTTTTTAATAACAATTCTGCAAAACATTTTTTTTATCCATCTATAACAAATCAATCTTTCTATGAAGCGAATTTACCTTTGGGCTTCGGCTCTCTGCCTGTCTTTGGCTCCTTTTACAGCCAATGCACAGTTGCAGTTGGTGAACGAAGCCGTGACAAGTACTGAAAACGAACCAGCGCCTGTACATCCCGTACCTGCGCCCAGACAGTTGAAGTGGCAACGCACGGAGTTTTATGCCTTCTTCCACTATGGCATGAATACGTACACGGGCAATGAGTGGGGATATGGTAACGAAGATGTAAACAAGTTTGCTCCTACCGCAGTGCCTAATCCCGAGCAGTGGCTCATAGCCGTGAAGGAGGCAGGCATGAAGGGTGGTATCGCTGTGGTAAAGCATCACGATGGTTTTTGTCTTTGGGATACAAAAACTACTAATCACAAGGCAACTTCTTCAAACAATGCGAATGCTAAGAAAACCAACATCCCTCGCGACTTTGCAGCCGCAGCAAAAAAGTTGGGCATGAAGTATGGTTTCTATGTTTCGCCTTGGGACAGAAACAATGCTCAATATGGTAAAGATACTTACGTAAAGGATGTATTCTTGCGTCAGTGTGCCGAGTTGGCAGCCTACGGAACCGATCAGTTCGAGATGTGGTTTGATGGTGCCAATGGTGGTGACGGATATTATGGCGGTGCTAACGAATCGCGTAGCATTGACCGTTCAACTTATTACGATGTGCCCAACTTGCGTGACACCGTACACAAGGTATGTCCCGATTGCGTGCTTTGGGGTGTAGGTGGTGAAAGTCGTTGGATTGGTAACGAAGAAGGTTGGGCTGGTGAAACAAACTGGAGCCCCGAAGAATACCTCTACGCTGCTGAGAAAAATGGTATGTATGGTAATATGAATGGTTGGTATTGGCAACCCGGTGAAAGCGATGCTAAAATTACTAACAATGGTTGGTTCTGGCATAGTGGCGAAACCCTCCTTTCAACAGAACGTCTTTTCCAGATGTATCTTGAAACTGTAGGTCGTAATGCTACTTTAATTCTCAACTGCCCGCCCGATAAGTCAGGTTCACTCCCCACAGCCACCGTGAATCGTTTGAAGGAATTGGGTAAAATGCTCAAAACTCGTTTGCAAGGCAATGACTATGCCAAAACAGCCAATGCTATTGAGGCAGATGTAACTCGCGATGCAGGTACAGGTCGCTCGTTTAATATTGAAAATGTGGTTGATGGTGATTCTGCTACTTACTGGGCTACCAATGATGGCGTGAAGCAAGCAACTATCACCTTTAAATGGAACGATGTTCAGCCCATTCGCTATGTCGTTTTGCAAGAGCACATTCAGTTGGGTCAGCGTGTAAAGTCATTTAGCATCGAAACCAGTCGTGATGGTGTGAACTGGACCAAGCGTGGTGGTAACATTGCCACGACAACCATTGGTTACAAGCGCATTATTCCGCTCAATGGCAGCACAAGCAATAGCTATGCTAATGTACAGAACGTGAAGTACTTGCGCATCAAGATTTTGGATAGCCGCGCATGTCCCACAATCGAGAATATTGAACTGAGATAATTATTATAAGTTTGTGAGATTGTTTATTGGGGAAAAAGGGCAAGATATGCTCGTTTATAATCTCCCTAATCATGCTCATAAAACACCATAACATCTGAAAAATCAATGAAAAAGCAATATATGGCTCTTGCTGCATTGGCTTTGCCCCTTGCAACAATGGCACAGACCGTAAAAGTTGACTTTGAAGACGCTTCGGGATACAAGAGTATCGGTGTGTACGATACATGGGAAGAATCTCCCTTTCGTACCGGCAAACTCCAAGGTAATTGTGCCGTGGTAGACAATTTCTTGCCCGCAACCGACCTCGATGGTACTATCGTAAACGATTCAAAGAAGATTCTTGGCATACAGCGTTCACGTTTTGGTAGTAATACCTTTGGTGCACGCATCGACCTAAACACACCTTTCAACATCAATCCCACATTGCAGTATGTACACGTTAAGATGCACAAGCCCGTTAAGGGGCGTGTAATGCTCGTGGCATTGGGTAAGCGCCCTGATCGTCCTGGTCAGAGCAATGATGTAGAACAAGCATGGGCTTATTCTACTTCAGCCTCGGCTGTCGACCAATGGTTCGATGCCGTGTTCCCCATTAAGGGTTGCAATGGCGTGCAAGTTCACAGCCTAGTTATTGTGCCCGACGTATATTCACCGCAAGAACTCACGAGTGATTTTGTAGCTTACATCGACGATATTGAAGTAAACAATTCTTCAGCCCCCCGTTTCTTCACAAAGTCGTACTATGGTCTTAACTTTGACGAAAGTGCGACTTCAGGAAAGCCCGATCGCTATATTGAAAATGTGAAACTCACAAGTCCCTCAGCAGGTGCACAAACCATTGCGGTGGGTTCAGCAAGTCCACAGTCAATCTATCGCAACTTCACCGACAACGTATTTAAGGCTAAGGCTGGCGAAACCTTGACTCCTTCTATTAGTTATAAAAATGGTGGTTGGATGAATGGCTTCGTATACGTAGACTTGAAGAACGATGGTAAGTTCGATGCCTCTTTCGATGAAACCACACACAAGGCTACTGAAGGTTGCGATCTTATGAGTTACTACTATATTGAAACCGTTGAAAATCAGAGCGGTTATAAGTATGATGGTACTGCACTTAGTGGTAATAATCGTAACAACCTTACTACTCCAGCCTTCAAGTTGCCCGAAAATCTTACGCCCGGCTTCTACCGCATGCGTTACAAGGTAGATTGGGGTAATCTTGATCCTGCAGGACGAATGACAGAAACCAATAGCATTCAGCAAAATGGTGGTTATATTGTCGATGTACGCCTCAATGTACATGCCGATAAGGTAAATCTTTCGGCTGCTAGCCGTAATGGTTACATCACTTTGAGCGATGGTACCGAACTTGTAAACTACAAGACAGACTTTGGCAAGGCAATTGTAATTAAGGCAACTCCTGCTCCTGGTTTCAAGGTCGACTCAATCACCATCTTCCATGGTTACAATCTCCAAGGTGATCAAGTAAATGAGTATGGCACTAAGCAATATGAAACCCTTGTAGTTCGTGCTAAAGACTTTAGTGCTGATGGCACTTACACAATCCCCGCAGCTTTGGTAGATGGCGACATCAGCATCGATGGTCAGTTTGCCAGTACAGGTGAAACAGGTGTAGCTCAACAACAAGTTGGCAATGAACTGACTTTTAGCGTTGCGGCCGAGACTCTCCATCTCCATGCAGCCAAGGCGGTTAAAGTAACCTTGGTTGATGCCAAAGGCCGCATCCTCCTGAAAGAAAAAATCAAGGGTAGCCGCACACTCACATTGCCCCAAGGCGTTTATGTGCTCAATGGCAATAAAGTGATTGTGCCTTAAGTCTTTCGCTTAAACCAAACGCAATTATATCCCATCCCCGTTTTATTAGCGGGGTGGGATTTTTGCTTTTATATTCTTTTTGCCAACCTTTTTTTCAGCATATTTTAGCCTAATTATTCACAATCATTCCGTGTGTAATCGTTTTAAACGTATAAAAATATGTCACACTCATTTGTTTTGCTTATATTTGCAAGGCAAATTCAACTACCATAATCTATGAATAAAAAATCCTTTCTTATTGGTGTAGCTGCGCTCATGTTGCCTATGGCAATGCACGCACAATATACCATCTACCCTGTGCCCCATGAACAAACTGCGGGTACGGGCAAAGTGAGTTTTACAAAAACCGTCAATGTGATTTGCGACAATGGTATTGACCAATATACCAAGAAGCGTGTTACCAACGTGTTTGCCGAAAAAGGTATTACTGTAAACTTTTCAGACGCTGCTTCAACCACTGAGTCAAATGTGTACCTTGGCATCAATGGTGCCAATGGCAAGGGCAATGAAGTGGCTACAAGCCTTGGCCTTGCACTCGATGTGCTCAGCAAAGAGGGTAAATTCGACCGTCACATCCTTTCGCTAACAGATGCTGGCAACGGTGTAGCGCAACTCCTTGTTTTGGGCGAGAATACCGATGCTACCTTTATGGGTCTGGCTTCGCTCGAACAAATGCTCGACAATGGCTCAAGCGACTTGCAGACCGTAACCCTCAACGACTATGCCGACCTCAAGGAGCGTGGTATTATTGAAGGTTTCTATGGCAAACCTTATTCGAGCGAGGTGCGCAAGGATTTGCTCCGTTTCATGATGCGTAACAAGATGAACTGCTATGTATATGGTCCCAAGAGCGACCCTTATCACTCAGGTAAATGGTCTGAGCCTTATCCCACAACACTCACCGAAAGTCAAAAGACTTCGGGTTTTGTTGATCAGCAGGCTTTGAAGGACTTTACCGATGTGTCACACGAAACTAAGGTAAGTGTGGTTTGGGCTATTCACCCGGGTAATAGTTTGCTCAACGATGACAACGTTGTTAGCAAAATCATGGGCAAGTTCGAGAATATGTATAACCTCGGTTTCCGTCAGTTTGCTGTGTTCTGCGACGATGTGGGTGTACCTTCAACACAAGAGGGTATGGACAAAACTGCGCAGCGTGTAACCGATATTCAGCGTAGCATTGAGAGTAAGTGGAATATTGCTGGCGCCGACCCTGCTGACACCGTAAAAGCATTGCGCTTTACACCCCAAATTTATTGTCGCGGCTTTGCAGGTTCCGACTCGCAGTTTAATGGCTTCTTCCAAGCATTGAGCAAACTTCCTGCCAATGTAACAGTTTACTACACCGGTGGTGGTGTATGGAGTGTGCCTAACAATGGCGACCTCAATACGGTGCAAAATCAGTTTGGTCGTAACGTAATTTGGTGGTGGAACTATCCTTGCAATGACAATGGCACAGGTCCTAACGAAATCTATCCGTTAGACATGAAGTCGAACTTCTACGACATGCCTAATGTAGTTAGCGGGTCCACTATCGAGCCTGAACTTACAGCCAGCAATCAAGGTATTCTTTGCAACCCCATGGAGCAAGGTAGTGCTTCGCGCACACCCGTTTTCTCAGCGGGCGACTATAGTTGGAATAACAAGGGTTTTGATAACTTGAAATCATGGGAAGCTTCGTTCAAGTCGCTCTTCCCTGGCAACGAAAAGCTGCAAAAGGCTTATCGTTTCTTGGCACCCTATCTCAGCAAAAACGATCCTGAATCGCTCAACAAAATCATTAGCAACTACAAGAGCACCAAAGACGGTGCCGAACTTGGTGCTTTGATGGACGAAATTATCAGCAACTGCGAGGTGATGAACGGTACCGAACACTCAAGCGTTGTGAGCGATAGCTTGCTTTATGTGGACATCAAACCTTGGGTGCTCCGTTTGCAAGCCATGGCACAGACAGTAAAACAGTTGGTTGACTTAAAGAATGTTGATGAGATAGAACAAGCTTGGGCTGACTATCGTGCAGGCGTAAGCAAAGCCAATACCCTTTCAACCGCTGATGAGTTTATGGCACGTCACATGAGTGGTTTTGGTAGTGATGGTATCAGTACAGAGCCACGTCTTACCCATGCTTCATATCGTTATCTTACTCCCTTCGTAGATTATTTGAAGCAGAATGCGCTTAATGGTAGATTTGGCAACGAAAATACCGATTGCAAACCCTTTACAAATGTGGAGGTGTCGAATCTTACGGTAAAAAAAATCAGCGATAAATATAGTGTGAAAGGTACTGCTACATTGCCCAATGGCGGTTATGCTGGCATTGAATTGCCTTCACCAATGCTGATTTCTGCAATTACTATCCCTGCAAGCGTTGTATCGGCAGCAACCGACTGTAAGTTCCTGTATAGTGCCGATGGTAAAGACTGGAAGCGCGCTACAGAGGCTAAGACGCTTGTTAATGATTATGTACGCTACCTTGTAGTGCTCAATGAAAGCGGTGCAGAAAAGAAATTTTCATTTGGCGCAGGCATCCGTCTTGTGGTAAACTCTGTAGATGTGAAAACAGCTACAGCTCCTACAGATGCTGAATTCTGGAGCGGACATACAGCCAACCTCTTAGCGGATGGTAACTATGGAACCTATGTTTGCCTTAATCGTGTACAGAAGGCAAATGACACTTATTCAGTAGAACTTACTGAACCTGAGGTTATTCGTAACGTGCGCATTGTGATGGGTACAACCAATGGTGACTATCCAACAAAGGGTACTGTAACTGTTTCGGCAGATGGTAAAAAGTGGACACAATTAACTGTGTCGGGTTCTAAGGATTTGGCGTTCAGAATGGATGCTCCGCAAATTAAGAAGGTGGGTACAGATTCTGATTCGGGTGCCGACATCATGGCACTCGACTTTATGCCTCCTTTGGTGAATGGTAAATTTACGCCCATTGAAGCTAAATATGTAAACTTCAGAGTTTCTGCTGCCAACACCAAGAAGTGGTTGCGCTTGCACGAAATAGAGGTAAATGGCAATGCTGTGGCTACAAAGGCTCCGATTGAAGCTACGAATGGTGTAGTTATTTGGGATTCTTCAGACAACAATCCGCTTACTTCAAGTGCTAACTATACTCTTGGCACTGCTAAGGGTGGTGAGTTTGTTTATAACGTCAATAGTGCATTTGATGTGGAACAGCTTACCTTCTTCTGCGATGAAACCACACTTACGGGTGTGAAGTATGCCGTAACTACCGATGGTAAAACCTGGACCGATGTGGAAGCTGCACAAGCAAATGGTGTAGTGAAGTTCAACTTCGAAAAAGACAACCACATCAAGGCGCTCCGCATTACATGGAACAGTGCTACTGTACCTGCCATTTATGAGGTGTCTGAAAAGGTGAATGCTGAAACTTCTATGCCTGTAATCTCTCGCATTGGTGCTGTTCAGGCTGAGGCTGCCGAAGGTGCCGTAAGCGTTTCGGTAAAGGGTAATCACCTTGTGGCTGAATCTGCTACAGGTTTGCGTGCCGTAAATGTTTATACTCTCGATGGTCGCCACGTGCTCAGTCAGTCGTTGGCTGGTGCACATCAAGCAAGTCTCCCCATTGTGGATGCTGCTGTTATTGTAAAGGTTACACTCACCAATGGCACTACGCAAAGCTATAAACTGACAAAATAATTTTTGATTGTAACAACAATTAAAGATCTCTCTTAAAAATGTCCTTTCTTGGTTCTTACCGAGGAAGGACATTTTTTGTAAAGATACAACATTCGTTTTTGCTGTTATCTGTCATTGGCAGATATTGTCAGGCATTCATTCATAGCTTGCTTAGTTTTCAATCAGAATTTGCTATGAATTTGTTCATTCTCCGTTTTTCTCTGTTCGCGAAGCGAGAAACAGTAATTTCACATCAAATTCAGAACAAAAGCAAATGCCGAAATTATTACGAACACAATTCATTAAAAGCTGCTCTCTTTGTAATTGAAAATCAGAAAGATAAGATGAAAAAACGTGTCTGGGGATACGTTTTAAGCATGTTTCAAAACAATGGTTGTAACAGAAACTTAACACATTTGTAATTTCTTGCCAACATTCAGCCCGTACTTTTGCACTCGAAAAAGAATAAATAACCCAAAATACAACAGTATGGAATGGATGTTTTTAGGAATGGTGATATTCCTATTCGTTCTCGCAGCGTTCGACCTCTGGGTAGGTGTTAGTAACGATGCGGTAAACTTTTTAAATTCGGCGATAGGTTCGCGTGCGGCAAAGTTTAGATCGCTTGTGATCATTGCCGGTATTGGTGTGTTCTGCGGTTGCGTTTTGAGCAACGGCATGATGGATATTGCCCGACACGGCATCTTCACACCGCAGTATTTCAGTTTTGAAGATGTAATGTACATTTACCTTGCAGTGATGGTAACCGACATAGTGCTGCTCGACATCTTTAATTCGTTTGGTATGCCTACATCAACCACTGTGTCGATGGTGTTTGAGTTGCTTGGTGCAGCCTTTGCCTTTACCATGTTAAAAATGGCAGGTGGCGATTCAACCTTGGTTATGGCAGACTATCTTAACACCTCAAAAGCGCTCGAGGTGATTATGGGTATCTTCCTCAGTGTGCCCATTGCCTTTGTGTTTGGTGCTTTGGTGCAATACCTCACACGTATAATCTTTACGTTTAGCATTGCTAAAAATATTCGTTACAAAATCGGTATTTTTGGTGGTATTGCCATCACAGCAATTCTTTATTTTATGCTGTTCAAGGGCGTAAAGAACCTCTCGTTTATGAGTGGTGATGTAAAGGATTATTTGCACACCCACATTCTTACTATCTTGGGCTGCGTGTTTGTGGTATCAACTATCTTGATGCAGTTGCTTCATGCCATGAAGGTAAATGTGTTCCGTGTAATTGTACTTATCGGTACATTTGCTTTGGCAACCGCCTTTGCAGGTAACGACCTTGTGAACTTTATTGGTGTGCCCTTGGCAGGTTTCTCATCTTACAACGATTTTGTAGCTAATGGTGCAGGCTTCACCCCCGACACTTTCATGATGTCGTCGCTTGCCGAGTCTGCTCATACTCCTATTATTTTCCTTGCTGCTGCAGGTCTTATCATGGTATTTGCTTTAGCAACCTCTAAGAAGGCACGTAAGGTAACAGAAACAGAGGTAGGATTGTCGCGCAAGAACGAGGGTGACGAAATGTTTGGTTCGTCAAAGGTAGCCCGTAGTTTGGTGCGTTGGGGTAATTCAATAGGCAATGTAGTCGCTTCCATAACTCCTACTTCAGTATCGCGTTTTGTGGATAGCCGTTTCCAGGTGCCAGAATCAGCCCAAGGAAATGAAGCAGCATACGACATGTGTCGTGCTTCGGTAAACTTGGTAATGTCTTCATTGCTTATTGCTTTGGGCACATCGCTCAAACTTCCGCTTTCAACTACCTTCGTTACCTTTATGGTGGCTATGGGTTCTTCGCTCGCTGACCGTGCCTGGAGCCGTGAGAGTGCAGTATTCCGCATTACAGGTGTGCTCACCGTCATTGGTGGATGGTTTATTACTGCAGGTGTGGCATTTAGTGCTTGTTTTGTGGTAGCTATGTTGATGAACTTTGGTGGTGTGGTAGCTGTAGTAATTATTGTGGTTGCTGGCATCTACAGCATCATTCACAGCCAACAGCGTTTTGCTCGCAAACAAAAGGAGGCACAAGATGGTGGCGATGTCCTCTTCCAGCAAATGCTTGCTGAGAAAGATCGCAAGACTGTTATCTCTATGCTTACGCGCCACATAAACATGAGTATCGCCAATATGCTGCGCAGTTATGCCGAAGCCCTTACCTCATGTACCGATGGTTTGTTGCACGAACAGTTGCGCCCCTTGCGCCATACATTGCGAAAACTTACAGGCGAGAAACGTGAACTTAAGAGCATTCGTCGTCGTGAAACCATTTGCTTGCGTCGTGTGTATCCGCCTTTGGTAGGTGTGCGTCTTAGCACAAGTTTCCACCTTATTCATAATTCATTGCGTCAGCAGCTTTATGGACTTATTCGTATAGCTGAACCTGCTCGCGAACATGTGGACAATCATTTTAGTCCTATTGATGGTGAAACGGCTGAACGCTTCTGCCACTTGCGTAATGCTGTGACCGATTTGATGGCACAAATTGCCGACAATATGCAGCACCAACGCACACAAGATAATGATGCCTTGGTAGATCGTTGCACTGAGCTCGAGGCAAAGGCTGTTGATTTTAATGAACATGTGGCTGTGAGCATTCAGGCAGAGAATAGTAATCTTAACTCGCTCACATTGATGCTTCACATTGGTCAAGAAATTCAGCAAATCACTATTGAGCTTCGTGAACTCTTGAAGACCACTAAAACTTATCGCGAGCAATTACCGCAGTTATGAAACAAGCATTGATTATTTCGCCCCTGTTATGGGCAGCTTGCACCCTTGGTGCTTGGGCACAGAGCGACAGCAGTGCCGTGACTAAAAACAACGCTAAAAGTTGGTTGCCTAAGATAAGTGGTACGGTTCGTGCCAAGGCAGAATATCAAACGAATGAGCGCGAAGGTCGATTTGAGGTACGTACAGCACGTGTGGCTCTCGATGGTTTTGTGACACCATGGGTAGATTACAAGGCAGAGATTGACCTTTCGGACGAAGGTAAAATAAAAATGCTCGATGCCTATGCTGGGGTATTGCCAGCAAAAGGGTTAAACCTTCGACTCGGACAGATGCGTGTGCCTTTTAGTATTGATGCGCATCGCTCACCGCACAAGCAGTATTTTGCTAACCGCTCTTTCATTGCCAAACAAGTAGGTAATGTGCGCGATGTAGGTTTTTATGCTGGCTACTCGCGTAAGGGGTGGGTGGCTGAGGCGGGTGCCTTCAATGGTTCGGGGTTGACAAACCAAAAGGACTATTGGACTAAGACATTCAATTTCTCTGCCAAATTGCAATATGTAACCCCCGTGGGCTTGACACTGCAAGCCTCTGTGCAAAAGATATCGCCTTCGGGCTTCAATACTTATCTTTATGATGGAGGTGTGACCTATCAAGCAGGTCGTTTCACCGTAGAGGCTGAATATTTGCGTAAGCATTACGCGCATGATGCGTTTAACGATGTCGACGCGATGGATGCTTTTATCTGTTACGATCAACCCTTGCCCAAGGTATTCCGTAAAATGAGTTTCTTGTGTCGATATGACTTTATGACGAATCATTCTGATGGTTCGGTCGACGATCAGGGAAAACTGAAGCTTACAGATGCCAAGCGTCAGCGTCTGACGGGTGGTATCACCTTGAGCATGGCAAAGAAAATGGATGCAGACATCCGTTTAAACTACGAAAAATACTTCTACCACGACATTTCACTTGCCAAACCTTCAGAGCGTGACAAGGCAGTGGTAGAGTTAGTAGTGCATTTCTAAAATAATTGTTGTTGAATAGTATAGAAAGGTAGTAACTGAAGGGAGTGGTTTGCTCAGGCAAATCGCTCCTTTTATGTGTAGTAAAAACACCTTACCTAACGGGTAGGGTGTTCAAAATCCGTAATTATTTTCTGCATGGTTTTGATAAAAAAATGATATCGTAAATAGTTGAAATTCAACAATAATAAACGCAGAAAACTCCTCAATTCGTGTAT
>UQQN01000074.1 GCA_900543155.1 uncultured Prevotella sp.
ATCACGTTTCAGCGGGTAATGATTTGGAGACCGTTCTTCTTCAATATTCCGCTTTCCTTTGCGTTACCTCATTTTTTCCTTTGGCATCGTTTTGCTTCATAAACGCTTTTATATTAAGCCATTCAGCGCATTTCTGTGCCTTTTATGCCGTTATTCCAGATATATACAGTAATTTTTTGTGTTGATATTAGTCTTGCTTTATTGCATTGCTATATTTAGAGCAGGCTAATTGGGCTCACCTTTCGCAGAACTTTATGGGTGAGCCCTTCTTTTTTTATAAATTTTACATGATAAAATTTAGCAAAGTCCAAGTCGCTTCACAGCTAAATGATGACCTGCTTTTGCAGCTTTGTGGTAATAAGTCATAGCTTTATTCATGTCAGGCTTATCAATCCATCCTTCTTCATAACTTTGTCCGATGCGATACCAAGCATAAGGGTCGGTAGAGAGGGCGTATGCCTTGACAGCTTGGTGCAAGTCTTTAGCAATAGGCGCCAATCCTTTGCGATAAATATCCCCCATATTAGTTGGGGCATATAGCAAGTCGCCATGCTTTATGGCTTCTCCATACCAATAGATGGCAACTTGTGCATCTTGCGGTATGCCAATGCCGTGTTCATGGATGGTACCAATGTCATTGAGCACAACTCCTTCAATATGTAACAATGTGCCGTGTTGGTAGTCTTGAGCAATGTGTAGCAACAAGTCTACATCAGCCTTGCTATAACTCTCGGTGGTGATGGCTCCATCAGTTTGCCAAGATTGCACGGTGCCAATCGATAAGTGTTGTGGCACATCTACCTCTTCGTTTATAGTGAGTTCTTCTACCACCTTGTCGCTAGGTAAAAGTTGGTGTTTCAGCATGTAGTGGATGTAGCCAAAAATGCGTGGCGTGGACGAGTAAATGCAAACACCCATTTGGCGTAGTGCCTCGTTGCAAACATACACATTCTCTTCTTGCACAGGCAAAGAAAGATAAAACTTTTTATTTAGTGCCAAGTAACACTTTAAGTAAGCCACAACCTCGCCCATGGTGTAGGATGCCCATTTCTCATCATATAGTTGGTAAGCCGTTTTTTGTTCCTCTTGATAAGGAGCATTTGTGAGCAAACGGCAGAGAGTATCGAGCAAGTAAGGCCAAAAACGATAGTCGTCGTATGCAGCTAAACCATCCATGCTCAGCACATACGCTCCTTCAATTTGTTCGATGAGGAAGAGCGTTACCGAATGTGCCTTACGATAAAAAGCCCAAGTGCCAGCCATTTCTGTAGGACTAATTACCAACTGTACATCGGTTACACCCAACATATTTACTAATTGCTCAAAATTCAAAGCACTGTTTGATGTGATGATTTGCTGTATTAGCATGTGCTAGGGGGGATAAGGGGATTAAATGGGGATTGGTGGATATTGGGGTAGTGGGGGAAACTTATGGTTTATTTTGCCACCTTATAGACAATTCTAAAAATGCCCTCTTTATAGCTGGTGCTAGTGATTTTAAACAAACCGATTTCGCGTGTAGAGGTTACATGCTTCCCTATGCAGGCACAGACGTCATAATTGCCAATGCGCACAATACGTAGTGTTTCGCTTGCGTCGGTGGGTAGTTTGTCGAGCACTACACCTGCTGGAACATTATCGCGTGTAACTAGTTCGTAGCTCACAGGTAAATCTGCCTCTATCAGCTCGTTCATAGTTTTTTCAATCTGTGCAATTTGCTCTTGTGTGGGACATTGCGCCAGGTTGTAGTTTATTTTAGACTTCTTTCGTTCAATATGTGCATTTTTGCTACGTTCGCAGCCAAACATTCTAATCATAGTTTGATTTAGTAAATGTTCTGCCGAATGAGCAGGTGCATACTCATCTTTGTGATGCTCGTTGAGCACAACCGTTTTAGTCAATTCTTTATCTGTAGTAGTATGAGTTTCGTGCATATTTTATATTCTTTGTTGACGTAAGGATTGCAAAAATACATAATTATTAGCGTAAACTTAAAAAGGATGGTAAGGTTTTTGTTCTTACCATCCTTTTAAAATAGGGTTTATAATAAGTAGGTTATACGTTTTTTGTTTTCATGAATGTTGCTGTAAACTCTTTACACTTGCGCATGTTCTGTTTTGATGAGGCAATAGAGTAGGGACTATATTTTTCAAATATGTCAAGACCACGACCAAGCGTAATAGTCCATCCTGTATCTGTTTTGATGCATCTGTCATGGAAGTCTCTGAACTTGTATGTAAACTCAATGCCATAAGAAGCAAGGTCGTCCTTAATGTCATCAAGTTTGTCAATCAAGTCTGGTATCTTGTCCTCCTCTTCATTAGTGAAAAGGTTCAGTTTCAAGTCATCCACAGGACGTGTGTTGATAAGCATCAGAGCAAACTCCATGAAGTTCTTTACCTGCCAAGGAGCTCTGATGTATGGATCTTCAACAGTAATTTCTTTTGCTTCTCTCATATAAGGTGCAAATAACTTCTCATAACTTACGCCAGTTTGTCCCATTCTGAATGACATACTCTTTTCTTGTAGAATAGGAATGCGTGGACGTTTGGTCGGATGCTGATTCGAACCTTCCTCTGCATTGGCAACTACTGTGGATGTCTCATTGTTTTCTGTGGAAGTTTCAGCTTCTTCAGTATTATCTTCAAGCGTAGGATGTTCTACTACCTGATTGCTTACTTGTTCCAATGTCTCTATGCTCACTTCGAAACCAGTTTTCAAGTTAATGTACTTGAACTTTGCCGGCTCTGCCATGAAAGTTTCATCAATCACATAGAGTTGATCCTTCACACGTTTACGACCTTCGGCAGCAAAGTCAACCAACTCATAAGCCTCTTGGTCAGTCATCTTACCATCAGGATAGATGAGTTTCATCATACCAGAGAAAGTCTTGCGGATAGCAAGATGGTCACGCTCTGAGAGTGAACCGTCAAACTTCGCATAGTCATTCAGCACTGCAGTTCTGTCATCATTGCGCATTTCGTGAAGTACGGCTGCAATGTAGTCGGTAATAAGACCATATCCCTTGGAGAAACTGTTTTTCTTCAACATCTTGATTTCCCAACCAGGATTGTAGAGATGGATACGGTCGAGGAACGCACCCTTGATGAATGATGTAGGAATGCTCTCAAACAGATGGCTGTTCTTCAACATGTATGGCACAGTATGCTTCGTATTACCTACGAAAGACATGGATGCACTTGCCTCGTGGGTTCCCTTACCACGGTTGAACGACTTGTTGGCAAGATAGTTCTGCATCGTGTCGATGAGCACAGCATCCACATTACGCCCCTTCTGCTGTTCAAATTCGTCCCATGCCACAACATCCCAATAGCCTACCAGTCCGAGAATCTCCTTGTTTCCCTGGATTTTCACGAAAAGTCGGGCAGAGGTTACGTCACCACCACTGACAAGTACGCCATAAGGAGACAGCTCCTGGAATACATGAGACTTACCAGTTCCCTTTGGACCCAATTCCATGAAATTGAAGTTGTTCTCAACATGAGGGAGAAGACGAGCCAGCGTGATGAACTTCTCACGGCGGTTCATTGCCTCAGGGTTCAGACCCACTGTGTGCATCAGGAAGTCAATCCATTCCTCTGTAGTGAAGTTCTTGCGTTGGTCGATATATTCCTGCAGGTCGATATTTGAAATCTGGATAGGCTTCAATGTCTGGATTTCCCATCTCACCTTGACGCTTTCACCACTGATATAACCGATGGTTACGATGCACCAGACGCCATTGCCGCTGAGCAGTTTTGGATTCTTGCGCACATAGTCTGTACCTATAGGTACTCCAGTCAATCCCAGGTTGGCAAATGTAGCCTGATACTCATCGTTCTTCTCGTTGAGCACAACGGTCACTTTATCGATGATGCGATGTCTGCCGTTCTCACGTATGATACCTTTTACCGATTCTGCTTCAGCACGGTGAACATAGTTGTTCTGGATGACCTGCTTCACCTTTTCCAAACCTTCGTTGATGATTTCTTCATCATCACTGGCGCAATACTGCCCCAGCAGGTATTCCAACACGTATGTAGGAACAGGCAGACCTCCCTTCACGAGGAAAGCCAAATCCTTTCTTACCACCTTGCCAATAAAGGCATTCAGTATCTTGTTTTCCAACTTACTCTCCATAATTATAAATTATAAATTGTAAATTATAAATTATCAAAAATCTTGTTCTATCATTGTATTGTTCTTCACTGTCTCACGTACAAGAGGGTTCAGTTTGTCATCCACATCGTAAATTCTAAGCTGTAACATACTTGCATTGACAGATTTATTCAGATTGAGTGTCACTTCAAATACACGATTGTTCAAGTTCGTTGCATCGGTGCTGTTCAGTGTCACTTCCTTTTCCTGGGTTACAGGATCGTCACCATTGTAAATACAGCAAACCACCTTGCGCTCCATCACGGTCATGCTTACTGCTTCCGACTGTATCATCTGGAACTTCAATCGACTGCTCACCATATTCAAGTTGTGGCTCATCAGCGCAACACCCACTTTTTCTGTCTTGTTGGTGCGACGTAACTGACTCTTGATGACCGGGATAATCATTTCTTGCATAGATGCGCCACCATGAGCAAAGTTGTAGCCCCCCGGTGCTGCCAGTCGATTAGTTCCGATAGGTACTGCAACCTGCAAAGGAGTCGCGCTCTTAATAGAAGATACTTTGTCAAGAGGGAATTTTACTATATCCTCAAAAGTATCGTTGCTGTCTGTGAGATAATATCTTGTCTTTTTCTCGATAGCAGGCTCCTTGATGCTATGCTTATCCTTCTCTTCAAACTTCATGTCATTATAGAGGAATCCATGATCAGCGGTTAGAAGCACATTTGCCACATTCCATGTTGCATGCAGGCGCTTTACCAGTACCACCAATTGATCAATAGCTTTTCTGCAAGCACTGATTACCTCGAACGGACTTTGTGAATGTCCGGCTTCATCTATCGTGTCGTAGAAAATATACACCAACGGACGTTTGAAGAGCTCACGCATAGCTTGTTGATCTCCATTCATCACGTCTTCATAGCGTGTACAGATGGCTCCTTCACGATATTTGCCCAGATGGGCTGTTCGCTGTTCTGTAGTTGTCAGCAGTGTTCCATCCACCATCATGTCAGTGCCATTCAGCTCCAGCGAGTGATGAGGGAGGAGGGCAGGCTTGCAATACTTGGTTTCCGTAGGAAGCATTGCCTGGTATGCATCTATTGTAGCAATATGCTTCTCTTTGGCCAGTTCCTGCATCAGTTCCTTTGCTACCTCATATCTAAGCGCATCACATACGATGACAACCTGCTTCACACTGGTATCTGACTCGTTCTTGTAGAAATTCTCCTGACGCTTTAATCCGGTTTCAGTAAACCAGGCACCCTTTTCCCCGACGCATGTCAGCCATTCGAGGTTAAGAACGTTAGTCATCTTAGCATATTCCAAGTCCAACTGGCGCTTGGCAGAACTCAATGTCTGCTCTATAGGATTCTCCTTCGTGATGAGTTCGTGGTATGCTTCCAGTGTACGGCGATAGTAGAGATCTACAAGATAGAACTCTTCTGTATATTTTTCTATATACTCCTTGGTGCTGTTGAGTTTCAGCGTTCCAAGACCTCTTACCTGAGCATAGTATAAAGCTGACTGCTCTATGAATCGGATCGCTATCTGAATGTCACTATCTACAGGAAGCTTCAAAGACAACTCACGCATGCGGTCATTTACCTGCTCTGGGTCTGCCATCAGCTTTTCTTCTACAATCTCTTTGAGTATTGGCCAGCAGAGTGACTCTGTAAGATAGTAGTAGTTGGCATCAATACCATAGATATTGATGATTTCCTCTTCCTTGATGTCTGTTGTCAAAATACTCATTGCCTGGGCAAACTTCTCTGAAAGTTGGCGGTCGTGTGTACCCAACTCATAGATTTTGTTCACCTGGTCAAGTACCACCGAATTGCTGATCTTGTACTGCTTATAGGTATCTCCTGGAACAGCATCCAGTAGTTGGGTGATGCTATTATACTTCAAGCTCTCTGCCACGTTTTTCATCTTGATGGCTGCATTGAAGTTGGGAGTTAAGCCGAAGAGCTTATCCAACTTTTCTGATAATGCCTTTGAAGCATCAAAATTCTTGCTGAGCTTGTACCAGAAATCAGTACGCTTTTTCTCTTCTGCTATTCCATCCAGAATAATCATCTTGATAATGAGCTGTTCCCATTCCTGCAGCTTCTTCTCGCCAAGATAATTGGAAATGAAGGCACGGCAAACCATATCCTCGCTGAACGATGTACTGTCGATATGTCCATTAAGGATGTTGCTTACCTTAGACGACATGATTTCGCCAATATTCTTCTTCACGAAACTGCGGAATTTTTCAGGAAGATTATACTGCTGCATGAAGCTGGCGTAGTCTTCTTCCTTATATTCCATATTGGCTTTCAGCATGTCGAGTAGGGGGAAGCTGAGCTGTTGTTCCTCTGTATGAGGATATACCTGTTCCGGGAAGAGCAGAACAACATGCTTGTCCTTCCAATCATTCTCGATGGCATACTTGGCATTGAACCACGCTCCATCAAACACCTTATATATATAGTCGTCATTCCACTGCTTCATTTCATCCAGTTCGTTCTGGATGATGTTCATCCTGTCGAAGATGAAGAGCACATGAAGTTGCGGATTGCGCTCGAAGTAGTTGTATATTCGTTCTATCATAATTTATAATTTATAATTGGCTGACGCTGTGCTAATTTATAATTTAGAATTTATAATTTATAATTGGCTGACGCTGTGCTAATTTATAATTTATGGTTGCTCTTGGTGCTCTTTATTATGGAGGTAAGCAGTTTAGCCAATTCCACACATTCGGGATAAATACTATTATACATCTCTTTTGAGATGTAGTCAGTTTCATAAAGCAATTCCAACCAGTACATAGTTTCATTTGCTTCTTTTATAGAAATCTGAAATTTGGCTATAAATTCAGATTTACTTTGAGAGTTCAATCCTTCTCGGATATTGGCACCAATACTGGTACCACTACGTAAGCATTGTTTACTTAAAACATATTCTCTACGCTCATTTACGAGCCACTGATACATTCGAATAATTCTTATAGCAAAGTTCTTACTTTTTATGAGAATAGCATTTTCTGCCATAATTATAAATTTTAAATTATGAGTCCACTTGAAAAAGTGGTTCTTCAAAAATTAATTTTCATTTTGTAAATCAATGACCTCATTTTCTGTTGTCACATCGTATATTCTATCTTTGTAGACTTCTCTATTGATAATGTAACATGACAAAATGTAAGCATGTTTTGAATTGGAACTCGATTCTTGACTTTTTCAAAAATCAACTTTCATTTTGTAAGCCAATGACCTCATTTTCTGTTGTCACATCGTATATTCTATCTTTGTAGACTTCTCTATTGATAATGTAACATGACAAAATGTAAGAATATTTTGAATTGCAACTCGATTCTTGACTTTTTCAAGTGGACTCAATTATAAATTTTAAATTATAAATTATAAATTCTTCAAAACATCCCCGAACTTGGCGTAGTTCACCACCACGCCATCGTCGAGGTCGAAGCTGATGGCTTGCTCGGCTACTACCTGCAGGCGCTCATGATATTCACGGCATTCGTCGAGTTGCTTTTGCAGGGCCTGCAGCTGCTTGGTCTCTTTGGTGGAGAGTTCGGCACGGCGAGCATCGAGCTTGTCGATTTCTGACTCCAGATGTTCGATGTAAGGGAGGAGATACTTCGAGCGCACACGTTCTGCGGTGTAGGCATTCATGCGATGCATGTAGGCGATGACCTGGAAGGCACCCTTCTTGGATGAGAACAACCAGTAGATAGGGCGGTTCTGATACATCTTCTTATGGTCTTTCCAGAAGTCCTTTACGAAGTATTGCTCCAGCGGCTTGCCCAGGCATTTCTCCACGTAGTTCAGGTTCTCCACATGCTCCTCGTTGCCCAACGCCACACGGATGAAGTCGGCAAAGCGGGCTGAGGCGTTGTCGGAGAAGCCACAGTCGTTTGGCATGAGCGGCATGATGCCGTCGTCGTCTATAGCCCACTGTTCACCCTTGTATTCGTAAGGAGCAATCTCGTCATCGGTTGGGTTAGGGTGGGCGATGTGGAGCCCCGGCTTGTCGAGGCGGTAGCGTCCGAGCATGCAGCCCATAGCATAGCTGATGAGCTGCTTGATAATGGCATCATCGTGCCATACGATATGTTGACTGTTGTTATTGTCTGCCATAATTATATTCCTTTCTATAAGTTGTTTTTCTCTTTTGCCAATTTTTTGACCTCGTTAATTTCACTAATCAACTGTTCTGTTGTAGGCAGATAGAGTTGGTATTTGCTGGCAAGAATCGTTTTGTTGTTTTCTGGTAAAGCAAGTTTTACCGCAGTATCATTCTTGTCGGTACAGAGCAAAATACCGATGGTTGGGTTCTCGTCGTCTGTCTTTTCGTATCGGTCGTAATAGTTGACGTATAGTTGTAACTGACCGAGGTCTTGATGTGTTAGTTTATGATTTTTTATTTCAATAACTACAAAAGATCGTAGCAGACGATTATAGAAAACCAAATCCGCAAAATACTCATCATCCTCTATTAACAGACGCTTTTGTCTGGCTACAAAAGAAAAGCCCTTGCCCAATTCAAGCAGGAAGTCGGCGATATGAGAGATGATGGCACTCTCTAAGTCTTTCTCGTAGTAAGAAGCCTTACGCTCCAAACCAAGAAATTCCAGCACCATCGGGTCTTTGATAATCTCTTGTGGCGACTCTGGGATACGTTCTTTGCGTGCTACAGCAAGTACGGATTCCTTGTCATTGCTCATCAACAGGCGTTCGTACAGCATCGAATTGATTTGGCGTTCAAGCTGGCGTCCAGTCCATCCTTCATTAACAGCTTCCAGTTCGTAGTACTCTCGTTTGTCTGGGTCTGGAATTGCTATAAGTTGCTTATACTGAGACCAATTCAATTGCGTCCGCAGTGCGGACGCAATTGGATAAAGGTAATAGAACTGTCTGCATCTTTCCAATTGACGTACTCCAAATCCGCTACCATACTCAGGCTCAATCTCTATGGCAAGGTTCTTTATAAGATAAGTTCCATATTCTGCACGTTCTTTCCCTTGTTGTTCCTTTTCAACAATACGCTGTCCTATAGCCCAGTACATTTGCACTCGGCAAAAATCAACACTGCGCACGGCATTGGTGCGGGCAGTGTTGATGATGGATTTTATTTCGTTGACAAAACCTTGAAGGGTGATGTCATGATTATTTTTATCTGTCATGTTCATTTCCTTTTTGAGGTTATAATTTGTGACCTAAAACATTTGTTTCAATTGGAATTCAGCAAGCAGTGGTTGCTGAATTCACTCTATACTTATCTCACCCTGCTGAAGGATGGTGATTTCGTTCAGTGGAACATCAGGAGTCAGCTCGTCTTGCAGACCATAGATGTCGATGAACTGGCGGTTGAGCTCTTCCTCGTTCTTATGCAGCTGCATGAACTTGCGCTCCCACTTCGTCTTGTATTGCTCCATGCGCCATTCCAGACTGCCTAACTGTGGGGCAGCAGGGGAGATGCTGATATGTTCGCCCGTTTCCTCGAAATGCTTCTCTATCTTGTAATCGATGTTCTCCGTGTAGGTGGAGGTGTCGATGGATAAGAGCTCGTTGCGCTGGAAATCCCAAGAGGTTTCGTGAGCATCCCAGTCGGATTTGCTGATGGCGATGTTTTCTTCTACGTAACAACATATGTCTGCTTCTGAAAAAACAATAGGTACAGATGAAACGACTTCTGCTCCGTTATTGAGTGTGGGATTTAGTACCTTTAATAGATATCTAAATACGGGAGTGTTGATGTATGCTAAAAAATAGCATGGATCATAACCTTCGTTTACAAACAAACTTGCTGCAGCATGTTCAAATAAAAAACCATGGCCATATGCACGACAACTTAATATACCTGATGTAATAGCGTTCCATGTGATAGCTGGTTTGTAATATAATCCCATATATGTAGTACGTGGTCTATGCATATTTTCTGGGCATGTCCAATCAACTACATTATTCTGATTACCATACCATTTTCTAAAACTTCCACCAGCGGTAAAAGGAACATATTTTAAACCAGACTTGATATATTCATCATTACTATTCAATTCCAGCCCAATGGATTTAAAAGAAACTTCATTCCAAGTTCTTATGAACAACTCATTATTACCTGTTGAAAAGCCTGAACGAGCTGTTGAATAATTGGATATAGGGGTGTTTCCTGCGAAAATATCGAAGATATTTTCATTTACCCAATACCCAATCGGGCTTCCCGGAATCTTCTCAAAGTTTTTCTGCTCAACATTAGGATAATAAATACGGTTACCATCCTTAGAATAAGGGAGTTCTGTAACATCCTTTGTGTATTCCTTAAAGTTGTATTTAAAGTCATGGTTAGCCAAGGTCTGCTCAAAGAGCATACGAAGATGGCTTTGCTCAAATTCCTGGAAAGTACGTTCTACCAAACGGAAATAAGTACCAGAAGCATTTGTATTACTTGTATTCTTTATGACTGCAGATGATGCTCCGAAGTCTGCACCGAATACGCCACGGCTAAGATGAAGCAAAGACTCAATACTTTGATTCTCGATAATGTTTTTGCGTAATCCTTCAAAGGTGCTGAGGAACATCCATGAAGGAGGGATGATGAAAGCGTAGCCACCATTTGCTGACGTTCGTTGCCCCATCATTTCTACAAATACAGTTGCAAGGTCTGCCTTGCCATCCTTATAGTTGTCCTTCACATACTTGCTCAGCACCTCGTCAAATCTTCCGCCACCCATATACGGCGGATTCATCACCAGCGCATGATACTTCTCCGTCAATGCAAGAATCAGTTTGAACGCTGGCATTTGTGTACGCACTTCCTCTGGTACAATCTCCTGACTGCACCAATAATCGGTAGTCTGCTTAATGAGCAGACGTGTGCTCTCGCTAATGTCGAACTTCATGATAGAGCCGAGAGTGTCGGCATTTTGCATCAGGTCGAAGCAAGCTGCAATCTCTTCCTTCTGCTCGTTGGTAGCCTCGCCTTGGAAGTAGATATGAAGCATATCTTCAAGAGGTCCCTGCTTCTCTCTGTTCCATGGCTTAGGCATGGTGAGCACATTAGGCAAGCAATGCGCATCGGCAAAGGCTGCATCCTTCTGGCAAGCCTTCAGCAGGAGAGCAAACTGGCTCAACTGCTTGGCACGGGTGTCGAGGTCGATACCCGTGAGGTTGTGGCGGAAGATATTCTCCACAGCCTCTCCACGACCATAGCCTTCGGCAATATAAAGGTCATAGAGCAGGTCGAAACACTCGTTGAGAATATGGCCGGAACCGCAGGCAAGGTCTGCTACATTCAAATCTGTTAACTCGTTGTATTTCAAGATAGTATCATTGTTTGGCTTTTCTGAAGGTTCAACCAAATACTGCCACTTCTTTTGCAGCTGCGTTTCGTATGGATTGTTGTCCAAATAGATTCTGCCCACGGTGTTCTGCACCATGTACTTCACAATCCAGTTAGGGGTGAAAATCTGGGTGGCTGCAGGAATCTCATCAGCCTCGAACTTTCCCTTCTTGGCAAACACTTCGTCCTTGCGTTCAG